>NZ_JAVRFJ010000023.1:0-151725 GCF_031845845.1 Streptomyces gottesmaniae
GGGGCGGGGTGGTGCGCGCGGGGGTGGGGAGGCGTGGGGCCGTGGTTCGCCGGCCCGCCCGCGCCGGGCGCAGGGGCCGTCGGGGCCGGTGCCCGCGCCGGGTCCCGGCCCCGACCCGGCGCTTCGGTCCCCGGCGCCGAGCCGGTGGCGTCGGCCGCGCATCCGGCGAGGAGCAGTGCGGCGAGGGCCGTGAGGGCGGAGAGGGCGGTCAGGGCGCGGGCGCCGGGCGTACGGGCCGGTGGGACGCGCGCCCCCCGGCGCCCCCTCCGGTGCGCCCTTCGCCCGCCTCCCTCGGCCCTCACAGGTAGTCCTCCAGCCTCGCCACCGCGTACCCCTCGGCGGTGACCAGGTTCAGGAAGCGGCGGACCATGTCGGGCATGGTGCCCTTCCAGTCGGACGTGCCCCGGAAGTGGCTGAGGACGATGTCGCCGGGGCGGAGTTCGCGGTCGGACTCGCGGTAGTCCCAGCGGTCGACGAAGACCTCCTCGTTCCACAGGGGGACGGCCTCGATGCCGCAGGTCCTGGCGGCGCGGAGGGTGTCCCGGTCGTAGCTGCCGTACGGCGGCCGGAAGAGGGTGGGCCGCGTCCCGTACCGCTTCTCGATCACGTCCTGCATCCCGCAGATCTCGTGCTTCTGGGCGGCGTAGGAGAGCGTGGGCAGATGGCGGTGGCGGAGGGTGTGGTTGTTGAGGGCGACGCCACGGTCCCGCATCCGCTCGAAGTAGCCGTAGTCCTCCTTGATCAGGTAGTCGCTGAGGAAGGCGGTGTACGGGACCCGCAGGTCGGTCATCATCCGCAGGAACGCCGGGTCCTTCTCGGCGCCGTCGTCGATGGTCAGGAAGACGACCTTCTGACGGGTGGGGACGGTGGTGAAGACCGGAGGGAGGCCGTCCTCGGCATGACCGTCGACCTCGAACCCCTTGCGGGTCCTCAGCTCCGGCTTCTCCGCCGGCGGCGCGGGCGCGCTCAGCGGCACCCTCGCAAGCCCCCAGCGCTTCGCGGCGGCGACCCGCGCGGCGTGCGCCCGGCGCACCTTCCCGGCGTACGCGTCGAGCGCCCGGGCCGCGGGCGCGTCGAGCTGCCGCCCACCGTGCTGCCGCGCCCCGCCCGGCCCGCGCTGCTGGCCGTGGGCGGGCCCGGCGGTCCCGGTGGTCGGCCCTGCCTCGGCGGCGCCTCGGCGCCCGGCGGAGCCCTGCTCCGAGGCCTCCTCGGCACCTCCCCCGCCGCACCCGGACACGACGGCCGCGAGGGCGAGCAGCGCGATGCCACCCCGGACGCCCGCGCTCCCCCTCCCGATCGACCACTTCGCACTCTTTACATCATTTTGTCGTACGAATCGCATGGCGCCGCATCCTCGCAGGGCGGCCCGCCTCCACCCGCCCCGACACCGCCACCGTCCCCCGACCATCCACCGACTGGCCCACACCGCCCTCCCCCTGGCCCCCGCCCCGGCCCTCTGACCGACAATGACCCGGTGAACGACCTCGACCCCGCCACCTTCCTCGCCCCCCTCCTCACCCCCGAGGGCCGCGCCCTCCTCGACGAGGTGCGCGACACCGAGCCGGCCCGGGAGTTGGCCGTGGCCACCCGGCTGCGCCGCGACCACCCGGCGGAACTGGTCTCGGCGGCGCTGGCACAGGCCCGGCTGCGGCAGCGGGCGGTGGCGAAGTTCGGCGCGGCGGACGCGGGGCGGATGTTCTTCACGCCGAACGGGGTCGAGCAGTCGACCAGGACGAGCGTGGCGACGTACCGGGCCGAGTGCTTGCGTGCGCTGGGCGTGCGGTCCGTCGCCGATCTGTGCTGCGGGATCGGTGGGGACGCGATCGCGTTCGCGCGCGCCGGGATCCGGGTGCTCGCCGTCGACCGCGACCCGCTGACCGTGGCCGTGGCCCGCGCCAACGCCGACGCGCTCGGGCTCGCGGAACTGGTCGAGGTGCGCGAGGCGGATGTGACGGAGGTGGACACGGCCGGGTACGACGCCGTCTTCGTCGACCCCGCCCGGCGTTCCTCCAAGCGCGGCCGGATCTTCGACCCGGAGGCCTACTCACCGCCCCTGTCCTGGGCGGTGTCGGCGGCGCTGAAGGCCCCGCTCGGCGCGTTGAAGATCGCGCCCGGCATCCCGCACGAGGCGATCCCCCCGGAGGCCGAGGCCGAGTGGATCTCCGACGGTGGGGACGTGAAGGAGGCCGTGCTCTGGTTCCGTGCGGACGGGACACCGGGGGCGCGGCGGGCGATGCTGCTGCCCGCCGGGGCCGGCATCCGCGCCACCCCCGACACCATGCTGCCCGACCCCCCGGTCCGTCCGGTGGGCCGGTACCTGTACGAACCCGACGGCGCCGTGATCCGCGCCCATCTGGTCGCCGAGGTCGCCGAGGAGCTGCGGGGCGGGCTGATCGACCCCACGATCGCCTATGTCACCGCCGACGGGCGCCATGTCACCCCGTACGCCACCGCGTACGAGATCACCGACCGGCTCCCGTTCAACGTGAAGAAGTTGAAGGCGCTGCTGCGGGAGCGCGAGGTCGGCATCCTCACCGTGAAGAAGCGGGGGTCGGCGGTGGAGCCGGAGGAACTGCGCAAGAAGGTCAAGCCGCAGGGGCGCAACTCGGCGACGGTCTTCCTGACCCGGGTCGCCGGTGCCCCGACGATGTTGATCGGCCACCCGGCGTAGTTCGCGGGGCTCCTTCGGGGCGGCCACTGAAACCCCAGGCACCGCCGCCCGCGCGCGGCACCGTGGTGACCGGTGGCACGGCTCCGGGCACCGCGGCCCTTGGCGCCCCGTCGCCGGGCCTTCGGCACCCCGTTGCCGGCTCTCCGTGCCCCGTCGCTGCCCCGTGGTACGCCGTCGCGGCTCGCGCCCCGCCGCTGTTCATCGCGCCCATCGCGAGGCTCCTAAGTACCCGCGCGGGCCGCCGTGAGGCACCGCCGCCCCACCCGCGAACCGTGGTGACCGGTCGCACGGCCCCCGGCATCGTCACGACCCTCGGCGCCCCACTGCCAGCCCCTCGACGCCCCGTCGCCTGACCCTTGGCGCCCCGTCACGGCCCGTGGAGCACCACCGCAGCACCACCGCTGCCCACCGCTGCCCGCCGCTACCCGTCGCGCCCGTCGCGCCCGTCGCGCCCGTCGCGCCCGTCGCGCCCGTCGCAAGGCTCCCCAGACATCCTCGCGGGCGCCGTGGGGCACCGCCGCCCCGCCCGCGGACCGTGGTGACCGGTCGCACGGCCCCCGGCATCGTCACGACCCTCGGCGCCCCACTGCCAGCCCCTCGGCGCCCCGTCGCCGGGCCTCCGTGCCCGTCGCGGCCCGTGGAGCCCCGCCGCTACCCGTCGCGCCCGTCGCGCCCGTCGAAAAGGCTCCCCAGACATCCTCGCGGGCCGCCACGCTCAGGCGCACAACTCCTCGCGGCATCACCGCAGCCCACGACCCGCCGCCGCGCGAACGCAGCGCCCCCATCCAGCGCGCCACCGCCCCGTCGCCCGGCCACGGCTCCCCCGGACGTCCACGACCCACCGCGCCCACCGACCCACCGCGCCCAGCCACCCAACAGGTCACCGCATCACCGCAGCCGACCACACCCCGTCCCCGCAGCCCGGGCACCCGCACACCCACCCAACCCCTGGCCTCACGACCGCCTCTCCTCCCGCTCCGCCCTTCCCCGCTCCTTCAGTCACCCTCCTCCGCCCGCGCCAGCAGCAGTGCGCGCTCCCTCTCGTTCCGGGCCAGTCCGGCCGCCCGTGTGAACTCGGCGCGGGCCTCCTCCGTGCGGCCCAGCCTGTGCAGCAGGCCCCCGCGCACGCTCGGCAGCAAGTGGTAGTCGCGCAGGGCGGGTTCGGCGGCGAGGGCGTCCACGATCTCCAGGGCGGGGGCGGGGCCCTCGGCCATGGAGACCGCGACCGCGCGGTTCAGTTCGACCACGGGGGACGGGGCCCGGGCGGCCAGCAGGCCGTACAGCGTGGCGATCCTCGGCCAGTCCGTCTCCTCGTAGGTGTACGCCTGGGCGTGGCACGCGGTGATGGCCGCCTGGAGGGCGTACGGGCCCGGGGCACCGTGCGCGGCGGCGGTGGCGCGGCCGAGGGCGGTGAAGCCCCGGGCGATGAGCAGGCGGTTCCAGCGGCGGCGGTCCTGGTCCCGCAGCAGGACCGGCTCCCCGGAGGGGCCCGTGCGGGTTGCCGCCCGCGACTCCTGAAGCTCCAGCAGGGCCGCCAGGCCGTGCACCTCGGGCTCCTTGGGCATCAACTGGGCCAGGACGCGCGCCAGTCGGAGGGCGTCCTCGCAGAGGGCGGGGCGCAGCAGGTCGTCGCCCGCGGTGGCCGCGTACCCCTCGTTGAAGATCAGGTAGATGACCTCCAGCACGGAGTCGAGGCGGGCCGCACGGTCGGGGCCGTACGGCACCTCGAAGGCGACGTTCTTCGTGGCCAGCGTGCGCTTGGCGCGGACGATGCGCTGGGCGATCGTCGGCTCGGGCACCAGGAAGGCGCGGGCGATCTCGGCGGTGGTCAGGCCGCCGAGGAGGCGCAGGGTGAGGGCGATGCGGGCCTCGGCGGACAGCACCGGATGGCAGGCCGTGAAGACCAGGCGGAGCAGGTCGTCGTCGATGTCGTCCGGGTCGGACGGCTGGTCGAGGTACGGCCCCGCCGCCTCCAGGTCGCGCCCCACCTCGGCGAGCTTGCGCGCGTACCGCTCCCGGCGGCGTACGAGGTCGATCGCCCGGTGCTTGGCCGTGGCCATGAGCCAGGCACCCGGGTTGTCGGGCACCCCGTCCCTCGGCCACCGCTCCAGCGCGGCGACCAGCGCGTCCTGCGCCAGCTCCTCCGCGATCCCGACGTCCTTCACGATGCGTGCGACACCGGCGATGACTCGGGGCGACTCGATGCGGAAGACGGCCTCCAGGGCCGTGTCCGGATTCGGATCCGGGTTCGGATCCTGGCGGTCCGGGTCGGGATCCGGGTCCGGGTCGGAATCGGGGTTCGGGTCCTGGCCGGGGTTCGGGTCCTGGCCGGAGTTCGGGTCCGGATCCGGGTCCGGGCGGGGGTCCATGGTGGGCTGTGGGGTCACAGCCCACCATCAGACACGACATCCCCGGCGCCCGAGAAGCGGCCCCGCCAGGCGGGCTCAGCCCTCCATGATCTCCCGCACCTCGCACGTCACCGTCCAGTGCTCCTCGTGCACCTTCAGGAAGCGCTTGGTCCACTCGACCGCCTCGGCCATGTCCTTGCACTGCATGAGCGCGTAGCCGCCGACAACCTCCTTGGACTCGGTGAACGGCCCGTCCGTGACGGAGATCTTCCCGCCCTCCCAGTGGACCCGGGTCCCCTGCGCGGTCGGCGTCAGCCCGGCCGTGTCGAGCATGACCCCCGCCTTGGTGATCTCCTCCAGCAGCTCCCCCATCCGCTGCATCAGCTCGGGGCTGGGCCCCTCGGCGGGGGCGTTCTTCTCGTCGATCTGAACCAGCGACAGATAGCGCGGCATGGTCACTCCTACGGCATCGGCGAGCGGGGCTCGTCCCCGACTCTCACCCCTGCGTCGAACGGCCGCACCCGGGATCGACACGGCCGCCGAGATTTCCCGGAGAATTTTTTCGCCCTACTTCAGCGACTTCCACAGCCGGCTCGCCTCCGGCTCGTCCGCCACCACCCGGTTGCGGTCGTACGGGGCCGTGACCACCGGCATCATCACGGTTCTCGTCTCGGCGGAGGACAGGCCCTTCACGCTCTCGCCCAGCCGCGTCAGTTCGGTGAGGGAGTCCAGGCCGGTGTCCGTCGTCAGGCTTCCGGTGATCGCGTCGGCGGCCCGGTAGAGCCGGGCGGGGTTGGTCAGCAGGTCGGTCGAGGAGATCTGGTCCAGGAGGGCCTTGACCAGTTTCTGCTGGAGGCCGATGCGGCCGAGGTCGCTGCCGTCGCCGATGCCGTGGCGGGTGCGGGCGAGGGCGAGGGCCTGCTCGCCGTCCAGGTGGTGGGTGCCGGCGCGCAGGCTCAGATGGCTGTCCTCGTCGTCGATGTCCTCGTCGGTGGTGACCGTGACGCCGCCGAGGGCGTCGACGAGCTTCGCGAAGCCGGAGAAGTCGATCTCGATGTAGTGGTCCATGCGGACGTCCGTCATCGACTCGACGGTCTTGACCGCGCAGGCCGGGCCGCCGACCGCGTACGCGCTGTTGAACATCACGTTGTACGCCACCGCCGTCGAGCCGCCCGACTCCGACGGGCAGGACGGGCGGGTGACGAGGGTGTCGCGGGGGATGCTGACGACCGTCGCCCCGGTGCGTCCCTCGTCGATGTGGACGACCATCGCCGTGTCCGAGCGGGCCCCCGCACCCTCGCCGCCGCCGCCGAGTTCCGCGTTCTCCTTGCCGCTGCGGGAGTCGGAGCCGAGGACGAGGATGTTCAGGGCGCCGCTCGGCAGGGCCTCGGCGGTGGCCGACGCGGACGGCTCGGGGGAGGAACGGATCTTCGCGGGGCGGTTGTCGCCGAGGGCGGCGTCGATGTCGACGCTGTCGATGTTGTCGTTGAGCCGCCAGAACGCCCAGCCCGCTCCGCCCGCACCGACCACGAGGACCGCGGCGAGGAGGCCACCGGCGATCTTCAGCCGGCGCCGCCGTCTGCCGAGGTCCCCGCCGCCTTCCCCGAACGCGCTTTCTTCACCGTTCACGCACAGGAACTTACGTCCGAATTGTTACGGGCAGAACCTCATGCCGCCTTTCCTTCGGAAATTCTCAGACTTCTCATCCCTCCGGAGTCACATTCAGCCCAGCGTCACCGTGGGCACCGGATTGCTCCCGCTCCAGGTGCCGTTGAAGCCGAAGGTCACCGAACCGCCGCTCGGTACGCTCCCGTTCCAGGAGGCGTTGGAGCAGCTGACGGCCGTACCGGTCTGGGCGCAGCTCGCGTTCCAGGCCTGGCCGACCTGCTGCCCCGCCCCGAACGTCCAGGCGACCCGCCAGGAGGGAAGCGAGGATCCGGCGGCGCAGCGGATGGTCACCTCGCCGGTGAAGCCGGTGTTCCACTGGTTCGCGACGCGGTACGAGGCCGCGCAGCCGTCGGTGGTCGGCGGGGGTGTCGTGCCCGTCCCGCCCAGGCCGGTGGCGATGCCGTAGTACGCGGGCTTCGGTGCGTAGTTCTCGTCGTACGGGGTCGCCGCGCCCTCGCCCGGGAACGTGTCCGGGATCCAGGAGTCGGAGTCGGTGAAGCCCCAGACCGTCACGCCGGTGCAGCGGGTCACGGCGACGCAGGCCTTCACCACGGCGTCGTACTCGGTGCGCTGCTGCGCCAACTTGGCTGCGGTGGCGGGCAGTTGCATACGGATGTCGAGTTCGGTGACGGCCACGTCCACGCCCAGGTCGGCGAAGCGCTGGATGTTCTGCTGGAGCGTGGACGGGACCTGGCCGAGGATCAGGTGGGCCT
This sequence comes from Streptomyces gottesmaniae, assembly GCF_031845845.1. Taxonomy (NCBI): domain Bacteria; kingdom Bacillati; phylum Actinomycetota; class Actinomycetes; order Kitasatosporales; family Streptomycetaceae; genus Streptomyces; species Streptomyces gottesmaniae. The sequence goes on from NZ_JAVRFJ010000023.1 coordinate 7,401, forward strand.
GGAGGCCGACCCCGTCGATGGGGACGCCGCGTGCCTTGAGGTCGCGGACCAGGTTGTAGAGGGCCGTGCTCTTCGCGTTGACGCCCTCGACGTTGTAGTCGTTGATGTAGAGCTTGGCGGCCGGGTCGGCGGCGCGGGCGGCGGTCAGGGCCTGGGCGATGTAGTCGGCGCCGAGGCCGTTGTACCAGAGGGTCTGGCGGTAGGTGCCGTCCTCGTTGAACGGTTCGTTCACCACGTCCCAGGCGGCCAGTCGGCCCTTGTAGCGGCCGACCTCCAGCGCGATGTGGTCGTTCATCAGCCGGCCGAGCTGGGCGGACGTCCAGGTGCCGTTGGTCAGCCAGCTCGGGTTCTGGCTGTGCCAGACGAGGGTGTGGCCGCGTACGTCCTGGCCGTGGGCCTCGGCGAAGTCGACGATCTGGTCGGCCTCGGCCCAGTTGAAGGTGCCTCGTGCGGGCTCGACGGACTCCCACTTCATGGCGTTGCCGGGGGTGAGCCAGTTGAACTCGCGGCCCGCGATGTCGCCGTAGGTGCCGGTGAGCTTCGAGCCGGTCACCGCCGTGCCGAGGGCCTTCCCCTTGGCGGCGGCGAGGTCGCGCAGGGGCGGGTCGGCCGCGTGGGCCGCGTGGGCCGCCGGGGCCGCGAGCAGCAGGGCGGCGAGTGCGGTGACGCCGGTGAACAGCGCGGCGCACCGGGTGAGCAGGGGGATTCTGGCGGTTCTGGAGGTTCTCATGGCGGGTGCCTCCGAAAGTTTCGGTTGTGCAACCGATTGACTGCGGAGGAGTGTGGAGGGGGTGGCCTCACTCGTCAATACATCAACTTCCGGCCAAGCCGTCACTCCGCCTCGTCGCGCCCACGCGACGGAGCGGCACGTCGACGCACGTCGACTCGGCCCCGCGCCCTGGAAGGCGGCTCCGCCGGCCTTTCAGGGCGCGGTCGGCGGCGTTCCCGTGCTGCTCCGCACCACCAGGCTCGTCGCCAGCTCCACCCGGGTCGCGGCCGAGGAACCCTCCTGGCGGCCGAGGTCGAGGACCAGTCGCGCCGCCGCCTCCGCCATCTCCATCAGGGGCTGGCGCACGGTCGTCAGCGGCGGCCCCACCCAGCGGGCCACCGGCAGGTCGTCGAAGCCGACGACGCTGAGGTCCTCCGGGATGCGCAGGCCCAGCTCGCGGGCCGCCTCGTAGAGGCCGAGGGCCTGGAGGTCGTTGCCGGCGAAGACGGCGGTCGGGCGGTCGGGGCGGCGCAGCAGTTCCAGCCCCAGCCGGTAACCCGTCTCGTGGTGGAAGTCCCCGGCCTTGATCAGGTCGGCGTCGACCGGCAGCCCGGCGGTCTCCAGGGCGGCCCGGTAGCCGTCGACCCGGGCGCGGCTGCACATCATCCGCGAGGGTCCGCTGATGGCGCCGACGCGCCGGTGGCCGAGCTCGATCAGATGGCGGGTGGCGGCGAGGCCGCCCTGCCAGTTGGTGGCGCCGATCGAGGGCACGTCGTCGCCGGGGTCGCCCGCCGGGTCCATCACCACGAACGGGATGGAGCGGCTGGTCAGCAGCGCGCGCTGGGACTCGTCGAGCCCGGACAGGACGAGGACGACCCCGTGCGGACGGCGCGCGGCGACCTGGTCGGCCCAGGTGCGGCCGGGGGTGAGCCGCCCCGCGCTCTCGGAGAGGACGACGCTCAGGCCCTCCTCCCGCGCGATGTTCTCCACGCCCCGGATGACCTCCATGGCCCAGGCGCTCTCCAGCTCGTGGAAGACCAGGTCGATGAGGGGGGAGCGGGTCGCCTCGGCGCGTCGGCGACGGTAGCCGTACTCGCGCAGCAGTTCCTCGACACGGGTGCGCGTGGCGGGCGCGACGTCCGCGCGACCGTTGAGCACCTTCGAAACAGTCGGAGCCGACACGCCGGCCTGGCGGGCGATCTCGGCGAGCGTCGCGGTCTGCGTGGAGTGTGACGCGCGCGCTCTTGTCTGGATTTCCTCGGGCTTCGCGGGCTTCATATGCGGGATCGTATCCCTGCGCGACCCCTTGACGAACCCTTTCGACGGCCTTACGTTCCCGGAACATTCGAAGTGCCATCCGAAACATTCGCACGTCCGGACATTCGCGAAGGGTGCTCTCATGGAGTCGAGCAGAGGCCAGTTCACCGGGACGACCGCGGGCCGGTCCACCGGCAGCGGCACGGGCGGCCGGCCGTTCAGCAGGCGCTGGTTCCTCGGCGCGAGTTCCGCCTCGATGCTCACCGCCGGCCTCGGCGCCGGTCTCACCGCCTGCGGCTCCGGCGGCGGCTCGGGCGGTGGGGACGGCAAGACGCTCACCGCGTTCGTGTACGGCGACGACGCGGTGAAGGTCCAGCAGGCGGGCGTCGACCGGTTCAACAAGTCGGCCGCGGCGAAGAAGGCCGGCGGCACCATCAAGCTCCAGAAGGTCCCCGGCTCCGACTACTCCCCGAAGCTCCGCACGGCCATGGGCTCCCCGAGCGCCCCGGACATCTTCTTCAACTGGGGTGGCGGCTCCATCAAGCCGTACGAGGAGGCGGACAAGCTCGTCGACCTCACCGACATCATCGAGGGCGACCCGGTCCTCAAGGACGGCTTCCTGCCCTCGGTCCTCGCGGCCGGCGATCTGGGGGGCCGCCACTACGGCATCCCGATGCGCGGCATGCAGCCGGTGATCCTCTTCTACAACAAGTCCGTCTTCACCGAGCACAAGCTCCAGCCGCCCACCACCTGGGATCAACTCCTCGACATCAACGCCAAGTTGAAGAAGGCGAAGATCACCCCCTTCGCGCTCGGCGGCTCCGACGTCTGGCCCGAGCTGATGTGGCTGGAGTACCTGGTCGACCGGATCGGCGGCCCCGAGGTCTTCAAGCGCATCCAGGACGGCGACGCCGAGGGCTGGGGCGACCCGGCCGTCGTCCGGGCCGCCGAGCTGGTCAAGGAGCTCATCGACGACGGCGCCTTCGGCTCCAAGTTCACCTCGGTGTCGTACGTCAACGGCGGCGCCCCCGCGGTCTTCGCGCGCGGCAAGGCGGCCATGCACCTGATGGGCTCCTGGGAGTACTCCACGCAGCTCGGCAAGTTCCCGGACTTCGCCAAGGGCAACCTGGGCTGGGCCGCCTTCCCGACCGTCGAGGGCGGCACCGGCGACGTCCGCAACGTCGTCGGCAACCCGACCAACTACTGGTCCATCAACGCCCGTACGAAGAACAAGGACCTCGCGGTCGGCTTCCTCAAGGACTGCGCGTCGAAGGAGTACGCGCAGGCCCTGATCGACAACGGAGACGTGCCGACCACCTCGAACGCGGCCGAGCTGCTCGCCTCCTCCCCCAACCCCGAGTACGCGAAGTTCCAGTACGACATGGTCCAGCAGGCGCCGGCCTTCACGCTCTCCTGGGACCAGGCGCTCGGCGACGGCCTCGGCACCAAGATGCACACGGAGATAGGCAAGCTGTTCGCGGGCCAGTCCTCGCCGAACGAGTTCGTGACGGCGTGCAAGGGGCTGAAGTGACCGTCACGGTCGAGAAGACCCCGGCGGCGGCACCGAAGGGGCAGGCGCACCGGACGGGCCGCCGCGCGGGCCGCACCGGCCGCCCGCACGCCGTCTGGGCCCTGCCCGGCGTCCTCTTCTTCACCTTCTTCGCGGTCGTCCCGATGGCGCTGGCCCTCTATCTCTCCTTCACCAGCTGGGACGGCCTGGGAGACCCGCGGCCGGTGGGCCTCGACAACTGGCAGAAGCTCCTCGACGACCCCCGGATGACGCAGTCCCTGTGGCTGACCGTCGTCCTCACCGTCGCCAGCTGGGCCTTCCAGACGGTCGTCGCCCTCCTCCTCGGCGTCTGGGCGGCGGGCCGGCAGCGCAACCGCGCGATCCTGTCCGCGGTGTTCTTCGTCCCGTTCCTGCTCTCCTCCACCGCCATCGCGATCCTGTTCTACGCCCTCCTCGACCCGAACTTCGGCATCATCCAGCAGGACACCCTGGGCTCGCAGAGCGGCGCGTTCCTCGCGATCGTCTTCGTCGGCGGCTGGCAGTTCATCCCGTTCCACACCCTGATCTACCAGGGCGGGGCCCGCCAGATCCCCGAGGTCCTCTACCAGGCGGCGGCCATCGACGGCGCCGGCCGCTACCGCCAGTTCTTCTCGATCACGCTGCCGCAGCTGCGGCACACGATCACCACGTCCACGGTCCTGATGGTCGTCGGCTCCCTGACGTACTTCGAGACGGTGCTGATCCTCACCAAGGGCGGCCCCGGCACGGACACCGCGATCCTGCCGTACCTGATGTACGAGGCGGGCTTCAAGACGTACGACTTCGGCTACGCCAGCGCCATCGCGTCCTTCCTGGTCATCGCCGCGACGGGCCTCTCCCTGGTCCTGGTCCGGCTGACGGGCTTCGGCGCCATGCGCAGCACCCGCGAAGGGATGTGACGGCACGCATGACACACGACACACTGGCGCGCCCCACAAGGACCCGGCAGCCGGACGGGAGTCCTGTGCCGGACTCCCCCCGCCGCCGCAGGCACTGGACGAGGCGCGCCAACCCGGTGGCGGGCCTGGGCGCCTTCGTCTGGCTGGTCATCGTCCTGATCCCGATCTACGCGATGCTGTCGGCGTCCCTCACCGGCGCGGACAAGGCGTTGACGGGCAACCCCCTCAAGCCGCCCACGGACCCGACCCTCGACAACTACAACACCGTCCTGAGCAGCGGCTTCGGCCACCTCCTGAGCAATACGGCGATCGTCGCGGTGTCGGTCGTGGGCATCGTGCTGGCCCTGTGCATCCCGCTCGCGTACGTGGCCGTCCGCACCCGCGACCGCTGGTCGAACGCGGCCTTCCGCCTGTTCCTCCTGGGCGTGGCGATCCCGGCCCAGGCCGTGGTCGTCCCGTTGTATCTGCTCATCGCCAAACTCGATCTGTACGACACCCTCCTGGCCGTCATCCTCCCGACGGCGGCCTTCGCGATGCCGGTCTCGGTCCTGGTCCTGGTGGGCACTCTCCGGGACGTCTCCGAGGACCTGTACGAGGCGATGGCCCTGGACGGCGCGTCCCCGCTCCGCATGCTCTTCCAGTTGACGATTCCGCTCGCCAAGGGCGGCATCAGCACGGTCGTCATCTTCTCGGCGCTCCAGGCCTGGAACGGCTTCCTCTTCCCGCTGATCTTCACCCAGTCCGACGGCCCCCGGGTCCTCACGCTCGGACTGTTCAACTACGTCAGCCAGTTCGGCGTCAACATCCCCGCCGTGCTCGCCTCGGTCGTCCTCTCCGGCATCCCGATCTTCGCCGTGTACCTGGTGGCGCGACGGGCGCTGGTGGGCGGGTTGATGGGCGTGGGCGGCAAGTGATCCACCGGCTCCGGCACCCGCGACCTTCTGAAACTCGCCGACCCCTGAAGGAGTTTCATGACCACCCCTTGGCGTGACCCGGCCCTGCCCGCAGCGGCCCGGGTCGCGGATCTGCTCTCCCGGATGACCCTGGAGGAGAAGACCGCGCAGTTGTACGGCGTGTGGGTGAAGAGCGATTCGAACGGCGAGGACATCGCCCCCGACGAGCAGGGCATGTCGGAGGAGTTCGACTTCGACGAGCTGATCACCCGGGGCCTCGGCCAGCTCACCCGCACCTTCGGCACGGCCCCCGTCGACCCGGCGCTGGGCGCGCGAGCACTGGCCCGCGCCCAGCGCCGCATCATGGCCGCGAACCGCTTCGGCATCCCGGCCGTCGCGCACGAGGAGTGCCTGGCCGGCTTCACCGCCTGGCGCGCGACCGCCTACCCGGTCCCCCTGGCCTGGGGCGCGACCTTCGACCCGCCGCTGGTGGAGGAGATGGCCCGCCACATCGGCCGCGACCTGGCCTCCGTCGGCATCCACCAGGGTCTGTCACCCGTCCTGGACGTGGTCCGGGACCCGCGCTGGGGACGGGTCGAGGAGACGATCGGCGAGGACCCGTATCTGGTGGGCACCATCGGCACGGCGTACGTGCGCGGCCTGGAGTCGGCCGGGATCGTGGCCACGCTGAAGCACTTCGCCGGATACGCGGCGTCCGTCGGCGCCCGCAACCACGCGCCCGTACGGGCCGGGGTTCGGGAGTTCGCGGACGTGACCCTGCCGCCCTTCGAGATGGCCCTGCGCGAGGGCGGCGCCCGCTCGGTGATGGCGGCCTACACGGAGACGGACGGCGTCCCGGTCTCGGCGGACCCGGGACTGCTGACCGAACTCCTGCGCGACGCCTGGGGCTTCACCGGCACGGTCGTCTCCGACTACTTCGGCGTGGGCTTCCTGGAGACCAACCACCGCGTGGCCGGAAACCGCGCGGAGGCGGGACACGCGGCCCTGGCCGCCGGGATCGACGTCGAACTGCCCACCCTGCGCTGCTACGGCGAGCCGCTCCTGGAGGCGGTCCGCGCGGGCGAGATCCCCGAGTCCCTGGTCGACCGCGCCGCCCGCCGGGTCCTGCTCCAGAAGTGCGAGCTGGGCCTGCTGGACGAGGGCTGGACCCCCGAGCCGGAGTCCGCCACCGACTCCGGGCGGATCGACCTCGACTCCACGGCGAACCGCGCCCTGGCCCGCCGCCTGGCCGAGGAGTCGGTGGTCCTCCTGGACAACCCGGACGCGGTCCTGCCGTTGGCGCCGGACATCAGGATCGCGGTGGTGGGCCCTCGCGCCGACGACGCCCTGGCCATGCTCGGCTGCTACTCCTTCCCCTCCCACGTCCTGCCCGCCCACCCCGGCACGCCCCTGGGCATCGAGATCCCCACGGTCCTGGACTCCCTGCGCACGGAACTTCCCGACGCGAAGATCACGTATGCGGCGGGAAGCGACGTGGACGGCGAGGACACCGGCGGCTTCGCCGAGGCGGTCGCCCGCGCCTCCGAGGCGGACGTCTGCGTGGCGGTGCTCGGCGACCGGGCGGGCCTCTTCGGCCGGGGCACCTCGGGCGAGGGCTGCGACGCGGAGGACCTCCGCCTCCCGGGGGTCCAGTCCGCACTGCTGGACGCGCTGATCGCCACGGGTACGCCGGTGGTGGCGCTCCTGCTCACCGGGCGCCCGTACGCGCTGGGCCGCTGGCACGGGCGACTGGCCGGCGTGGTCCAGGCGTTCTTCCCCGGGGAGGAGGGCGGCCCGGCGGTCGCGGGCGTCCTGTCGGGCCGCGTCTCCCCCTCCGGCCGCCTCCCGGTGAGCGTCCCGAACCGCCCCGGGGGCCAGCCGTGGACGTATCTCCAGCCGCCCCTCGGCCTCGTCGGCGCGGCGAGCAACCTCGACCCGACCCCGCTGTACCCCTTCGGACACGGCCGCTCGTACACGACGTTCGCGTGGACGGACTTCGAGGGCGAGGAGGTGGAGGAGGCGGAGAACGAGGGCTACGACGTGTCGGTGACCGTGCGCAACACGGGTGACCGGCCGGGGGCGGAGGTCGTGCAGCTCTATCTGCACGACCCGGTGGCCTCGGTGACCCGCCCCGACCTGCGCCTGATCGCCTACCGGCGGCTGGAGTTGGCGCCGGGGGACGCCTCCCGCGTGACGTTCCGCTTCCACCCCGACGTCTCGTCCTTCACGGACCGCGCGGGGCGCCGCGTGGTCGAACCGGGCGCCCTGGAACTGAGGTTGGGCGCGTCGAGCGCGGACATCCGCCACCGGGTGACGCTGACGCTGGACGGCCCGGTACGCGAGGTGGGCCCGGACCGCCGCCTGCACTGCGAGACGGAGGTCAGGGCCGTGGAGAGCTGAGCTTCAGCCCGCGTGGGCCGCGTACGCGACGAACGCGGCCCACGCGCCGGGGCCGAGGCCGAGGTGGGGGCGGGTGGTGTCTTTGGAATCGCGGATGTGAATGGTGGTGGGGGTGGGGGCGACTTCTAGGCAGTCGTCACCCTGCGGACTGCTGTAGCTGCTCTTGAACCACGTGAGCTCATTGCTCATAGCGCTCCTCGGATGTCCCTGAGCAGGTCCTTGGAGTCACTTGGCGGCAGGGCCTGCGAACGCAGTGTTGCATACCGCTGGCCAAGGGTAACGACCTCTTTTACGTCCGCAATCAGTCGACCGTGCTGCTGGCCTTCGGCGTAGGCGTAACGTCTGCCGTCCTCCGTCTCCAACAGGCGGAGCGGGCCCGCGAGGCAGGCGTGCGCCTCGTAGGCCATCGGCATGATCTGGACCTGCACGTTACGCGCGTCCGCACAGGCGAGGAGGTGGTCGAGTGCGTCGCTCATCACCGCCGGGCCGCCGAGGCGACTCCGCAGCACGGCCTCGTCGACGATGAAGCTGAACGACGTTCCGGAGCGCTCACGCAGAAGCCGTTGCCTCTCCATCCGCGCGAGCACCTGCTCCTCCATCTCCTCCTCGCCGACCAGCGGAATGTTGTTGGAGAACGCGGCCCGGACGTACGCCTCCGATTGCAACAGCCCCGGCAGGATGCGGCACTCGTAGGTGTCGAGACTCACCGCCTCGCGCTCAAGCCTTGCCCACATCCTGAACCAAGCCGCCAACCCCGGCTGCCGAGCCATATGCCGAAACGCCCCCCGCACCGCCCCCGTGTTGCCCGTCGCCTCCTCCGCCAGTTCCACGAACCGCTGGTCGGCCAACCGTCGCCCCAACTCGATCGAAGCCACCGAGTGTTTGGACAGGTGGACCCGCGCCCCGAACTCCTCCCGGCTCAACCCCGCATGCTCCCGCAGCGCCTGGACCACCGCCCCGAACGCCCGCATGCTGTCCGACGACTCGGGCTCACCACCCGGCCCCTGCGCAGCCCACTCCACACCGTGCACCATTCACTCAGAGTGACGGTCCACTCACCGTACTGTCCATCGAACAGCCACGTACTCCCCCTCCAGTACGCACCCGCGCACGGCTTACCCCACGTTCACCAGGACCGGCTATAACGGCCCGATGAGCGACGGCATACAGCGGGATTACCGCAGACGGCGGGGCATACCGCCCACATTCCTCACCCTGCTGGTGGCGGCGGTTCTCGTCAGCGCCAACGCGCTGTACGCGATGGCGTCACTCGGCCCCTCGGGCTGGGACATGCTGGCCGTCGCGACATGGGTGGCCGTCGCGGGCCGGGTGCTGCTGGAGCAGTTCAGGGCCCGTACGTCCGTCACGGCCGACGGCGTCACCGTACGCGGAGCGTTCCGCACCCGAAGCTGGGCCTGGTCGGAGATCTACGGCATCCGAGTCGAGGAGAGCCGGCGGAGCACGCCACGCTGGTCGGGGTATCTCTACGCCACCGACGGGCGCCGGGCCCGCCTCCCCCACCTCGACGAGTACCAGCTGGACGATCCGATCGGCGAGGTCGCCGACCTGTGCGCCACCGCTCTGCGACTGGAGCTCACGTCCGTGGAGCCGCGGCCCGATGTGGAGGACCGCATCGCGCGAGGGGCGCGGCGGCGCAAGGCGTGGCAGCGGGCGGCCGTCGCGAGCCTGGTGGTCCTGGCCGTCATGTTCGCGCTGAACACCTGGCTGATCTTCACCGACCGGCCGACGCACTCACTTCTGCTGATCGGAGGCGTCCCGCTCGTCTGTCTCCCTGTCTTCCTCCTCGTCGCGGACCGCTTCGGCGAGGAGCGCCACCGTCGCCTCAGTCACCCTCGCCCAGCGACTCGAACCGCCACCGGTGCACCGCTCGACTGACCAACTCCTCGCCCGGCTCAGGCAGTTCGGGCAGCTCCGCGTCGTACTCCGCGTCCCACCACGTGATGACCAGCACCCGGTCCTGCGGCGCCCGGAGCGTCTCGCGCCTCAGCGGTCGAGCGGGCAGCTCCTGGGCCCGTGCCCAGGCGAGGAGTTCCTGTCCCCGCCCGGGCACCGCCCGCGCCTCCCACATCAACGCGACGGTCACGAGTACAGGTTCTCCTTGCTGACCTCGTGCACGTGATCGTGGGAGTGGGAGTGGGAGTGTCCCGGCACATGCGGGTCCGTCACCGGCAGCGACGAGTCCGCCGACAGGTCCCAGTCGGAGGCGGCGCGCCCGCGCGCGACCATCTCCGCGCCCAGCGCGGCCACCATCGCCCCGTTGTCCGTGCACAACTTGGGCCGGGGCACCCGCAGTCGGATGCCGGCCGCCTCGCAGCGCTCCTGGGCGAGGGCCCGGAGGCGGGAGTTGGCGGCGACACCGCCACCGATCATCAGGTGGTCGACACCCTCGTCCCGGCAGGCCCGCACCGCCTTGCGGGTGAGCACGTCCACCACGGCCTCCTGGAAGGACGCCGCCACATCGCGTACCGGTACGTCCTCCCCGGCCGCCCGCCTGGCCTCGATCCAGCGGGCCACGGCGGTCTTCAGGCCGGAGAAGGAGAAGTCGTAGGCGGGGTCGCGGGGCCCGGTGAGGCCGCGCGGGAAGGCGATCGCGTTCGGGTCGCCCTCACGGGCGTACCGGTCGATCACGGGACCGCCCGGGAAGCCCAGGTTCAGCACCCGGGCGATCTTGTCGAAGGCCTCCCCGGCGGCGTCGTCGATGGTCGCGCCCATCGGCCGTACGTCCGAGGTGATGTCGGTCGACAGCAGCAGCGAGGAGTGACCGCCCGAGACCAGCAGTGCCATCGTCGGCTCGGGCAGCGCCCCGTGCTCCAGCTGGTCGACGCAGATGTGGGAGGCGAGGTGGTTCACCCCGTAGAGCGGCTTGCCCAGCGCGTACGCGTACGCCTTGGCGGCCGAGACGCCCACCAGCAAGGCGCCCGCGAGGCCGGGACCTGCGGTGACGGCGATGCCGTCGAGGTCCCTCGCGCTCACCCCCGCTTCCTTCAGCGCGCGGTCGATCGTCGGGACCATCGCCTCCAGGTGTGCCCGGGAGGCGACCTCGGGCACCACGCCGCCGAACCGGGCGTGCTCGTCGACGCTCGACGCGATCGCGTCGGCCAGCAGGGTCGTCCCGCGCACGACGCCGACGCCGGTCTCGTCGCAGGAGGTCTCGATCCCCAGGACCAGCGGTTCGTCAGCCATTGACCTAGCCATTGATCTCGGTTCCTTGTACGGATGTGGAAGGGTCGTTGAGGCGCATGACCAGCGCGTCCACGTTGCCCGGCTGGTAGTAGCCGCGGCGGAAGCCGATCGCCTCGAAGCCGAAGCGTTCGTAGAGCTTCTGGGCGCGGACGTTGTCTACCCGGCATTCGAGCATCACCTGGGCGCACTCGAAGGCGGTGGCGGCCCGCAGCAGCTCGGTGAGGATCGTCGCGCCCAGGCCGGTGCCCCAGTGTTCCCGGGCGACGGCGATGGTCTGGACGTCGGCGGTGTCCCCGGCGGAGGCCAGGCCCCCGTAGCCGATGATCCGCCCTTCACCACCGCTGTCGTCGTCCGCGCCCTCGTCCGGGACCACCGCCACCACGTAACGCCGGGTGGCGTTCGGGCCCCGCGCGTGGGCGAGGTCCGACCAGAACATGCCGCGGGACCAGGCGTCCTCGGGGAAGAGGTCCCTCTCCAGCTCCAGGACGGGCTCGATGTCCCACCAGCGCATCTCGCGCAGCACCGGGGTCGTCACTTGGGGGTGACCACCTTGTAGTTCTTGGGGACCTGGGCGTCGGGCCGGCGCAGGTAGAGCGGCCGGGGCGCCTCCAGTTCCTCACCCTTGGCCAGCCGCTCCGCCGCCAGCGCCGCGAGGGCGGCCGCGGAGACGTGCTCGGGCGCGCGGGCGTCGGGGAAGGTGTCGGGGTACAGCAGCGCGCCCGCCCCGACGGCGGGAAGCCCGGTCACCAGCTCCGCGATGTCGGCGGGCCGGTCGACGGCCGGCTCGGTCGCTCTCGTCCGCGCGTCCTCGTACCGCGCCCAGTACACCTCCTTGCGCCGGGCGTCGGTGGCGACGACGAACGGTCCCCCGACCGTCCCCTCGGCACCGGCCGCGTACGCGAGCCCGTCGAGGGTGCACAGGCCGTGGACGGGGACCCCGAGGGCGAGGCCGAAGGTGTCGGCGGTCATGAGGCCGACGCGCAGCCCGGTGTACGGGCCGGGACCGATGCCCACGACGATGCCGGTGACGGCGTCGAGGCGGGTGCCCGCCTCGGCGAGGACCCGGTCGACGGCGGGCAGCAGCAGTTCCCCGTGGCGTCGCGCGTCCACCTGACTCGACGCGGCGACGACGTCCGTCCCGTCGTGCAGCGCGACGGTGACGGCGGGGGTGGCGGTATCCAGAGCGAGCAAGAGCACGCAAACAGCCTACGGCGCTTCGGCCCGGGCCACGGCCGACCCGGTGCACGCTCCCCCTGCTGCTACCGTCACAGCACAGACGTACTTCAAGGGCGTACGTGGGTACGAGAGGTGGGCGCAGAAGGTGGCCAGTAGCAGCTCGGGATTCGTGGCCGGGCTCACCGCGGCGGCCATCGCCGCAGTCGGTTTCCTCACCTACCAGGCCTCGGCGAAAGCGCCGGACGACCTGGGGAAACCGTCCGCATCGGAGTCCCCGAAGGCCAAGCAGTCCAAGACCCCCGGCAAGGGGGAGAAGGACACCGACGACGTCCTCCCCGACGACTCGGGCGCCGGCGAGCGGGTCGTCTACTCCCTCGACGAGGACCGCGTCTGGCTGGTCGGCGCCAACGAGAAGGTCACCCGCACGTTCGAGGTCACCCCGAGCACGGTCGACCCCAGCCCCGCCACGTACACGGTCTCGTCCCGCTCCGCCGCCGTCACCGGCTCCGACGGCACCCCGATCGAGCACGTCGTCCGCTTCGCCTCGGTGGACGGCGTCTCCGTGGGCTTCAGCGCGGCCGTCGACGGCTCGACCCCGCGCCCCGACCCCACCACCAAGACGGGCGGCATCCGGGAGTCCCGCAAGGACGGCAAGGCGATGTGGGAGTTCGCGGGCATCGGGACAAAGGTGGTCGTGGTCGACTGAGGCTTCACGCCCGGTCGCCGGCCCGCGTCAGGGGCGCGGGGAACCGCGCGAGAACCCCTACCCGACCCGCAGCCGCACGACGACCGCGACCACGCCTGGCGACCACGCCTGGCGCCCAGGCCGCACGCCCAGAGGCGCCCGACCGGTTACGCGGCCCGGGGGCGCCGCCGCTCCACAGGCCGACACCCCTCCACCTTCACCGGCGGAGCCACGGGCGGAGCCGCCGGCGGCGTGGAAACCGCCTTCGCCGCCGCACAGGAGGCCAGCAGGTCCCGCATCGACACCCCGGCCACTCCGGACGGAACCGGCTTACGCTGCGCTGTCGACATGGACGCCTCCTGGTGCCACGGCGAACCAAGTTAGGTAGACCTAACCAAGGACTGGTTACCATGTGACCACGCCGGGGACGGCCGGCGCAACATCTTGCCGACAGCTCGTCGGAACGATCGGCGGAGCGTCACGCGGACAGCACACCCAGCTCCACAGCCGCCCACCGCTCACCCAGTCCGGTGACCGTCACGTGCCGCACCTCGTCCGTCGTGTCCCCCACCGCCCGGTGGATGACCACGTTCAGCCGGTCGTCGGTCAGCTCCTCGACCTTGCCCTCGCCCCACTCCACGACGATCACCGATTCCGGCAGCGAGACGTCGAGATCGAGGTCCTCCATCTCGTCCAGCCCGCCGCCCAGGCGATACGCGTCGACGTGCACGAGCGGCGGCCCCTCCCCGAGCGACGGATGCACCCGGGCGATGACGAAGGTCGGCGAGGTGACGGCCCCGCGCACCCCGAGCCCCTCCCCGAGCCCCCGGGTGAGTGTGGTCTTCCCGGCGCCCAACTCCCCGTTGAGCATCACGAGATCACCCGCGCGCAGGAGCTTGGCCAGGCGACGGCCCAGCTCCAGCATCTGGTCGGGTGCGTTGACGGTGATCCGAACGGTGGTCCGAGGGGAGGCCTCGAAGGCCTGGGACGATCCGCCGGTCATATCGGCCTGGGACGATCCGCTGGTCCGAAGGGACGCCTCGGACTCACCCGGGACGTGCGGTGCTGCTGGCGCTTCCATAACCACTTACGGTAGCTCCCGCCGGCACGGCCCCCGCGCGGGTGAGCAGGTCGGCAAGTCGGTCGGTCACGACCTCGGGATGCTCCAGCATCACCAGATGCCCCGCGTCCGGCACGAGCACCAGTTCCGCGTCCGGCAGCAGGTCGGCGATGGCCTCGCTGTGCTCGCTCGGGGTGACCAGGTCCTTGACCCCGGCCAGCACGAGCACCGGCAGCTCGGTGAACGTCGCGAGGGCCTCGGTCTTGTCGTGCTCGGTGAACGCCGGATAGAACTCGGCGACGACGTCGATGGGCGTGCCCTCGATCATCCGTTCGGCGAACCGTGCGACCGCCGGGTCGACGTCCCGCGACGCGAACGAGTACCGCTTGATGATCCCGGCGAACAGATCGGCGGTCGCCCGCCGCCCCCGCTCCACCAGCGCGGCCTGCTGCCCGAGCGCCCTCAGCACCCCCGGCAGCACCCGCCGTACCGCGTTGACGCCGGCGACGGGCAGCCCGAAGTTGACCTCGCCGAGCCGCCCCGACGACGTACCGACCAGGGCGACGGCGACGACCCGCTCGCGGATCAGCTCCGGGTAGTGCGCGGCCAGCGCCATCACGGTCATGCCGCCCATGGAGTGGCCGACCAGCACGATGGGCCCCTCGGGGACCGCCGCGTCGATGACGGCCTTGAGGTCGCGGCCCAGCTGGTCGATGGTGACCGGCAGCCCGTCGCGCACCCCGGACACCCCGCGCTCGGAGCGGCCGTGGCTGCGCTGGTCCCAGTGCACGGTCCGGACGACACCGCGCAACGCGGCCCGCTGGAAGTGCCAGGAGTCCTGGTTGAGGCAGTAGCCGTGGCTGAAGACGACGGTGACGGGGGCCGGTGCCTTGCGGCCGAAGAGACGGCGTCTGCGGGGCGAGAGGCCCGCCTCGGGCTCGACGTCGTCGACCTCGTAGTAGAGCTCGGTGCCGTCGTCGGCGACCGCCTTGCCGGGGATGCCGCGCAGCGCCCCGTACGGGCCGGTGGAGTCGAGCGCCAGGCGGGCCTTCCTGCGCATGCCGCGCCCGACGGTGAGCCGCTCTATGGCGACGCCGGCCGCCGCGCCCGCCGCGACGACGCCTATCGCCGCCCCCGCGACCCCGGCTCTGCGCCAGATACCGTCGCCGGACGCGGCCGTGGCGGCGGCCGCGCTCGCGACGGCCTCCACGGCCTCGGCGCTGCTCTCGCTCACGTCCCGCTCCTCTTCTCCGGCCTGTCCGGTTCCACTGTCACTCCGCACGCCTGTACGGAGTTACCCGTCTCGTTCGTCTTTCACCTACTCGTGTACAGGTGCCCGGGATCCCCATCCTCACGGCCCCCGCTCGTCCGCGCCCGCTCACTCACCCGTGTCGACGTAGACGCGCGGAACGCGGGTTCCGATGCGCGTCACGATCTCGTACGCGATGGTCCCGGCCGCCTTCGCCCAGTCCTCGGCGGTCGGTTCACCGCCGTCACCGGCCCCGAACAGCACGACCTCGTCCCCGGCCGCGGGTTCGTCCCCGCCGAGGTCGACGACGAACTGGTCCATGGCGACCCGGCCCGCGACCGTCCGCCACTTGCCGCCGACCAGGACGGGCCCGCTGCCGGAGGCGTGCCGGGGGATGCCGTCCGCGTAGCCGACGGGGACCAGACCGAGGGTCGTGGCGCCGGGCGTGACGTAGTGGTGGCCGTAGCTGACGCCGTGCCCCGCGGAGACGTGTTTGACCAGTGCGAGTGAGGCGCTGAGCCGCATCACCGGCCGCAGCCCGAGGTCGGCCGAACTGCCCAGCTCCGGGCTGGGCGAGATGCCGTAGACCGCGATGCCCGCCCGGACGAGGTCGAAGTGCGCGTCGGGACGGGTGAGGGTGGCGGGCGAGTTGGCGATGTGCCGCACCTCGGGGCGCACGCCCCGGCCCTCCGCGTACCCGACCATGTCGCGGAAGCGGGTGAGCTGGGCGTCGATGGACGGGTGGCCCGGCTCGTCGGCGCACGCGAGGTGCGACCAGAGCCCGGTGACCTTCACGAGCCCCTCGGCCTCGGCCCGCAGCGCCTCGGCGACCAACTCCGGCCAGTCCTCGGGCTGGCAGCCGTTGCGCCCGAGCCCGGTGTCGGCCTTCAGCTGCACACGGGCGCGCAGGCCCGCCCGCCGGGCGGCGTCGGTGACCTCCCGCAGCGCCCACAACCCGCTGACCGCGACGTCGAGATCCGCCTCGACCGCCTCGCGCCAGGGCCCGCCCGGCGCCCAGAGCCAGCACATCAGCCGCCCCGACAGCCCCGCCGCGCGCAGCGCCAACGCCTCCTCGGGCGTGGCCGTCCCGAGCCAGGTGGCCCCCGCCTCGACCGCGGCCCGCGCACACCGCACGGCGCCGTGGCCGTAGGCGTCCGACTTGACGACGGCCATCAGCTCGGCGCCCGGCGCCGACGCGCGCAGCGTGCGCACATTGGCCCGCAGGGCGTCCAGATCGATCTCCGCCCGGGCCCGGAGGGGCGCGTGCGGCACAGGTGCTGTCTCACTCATGTCAGCCCCAGTGTCGCAGAGCGCACGACCCCCCGATCGAACGGGCGCACCCCGCTCCACGAAGGAGCGCCGATCGCGACCCACCTGACCCACACACCCACTGACCCACACGGAACTGTCACGTACAGTCACACTCGACACACGACAGGTCGCGAACAGCGCAACACAGGGGTTTCTATGTGCGGAATCGTGGGATACGTCGGCTCGCAGTCCGCCCTCGACGTGGTCCTCGCCGGACTGAAGCGGCTGGAGTACCGCGGGTACGACTCCGCCGGCGTGGCGGTGGCGGCCGACGGGGGCCTCGCCGCCGCGAAGAAGGCCGGGAAACTGGTCAACCTGGAGAAGGAGCTGGTCGGCCGCCCGCTGCCCACCGGTTCGACCGGCATCGGCCACACCCGCTGGGCCACCCACGGCGGCCCCACGGACACCAACGCCCACCCGCACCTCGACAACGCGGGCCGGGTCGCCGTCGTCCACAACGGCATCATCGAGAACTTCGCCGCGCTGCGCACCGAACTGGCCGAGCGGGGCCACACCCTGACCTCCGAGACGGACACCGAGGTCGTCGCCCACCTCCTCGCCGAGCAGTTCTCCTCCTGCGACGACCTCGCGGAGGCGATGCGGCTGGTGTGCCGTCGGCTGGAGGGAGCGTTCACGCTGGTCGCGGTGCACGCGGACGCACCGGACGTGGTCGTGGGCGCGCGCCGCAACTCGCCCCTGGTGGTCGGCGTCGGCGAGGGCGAGGCCTTCCTCGCCTCCGACGTGGCCGCGTTCATCGCCCACACCCGCTCCGCGATCGAGCTGGGCCAGGACCAGGTCGTCGAACTGCGCCGCGACGGCGTGACGGTGACCACCTTCGACGGCCGCCCCGCCGACGTCCGCTCGTACCACGTCGACTGGGACGCGTCGGCGGCGGAGAAGGGCGGGTACGACTACTTCATGCTCAAGGAGATCGCCGAGCAGCCCAAGGCGGTCGCCGACACGCTCCTCGGCCGTATCGACGCGGCGGGCTCGCTGTCCCTGGACGAGGTCCGCATCCCCGACCGGGAGCTGCGCGAGCTGGACAAGGTGGTCATCGTGGCGTGCGGTACGGCGTTCCACGCGGGCCTCATCGCCAAGTACGCCATCGAGCACTGGACCCGTATCCCGTGCGAGGTGGAGCTGGCGAGCGAGTTCCGTTACCGGGACCCGATCCTCGGCCCCCACACCCTGGTCATCGCCATCTCCCAGTCCGGCGAGACCATGGACACGCTGATGGCGCTGCGCCACGCCCGCGAACAGGGCGCCCGGGTCCTCGCCATCTGCAACACCAACGGCTCGACGATCCCCCGCGAGTCCGACGCGGTCCTCTACACCCACGCGGGCCCCGAGGTGGCGGTCGCCTCGACGAAGGCGTTCCTGACCCAGCTGGTGGCCTGCTACCTGGTGGCCCTCTATCTCGGCCAGGTGCGCGGCACCAAGTGGGGCGACGAGATCCGGGCGGTGATCCGCGACCTCTCCCGTATCTCCCACGAGGTGGAACGCGTCCTCGAAACGATGGAGCCGGTAAGGGAGTTGGCGCGCACGCTGGCCGACAAGAACACGGTCCTCTTCCTGGGCCGGCACGTGGGCTATCCGGTCGCCCTCGAAGGCGCCCTGAAGCTCAAGGAGTTGGCCTACATGCACGCCGAGGGCTTCGCGGCGGGCGAGCTGAAGCACGGCCCGATCGCCCTGATCGAGGAGGACCTCCCGGTGGTCGTCGTGGTCCCCTCCCCGGCGGGCCGCTCCCTCCTGCACGACAAGATCGTCTCCAACATCCAGGAGATCCGCGCGCGGGGCGCCCGCACCATCGTCATCGCGGAGGAGGGCGACGAGACGGTGGTCCCGTACGCCGACCACCTGATCCGCGTCCCGGCGACCCCGACCCTGCTCCAGCCCCTGGTCGCCACGGTCCCGCTCCAGGTCTTCGCCTGCGAACTGGCCACGGCCCGGGGGAACGAGGTGGACCAGCCGCGGAACCTGGCGAAGTCGGTGACGGTGGAGTGAGCGGAGCGCTCCGGCGAGCCCGGGGAGGCGTCCGGCTGGGGCTAGGGTGCGGATCATGCCCATCATCGGAGTCGGCATCGACGTCGCCGAGATCGACCGTTTCCGGGCCTCGCTGGAGCGCACGCCCAGCATGGCCGACCGCCTCTTCCTGCCCAGCGAACTCCTCCTCCCCAGCGGCGAACGCCGGGGCATCGCCTCCCTCGCGGCCCGCTTCGCCGCGAAGGAGGCCCTCGCCAAGGCCCTCGGCGCCCCGAGCGGGCTGCGCTGGACCGACGCGGAGGTCTACGTCGAACCCTCCGGCCAACCCCGCCTCCGCGTCACCGGCACGGTCGCGTCCCGCGCCTCCGAACTGGGCGTCCAGTCCTGGCACATCTCGTTGAGCCATGACGCGGGGGTGGCGTCGGCGGTGGTGATCGCGGAGGGATGAGGGCACGTATCGCGGGGTGGGATCTGAGACGTCTCACGGCTCAGGGTGCGGGTCAGGAGCGCCTCATAGCTCGGACGCGCGGGTCGAAGGGCGCGTGCGGGCCGTGCGTGGCTGGTCGCGCAGTTCCCCGCGCCCCTGGAGGCCAGGGGCTTCGCCCATCCCCCTCCCCCTGCGGGCAATCGTGCCGCCGGGGCGATGGGGGCACCTCCCGCTCGAGCGAAGCCGCGAGTGGGGGAGGGTGGGCGCAGGCGGCGCCTCGCCACCGCCGAGCAGCGGAACCCCACCCCGGCCCGGCGACAGCGGAGGGCGCGCCCCCCACCGACCCACCACCCTGAACTCACGCCCCCACCCCTGCACTCCACCCCCTCCCCAAGGCAGACTCGTCCCCATGCGCTCAGCCCACCGTGTAGAAACCGTCCGCACAGCCGAACGCACCCTCATGGCCCGCCTCCCCGAAGGCGCCCTGATGCAACGCGCCGCCGCGGGCCTGGCCGCGGCCTGCGCGGACACCCTCCCCCGCGTCTACGGCAGCCGCGTCGTCCTCCTCACCGGCAGCGGCGACAACGGCGGCGACACCCTGTACGCCGGCGCCCGCCTGGCCAGGCGCGGCGCGGGTGTGACCGCCGTCCTCCTCGCCCCCGACCGCACGCACCCGGCGGCCCTCGCCGCCCTCCGCCGCGCGGGCGGCACCACGACCACCCCTCACGCCGCCGCCGTCCCCCTCTCTCGGGCCGACCTGATCCTGGACGGCGTCGTCGGCATCGGCGGCAAGGGCGGCCTCCGCCCCGAAGCCGCCCGCCTCGCCGAACTCGCCGCCGCCTCCCCCGCCACGGTCATCGCCGTGGACCTCCCGAGCGGTGTCGAAGCGGACACCGGCGAGGTGCACGGCGCAGCCGTCCGGGCCGACCTCACGATCACCTTCGGCACCCACAAACCGGGCCTGCTCATCGACCCGGCCCGCGAGTACGCCGGCTCGGTCCGCCTGATCGACATCGGCCTGGCGGAGACGCTCCCGCCCGCCCCCGCCCTGGAGTCCCTCCAGCACGCCGACGTGGCCGCGCTCCTCCCCCACCCCTCACCGGAGAGCGACAAGTACCGCCGGGGAGTCGTCGGTATCGCGGCGGGCTCGGCCCGCTACCCGGGCGCGGCGGTGCTCGCGGTCGCGGGCGCCCTGCGCGGCGGCGCGGGCGCCGTCCGGTACGTGGGCGCCGCCGCCGACGCGGTCCTCGCCCGCTTCCCGGAGACCCTCGTCTCGAACACGGGCCCGAAGAAGGCGGGACGCGTGCAGGCCTGGGTCGCGGGCCCCGGCGCGGGTGACGACCCGACCCCCGTCGCCGAGGCCCTCGCCTCCGACGTCCCGGTCCTCCTGGACGCGGACGGCCTGCGCCTCGCCGACCGCGACACGGTCCGCACCCGGGAGGCACCCACGCTGATGACCCCGCACGCGGGAGAGGCGGCCGCCCTTCTGGGCATCTCCCGGGAGGAGGTCGAGGCCGCCCGCCTCACCGCCGTACGCGACCTGGCCCGCGCCTACGACGCCACGGTCCTCCTCAAGGGCTCCACCACCCTCATCGCCGGCCCGGACCCCGACACCCCGGTCCGCGCCAACCCCACCGGCACCCCCTGGCTCGCCACCGCGGGCAGCGGCGACGTCCTCTCCGGCCTGGCCGGCTCCCTCCTGGCAGCCGGCCTCGCCCCCCTGGACGCGGCGAGCGCGGCGGCGTACCTCCACGGCCTGGCGGGCCGCTACGCCGCCGACGGCGCCCCGACGGGGGCCCACGACGTGGCGGAGGCGATCCCGGCGGCCTGGCGGGACATCACCTCCTGACGCCCACCCCGCCCACCCCGCGCACCGGGCTCAACTCCCTTCCTCGATCCGGTCGATGGCCTCCCGCACCATCCCCAGATACTCGACCTCCTCGCACCGCGGCTTACTGCCCATCCGGTACATGTCAATGGCGTCATCGAGGCACTCGCCGAGGTCCTCGTCCGGCAGGTCCGCCGAGAGCTCGCTGCACACCCGTCCGGCGAGCTCCGCGTCACCGCGCGCGGACCCCCGTCGAACGGCGTCCCGTAAGCGAAGTCGCACACCAAAAGTCATCCCCATCCCCCATTTCCCCCTGGTCGACCGGGAGGCGGCTCCCTCCCGACCGCCCGGACGCTAGTCCTCCCCACACCCAAGGTCCATACCTTCGCCACAGTTCACGCACAGGGAAGGGAATCCCCTACCGCGCCCCGGCCCGGCGTGACGGAGCCCACCCGCCACCTCGTTCAAACTCCGTTAACAATGGACTGTGATCTCACCGGTCTCCTCGTTGCCGCGGAGCGCCCACCGGCCCAGGCCGGAGGCGACTCCCTACGTCGACCTCACCCGTGCCGAATGGAGCGCGCTGCGCGAAAAGACGCCGCTCCCCCTGAATGCCGAGGAGGTCGAACAGCTGCGCGGCCTGGGCGATGTCATCGACCTCGACGAGGTACGGGACATCTATCTGCCGTTGTCCCGGCTCCTCAACCTCTACGTGGGCGCCACCGACGGCCTGCGTCAGGCCCTGAACACCTTCCTGGGCGAGCAGGGCTCCCAGTCCGGCACCCCGTTCGTCATAGGCGTCGCCGGCTCCGTGGCCGTCGGCAAGTCCACCGTCGCCCGCCTCCTCCAGGCACTCCTGGCCCGCTGGCCCGAACACCCGCGCGTCGAACTGGTCACCACCGACGGCTTCCTGCTCCCCATGAAGGACCTCCAGGAACGCGGCCTGGTCTCCCGCAAGGGCTTCCCCGAGTCGTACGACCGCCGGGCCCTGACCCGTTTCGTCGCCGACATCAAGGCGGGCAAGGGCGAGGTGACGGCGCCCGTCTACTCCCACCTCATCTACGACATCGTCCCCGACCAGCGGCTCACGGTCCGCCGCCCCGACATCCTCATCGTCGAGGGCCTCAACGTCCTGCAGCCCGCCCTCCCCGGCAGCGACGGCCGCACCCGCGTCGGTCTCGCCGACTACTTCGACTTCAGCGTGTACGTCGACGCCGGTGCCGACGACATCGAGCGCTGGTACCTCAACCGCTTCAAGAAGCTCCGCCAGACCGCGTTCCAGAACCCCGACTCGTACTTCCGCAAGTACACCCAGGTCTCCGAGGACGACGCCCTCGACTACGCCCGCACCCTCTGGCGCACCATCAACAAGCCCAACCTGGTCGAGAACATCGCCCCCACCCGCGGCCGCGCCACCCTCATCATCCGCAAGGGCCCCGACCACAAGGTCCGCCGTCTCAGCCTGCGCAAGCTGTAGCCCCTTCACCCGGCCCGGCTACCCTGCGGGCATGCTGCATCTGCGCCTGATCACCCCGGCCGACCGGACCGACGAAGTGGTGCGCCTGATCGAGGGCACGGTCGGGTGCGCCCACCTCGTCGTCCTACCAGGCGCCGCCCGCAACCCCGCCGGCGACGTCGTCATGTGCGACGTGGCACGCGAGGCGGGCGACGAACTGATCGGCGAACTCCGGGCGTTGGACCTCGACCGAACCGGCTCCATCGCCGTCGAGAACATCGACCTGTCGCTCTCCGAACGCGCCGACAAGGCCGAGAAGGACGCGCCCGGCGAGGCCGCCGACGCGGTCCTCTGGGAGCATCTGACGGACGCGACCCACGAGGAGTCGACGCTCTCCGTCACCTACGTCGCCTTCATCACCCTCGCCACGATGATCGCGGCCTGCGGCGTGGTCCTCGACAACGCCGTCCTGATCGTCGGCGCGATGGCGGTCGGCCCCGAGTTCGGGCCCCTGGCGGGCTTCAGCACGTCCATCGTCCAGCGTCACCCGCGCCTCGCCCTGCGCTCGCTGATCGCCCTCCTCGTGGGCTTCGCGGTGGCCATGGCGGCGACGGTCGGCTTCAGCCTCTTCATGGACGCGCTCGGCTACTTCACCGAGGCGAAGCTGGAGGCCGACCGCCCCAACACCGCCTTCGTCTACGCCCCCGACGCCTTCTCCTTCATCGTGGCGGTCCTCGCGGGCATCGCGGGCACCCTCTCCCTGACCTCGGCCAAGTCTGGAGCCCTCGTGGGTGTGGCCATCTCGGTCACCACGGTCCCGGCCGCCGCGAACGCGGCGGTGGCCCTGGCCTACGGCGACACGAAGCAGACGGTGGGCTCCACGGAGCAACTGCTCCTGAACCTCCTGGGCATCATCCTGGCGGGCACCCTCACCCTGCTCATCCAGAAGTGGCTGTGGTCGAAGACCCGTTGACCGCGCCGGCGTCAGGGGCGCGGGGAACTGCGCGACAAGCCACGACCCACCCGCACCCCGCCACGCACAGAACCCCACGCCCCTACCCGGAACGCACAGCCCTCCAGACCTACCCGAGCGCGGACTTCACCGCATCGGCAAGCCGCCCCGCGACCGACCGCGCCTGCTCGATGTCGGCGGCCTCCACCATCACCCGCACCAACGGCTCGGTCCCGGACGGCCGCAACAACACCCGCCCCGTGGAACCGAGTTCACCCTCGGCCTCGGCGACCGCCGCCGCCAGCTCCGCGGACGTGGACACCCGCGACCGATCCACGTCCGGCACGTTGATGAGCACCTGCGGCAACCGCTCCATCACCCCGGCCAGCTCCTGCAGCGTACGGCCGGTCTGCGCGACCCGAGCCGCCAGCAGCAGCCCCGTCAGTGTGCCGTCACCCGTCGTAGCGTGGTCGGAGATGATCACATGCCCGGACTGCTCGCCCCCGAGCGCGTACCCGTGCTCCTTCATCTCCTCCAGCACGTACCGGTCCCCGACCGCGGTCTGCACCAGCCGCAGCCCCTCCCGCTCCAGCGCCAGCTTGAAGCCGAGGTTGGACATGACCGTCGCCACGACCGTGTCAGCCCGCAGGGTGGAACGCTCCCGCATCGCCAGCGCGAGCACCGCGAGAATCTGGTCCCCGTCGACCTCGTTGCCCTCGTGGTCCACCGCGAGGCACCGGTCCGCGTCGCCGTCGTGCGCGATGCCGAGGTGCGCCCCGTGCTCCAGGACGGCGGCCTTCAGCGGCCCGAGGTGCGTCGACCCGCACCCGTCGTTGATGTTGAGCCCGTCCGGCTCGGCCCCGATCGTGACGATCTCGGCGCCGGCGCGGGTGAACGCCTCCGGAGAGACCCCGGCGGCGGCACCGTGCGCCTCGTCGAGGACGACCTTGATCCCGTCGAGCCGGTTGGGGAGGACGGAGAGCAGATGCTCGACGTACCGCCCGGAGCCGTCGTCGTAGGACCGGACACGCCCGACGCCCGCGCCCGTGGGCCGCTCCCAGGGAGCCCCGGTGCGGTGCTCCTCGTAGACGCCCTCGATCCTGTCCTCCAGCTCGTCGGCGAGCTTGTGGCCGCCGCGGGCGAAGAACTTGATCCCGTTGTCCGGCATGGCGTTGTGGCTGGCGGAGAGCATCACACCGAGGTCGGCGCCCAGCTCACCGGTGAGGAACGCCACCGCGGGGGTGGGCAGCACACCGACGCGCAGCACGTCGACACCCGCGCTGGCGAGGCCGGCCACCACGGCCGCCTCCAGGAACTCCCCGGACGCTCGCGGATCCCGCCCGACCACCGCCACCGGCTTGTGGCCCTCGAACGTTCCCGCCTCGGCGAGTACGTGTGCCGCCGCGACGGACAGTCCGAGCGCGAGCTCGGCCGTCAGATCCGCGTTGGCGACACCGCGCACGCCGTCCGTGCCGAAGAGTCGTCCCACTGTGGTGTCCTCCGAATTGCTCAGAATGTGCGGCTCGTACAGATGGTCACGAGTGTCCCGGCATTCCCCTGACCAAGTACATCCCCTGAGACTGTCCTCCCCCTTTCGGGGTTGTACCGACAGTCTGTGCATATGCCTGCGCTGAATGATCAGCCCTGCTAAGCAAACCGCCCCGGCGGCACGGGGTACGTGCCACCGGGGCGATACGCGCAATGCGCAACGCACGCGAATCGCGCCAGCGGCGCGAGCGCGATTTAGCGCTTGCTGTACTGCGGGGCCTTGCGGGCCTTCTTCAGACCGGCCTTCTTGCGCTCGACCGCACGGTCGTCGCGGCGGAGGAAGCCGGCCTTCTTGAGGGCGCCACGGTTGTTGTCGACGTCGGCCTCGTTCAGCGCGCGGGCGACACCGAGACGAAGCGCACCGGCCTGACCGGAGACACCGCCACCGGCGATGCGGGCGATGACGTCGTAACGGCCTTCGAGCTCCAGCACCTTGAAGGGCTCGTTGACTTCCTGCTGGTGCACCTTGTTGGGGAAGTAGTCCTCAAGGGTGCGACCGTTGATCTTCCACTTGCCGGAGCCCGGGACGATCCGGACACGGGCGATGGCGTTCTTGCGACGGCCCAGGCCGGCGGCCGGCTGCGGGTCGCCGAAGCGGCCGGCGAGGGACTCCGAGGTGTAGTCGCCCTCGACGGGGACCTCGGACTCGGTGGTGTAGCTGTCGATGTCGACAAGCTCGGTCTCGGTCTCTTCGACCGGCTGCTCAGCGGTGGTCTCGGCCACGATGCTCCTCAGATCTTTTCTGTTTGGGGGTGTGGCCGGAACTACTGCGCGACCTGGGTGATCTCGAACGGCACCGGCTGCTGCGCAGCGTGGGGGTGCTGGTCGCCCGAGTAGACCTTCAGCTTCGAGAGCATCTGACGGCCCAGGGAGTTCTTGGGGATCATGCCCTTGATGGCCTTCTCGACGGCCTTCTCGGGGTTCTTCGCCAGCAGCTCGTCGTAACGGACGGAGCGCAGACCACCCGGGTAGCCGGAGTGGCGGTACGCCAGCTTCTGGGTCTTCTTGTTGCCGGACAGGTGAACCTTGTCGGCGTTGATGATGATGACGAAGTCGCCCATGTCCATGTGAGGGGCATAGGTCGGCTTGTGCTTGCCACGGAGGAGGTTCGCGGCAGTGGTAGCCAGACGACCCAGGACGATGTCCTGTGCGTCAATGACGTGCCACTGGCGAGTCACATCGCCGGGCTTGGGGCTGTACGTACGCACTTCGCAGCCTTCTTCTTCAGTGGATGGGTGGTGACACATGGCATCACTGAAGCGATCGTGCAGCTGGGGACGACAGTGCCGGGAACGCTGCCCGTATGCCGCCCACTGGTAACTGCTCCAGGGAACCTACGCAAGGGCTTCTCGCCTGAGAGCGACCAAGCCAATACGCATAACAATCCGCAAGAGTACTCGGGCGGCCCCGGACGGGTCAAAACGGCCCCGGGACGGGTGCCCGCGCCACCCTTGATCCACTTCGCCCGCGAGTTCGGATACGATCCGGCCCCACGTGCCGCGAGGCGCGTGGTTCAGCCGTGCAAGCTGCAAACAACGGGGTTCGTCTATGAAGTTTCGTAAGAATGTTGCCGCCGCGATCGTTGCGGCCGGCGTCGCCCTGACGCTGGGCGCGGCCGGGACGGCGTCCGCGTCGAGCCACTACTCGGTGCCCGGCGGCCAGGTGAAGTTCACGTCCAAGGGCGAGATCCTCAAGGTCTGGGACACGAAGGCGGGCAAGACCGGTCTCTACGTCTCGGTCTACGACGAGTCCGCGAAGAACCCGACGATGGACGGGTGCCACGTCAAGGGCAAGGGCAAGAGCAAGACCTGCAACATGAAGTTCAAGAACGGGCACAAGCTCGACATCAACGTCTTCTCGTACACGAAGTGGAGCGACCACAACACGCGCGAGCTCGTCGCCAGCTGGAGCGACAAGGCGTAACCCGGTACCGAGCGGTAACCCGGTACCAGGGCGTGACCTGGAACCGACGAAGACCTCCCCTCGCCCGTCTAAACTGCGCCCCATGAGCTTTGGGCAGGGGGGGTCTCAGTGGAGCCCCGGGGGTTCCCACAATCCGTGGGACAGTCAGTGGAGTTCCTCCAGTAACCAGACCCCGGACTGGGCGTCACTCGCCGAGCAGTCCGAGATACGCAACAGGCGCCGCAGACTCCTGCTGATCGTCGGCGGAGCCCTCGCCACGGTCGGCATAGGCGTCGCCGTGGCGGTAGCCGTCGTCAACACCGACAACGGCAGCACCGCGGCGAACGGCCCGAACGACCTGCCGGCCACGGCGGACATCCCGAGCGCCAGCGCCAAGACGGACCCGTCGTTCGCACCGACGTCGGCACCGCCCCCGCTGAACCCGAAGGACTTCATCTCCAGCTCGGGCAAGGACAAGGCGCCGATCAGCCCGGACATCCTCTTCCCTGGCTCCCAGCTGACCACGCCCGCCAACGACGTCTACCGCAAGGGCCCCACGGCCTCGACGACGGACTGCGCCTCGGCTGTCCAGGGCACCCTCGACAAGCTCCTGACCGGCAACGACTGCACCCGCTTCATGCGCGTGACGTACCACCGCGACGACATCGCGGTCACGATCGGTGTCGCCCTGTTCGACACGGAGGCCAAGGCGACCAAGGTCAAGACGGGCTGGGACAAGGAGAGCACCATCGTGTCCCTCTCCGGTGAGGGCGTCCCCGTCTTCTGCCGTACGACGGTCTGCCGTACCACCGCCAACTCCTACGGCCGCTACGCCTACTTCACCCTCACCGGCTTCACCGACGGCAAGGACGTGACGGAGAAGGACAAGGAGGCCTTCGCCGCCGGCGACGACCTCGGCAGGTCCACCTTCGGGCAGATCCGCCGCCGCGGCGAGACCCAGGCAGCCGCCGCGGCCAACGGCCAGTAGGCCGAGCGACGCCGCCCCGGGGTCAGCAGCAGCCGCCCCCGGGCGCCCCCGGCAGACTCCGCCGGTTCCGCGCCTCCCTGCTCCGCGCGGCCAGCAGCTCGTCCGCCGGGTAGCCGACCTCCTCCAGGGTCAGCCCGTGCGGCCGTACGACATGCACGGCGGAGTCCCGTACACCGGCGGCCAGCACCTTCCCGGGCCATTCCGGCCCCCGGTGGCCGTCCCCCACGAACAGCAGGGCGCCGATCAGCGAGCGCACCATGTTGTGGCAGAAGGCGTCGGCCCGCACGGTGGCGGTGATGATCCCGTCGTCGCCCCGCACCAGGCTCAGCTCCTGCAGTGTGCGGATGGTGGTCGCCCCCTCCCGCCGCTTGCAGTACGCGGCGAAGTCGTGCTCCCCCAGCAGCCGCCGCGCCGCCTCGTTCATGGCGTCCACGTCCAGCGGCCAGTCGTGCCACAGGACGTGACCGCGCAGCAACGGATCGACACCGCCGGGATTGTCGGTGACCCGGTAGGCGTACCGCCGCCAGATCGCCGAGAACCGCGCGTTGAAGCCACTGGGCGCCTCCCTGAGCGCCCACACCCGCACATCCTTCGACAGCCGCCCCGCGAGCCGCTTCAGCAGCTTCTCGTGGTGCTCGCGCCACACGGCCTCCGGCAGATCCACGTGCGCCACCTGGCCCCGCGCGTGCACCCCGGCGTCGGTCCGCCCGGCCACGGTCAGCTCATAGGTCTCCCGGGACCGGGTGACCGTCCGCAGGGCGTCCTCGATCTCCCCCTGCACGGTCCGCCGCCCTGCGGCCTGCTTGGCCCACCCGGAGAACTCGGCACCGTCGTACGACAGGTCCAGGCGCACCCGGACATGCCCGGGCTGTACTTCGTCACTCACTCAGAGATCCTCTCAGCAACACAGAAGCGGGCCCGCCCCTCGAAAGGGACGGGCCCGCCAACGCCCTGAAGGGGCGCGGGACTGTATCGATGTGCGGCTCCGCCGCGTGGGCGCGAACAACCACCACGAACCCGCAGCCGCAGACGCACAGCCCCCCGGCAGAACGCTTACGCGTCCTTCGACTCCTCGGCCGGAGCCTCGGTCGCCTCGTCGGCCTTGGTCTCCTCGACCTTGGCCTCCTCGGACTCCTTGACCGCACGCTTGGTGGCGGCCTCGGCCTCACCCGTCGCCTGCTGCGCGACCGTCAGCGCCTCGACCAGCTCGATGACAGCCATGGGCGCGTTGTCGCCACGACGGTTACCGATCTTGGTGATCCGGGTGTAGCCACCCGGACGGTTCTCGTACCGCGGGCCGATCTCGGTGAAGAGCGTGTGCACGACGCTCTTGTCCGTGATGACCTGGAGCACCTGGCGGCGGTTGTGAAGGTCGCCCTTCTTCGCCTTGGTGACCAGACGCTCGGCGTAGGGCCGCAGACGGCGGGCCTTCGCCTCGGTGGTGGTGATCCGGCCGTGCTCGAAGAGCGACTTCGCGAGGTTCGCGAGCAGCAGCTTCTCGTGCGCGGCACTGCCGCCCAGACGGGCACCCTTGGTGGGCTTCGGCATTGTTCTTCTCCTGTGTGTCTGCCCCGGCCGTATCAGGTACCGGGGTCAGGAACCCGATGAGCGGATGCTCACCGGCAACGACCGGTCAGTACGGTCAGTACTGCTCGGTCTCCACGAAACCCGCGTCCGCGTCGTCGTCGGCGCCGAAGGCGTCGGCGGCGGCCGTGGGGTCGAATCCGGGCGGGCTGTCCTTCAGGGCCAGGCCCATGCCGGCCAGCTTCGCCTTGACCTCGTCGATGGACTTCGCACCGAAGTTGCGGATGTCCAGCAGGTCCGCCTCGGAACGAGCGACGAGCTCACCCACGGAGTGGATGCCCTCACGCTTGAGGCAGTTGTACGACCGAACCGTGAGCTCCAGCTCCTCGATCGGCAGCGCCAGATCGGCGGCGAGCGCGGCGTCCGTCGGGGACGGACCCATGTCGATGCCCTCGGCGTCGATGTTCAGCTCGCGGGCGAGACCGAACAGCTCGACCAGCGTCTTACCGGCGGAGGCCATGGCGTCACGCGGACGCATCGCCTGCTTGGTCTCGACGTCGACGATCAGCTTGTCGAAGTCGGTGCGCTGCTCGACACGCGTGGCCTCGACCTTGTACGTGACCTTGAGCACCGGCGAGTAGATGGAGTCGACCGGGATACGGCCGATCTCCTGGCCCACCTGCTTGTTCTGCACGGCGGAGACGTAACCGCGGCCACGCTCGACCGTCAGCTCCATCTCCAGCTTGCCCTTGCCGTTGAGCGTGGCGAGGACGAGGTCGGGGTTGTGCACCTCGACACCGGCCGGGGGCGCGATGTCGGCGGCGGTGACCAGACCCGGGCCCTGCTTGCGCAGGTACATCACGACCGGCTCGTCGTGCTCCGAGGAGACGACCAGCTGCTTGATGTTGAGGATCAGGTCGGTGACGTCCTCCTTGACGCCCGGCACGGTGGTGAACTCGTGCAGGACACCGTCGATCCGGATGCTGGTGACAGCCGCACCGGGGATCGACGACAGGAGCGTGCGACGCAGGGAGTTGCCGAGGGTGTAACCGAAGCCCGGCTCCAGCGGCTCGATCACGAACCGGGAGCGGAACTCGTCGACGACCTCTTCGGTCAACGAGGGACGCTGAGCGATCAGCATGTGGTGATCCTTCTGTCAGGGGCGCCCGCTATTTGACGCCCTGAGATGTAACAAGGGTACGGGCGATATGCCTCCGAAGAGCCATACCGCCCGAAAACCTCAGACCAAGCAGTCGCGCATCCGACCCGAGGGGTCAGACGCGGCGGCGCTTGGGGGGACGGCAGCCGTTGTGCGGGGTGGGCGTGACGTCCTGGATGGAGCCGACCTCGAGACCGGTCGCCTGGAGCGAACGGATGGCCGTCTCACGACCCGAGCCCGGGCCCTTGACGAACACGTCGACCTTGCGCATGCCGTGCTCCTGCGCGCGACGGGCGGCCGACTCGGCTGCCATCTGCGCGGCGAACGGCGTGGACTTGCGGGAGCCCTTGAAGCCGACGTGACCGGCGGAGGCCCAGGAGATCACGTTGCCCGAGGGGTCCGTGATGGAGACGATCGTGTTGTTGAACGTGCTCTTGATGTGCGCGTGGCCGTGAGCGACGTTCTTCTTTTCCTTGCGGCGCACCTTCTTGGCAGCGCCCTGACGACCCTTGGGGGGCATCTACAAACTCCTACGGGGAGGTGGTCGGTCCTACAGCGAAGACCGCTGATGAAGCGTTGTCCGCTGAGGACTACTTCTTGCCCGGCTTCTTCTTGCCGGCGATGGCGCGACGCGGGCCCTTGCGGGTGCGGGCGTTGGTGCTGGTGCGCTGACCGCGGACGGGCAGACCGCGACGGTGACGGAGGCCCTGGTAGCAGCCGATCTCCACCTTGCGGCGGATGTCGGCCTGGACCTCGCGACGGAGGTCACCCTCGGTCTTGATGTTGTTGTCCACGTACTCGCGGATCGCGACGAGCTGCTCCTCGGAGAGGTCGCGGACGCGGGTGTCGGGGTTGACGCCGGTCGCTGCCAGCGTCTCCTGGGAGAGGGTCCGGCCGATGCCGAACACATAGGTGAGGGCGACCTCCACGCGCTTGTCGCGCGGGATGTCAACACCGGAAACGCGTGCCATTCAATGGCTCCTGGTGATTGTCGGAGGTCTTCCACAGGACCGGCTCCCGGCCGCCGTACCAGGTACGAACCGGGTCCCCGGCCTCCGAGCCGGGGGTGTCAGACGCCCTGCGGCGTCTGGGTCCTGCGTATGAACAATTCAGCTCGCGTCGCGCGAATCCCTGCGATGTCGATGCAGAGGGTGTGGTCGAACGTGCGTCAGCCCTGGCGCTGCTTGTGGCGCGGGTTCTCGCAGATGACCATGACCCGACCGTGACGGCGGATCACCCTGCACTTGTCGCAGATCTTCTTGACGCTCGGCTTGACCTTCATGGGGTGAGGTTCTCCGGGTCAGTGCCACCACCCGCGTCCCGGAGGACCGGGGCACGGAGAGCGGGGGCAAGATCTACTTGTAGCGGTAGACGATCCGGCCACGCGTCAGGTCGTACGGAGACAGCTCCACCACGACCCGGTCGTCAGGGAGGATACGGATGTAGTGCATACGCATCTTGCCGCTGATGTGTGCCAGGACCTGGTGGCCGTTCTGGAGCTCGACCTTGAACATGGCGTTCGGAAGAGACTCGACGACAGTGCCCTCGATCTCGATGGCACCTTGCTTCTTGGCCACGCTTCGCCCTTCGAATCGACTACCTTGATCGACTCCGCGTAGCCGGATGAAGACATACGGAAACACGAGAGCCGACGAGTCAGTCTACGTCAGGCCCCCGAGAAACACGAATTCGGGTAAGACTGCCCACCGTGGAAGATCATTACTCCGGCCCGCGGCAGCGCCGCGCCCCACGCGCACCCGTACCCGGCGACAGGACCTCAGCCGACCGGGTCAGGAGCCGCGGTGATCCCGAACTCCGCCAGCTTGGCCTTGCCCCCGTCGGGAGCCGTCAGCACCAGGGGACCCTGTTCGGTCAGCGCGACGGAGTGCTCCCAGTGCGAGGACCACGTCCCGTCCGTCGTCACCACGGTCCAGTCGTCGGCGAGCACCTCGGTCTTGGGCGTACCCAGCGACACCATCGGCTCGATCGCGAGACAGAAGCCGGGAACCAGCTTCGGCCCCTTGCCCCGACGCCGCTCGACGTAGTTCAGCAGATGCGGGTCCATGTGCATCTCGGTCCCGATGCCGTGGCCGCCGTAGTCCTCGACGATCCCGTACTTCCCCCCGCCCGGCTTCGGCTGCCGGCGGATGTACGTCTCGATGGCCCGGGAGACGTCCACGAGCCGGTTGCCCAGCTTCATCGCGGCGATCCCGGCCCACATGGACTCCTCGGTCACCCGCGACAGCTCAAGGAGCTCCGGAGCGTGACCGGACCCCACGAACGCGGTGTAGGCGGCGTCACCGTGCCAGCCGTCGACGATCGCACCGCAGTCGATGGAGATGATGTCGCCGTCCTTCAGAACGACCTCGTCGCTCGGGATCCCGTGGACCACGACCTCGTTCACCGAGGTGCAGATCGTCGCCGGGAAACCGCCGTACCCGAGGAAGTTCGACTTGGCCCCGTGCTCCGCGAGCACCTTGCGGGCGACCTCGTCGAGATCCTTCGTGGAGGCGCCCGGCACGGCGGCCTCCCGGGTGGCCGCGTGAATGGCGGCGACGACCAGCCCCGCCTCACGCATCTTGGCGATCTGCTCGGGACTCTTGATCTGCACCATGGGGGCCTGCGCTCTCCGTCTTCCTTCGTGTCCACGAGGCACGAGATCTCGTTCTCGCGTTTTTGCCTACACAACAGTACGGCCGCGGCGCCCCTCACGGGCACCGCGGCCGACGTACCGACCGACG
Source organism: Streptomyces gottesmaniae (assembly GCF_031845845.1). Classification (NCBI taxonomy): domain Bacteria; kingdom Bacillati; phylum Actinomycetota; class Actinomycetes; order Kitasatosporales; family Streptomycetaceae; genus Streptomyces; species Streptomyces gottesmaniae. Next base: position 40,301 of record NZ_JAVRFJ010000023.1, read on the forward strand.
ACCTACTTGTCGTCGTCCTCGCGCTTGAGCGCCTCCATGGCGCGCTGGGTGACTTCCTCCACCGGGCCGAGGGCCGAGATCGTCACCACGAGGCCCTGGGCCTTGTAGTAGTCGATGATCGGCTCGGTCTGGGTGTGGTAGACCTCCAGGCGCTTGCGCACCGTCTCCTCGGAGTCGTCGTCACGCTGGTACAGCTCGCCGCCGCAGGCGTCGCAGACGCCCTCCTGCTTCGGCTTCTTGTACGTGACGTGGAAGACGTGGGCGGAGTCGTTGCGGCAGATGCGACGGCCGGCGATCCGCTTCACGACCTCGTCCTCGGGGACCTCCAGGTCCAGCACCGCGTCCAGGTTCATGGACTCGTCCTGGAGCGTCACGTCCAGCGCCTCGGCCTGCGAGACGTTGCGCGGGAAGCCGTCGAGCAGGAAGCCCTGCTCGGCGTCCGGCTGCTCCATGCGGTCCTTGGCCATCGCGATGGTGACCTCGTCGGGCACGAGCTCGCCCTTGTCCATGTAGGACTTCGCGAGTTTGCCGAGTTCCGTCTGCTTGCTGATGTTGGCCCGGAACAGGTCGCCCGTGGAGATGTGCGGGATCGACAGGTTCTTGGCCAGGAACGCGGCCTGCGTTCCCTTACCGGCACCCGGCGGCCCGACGAGGACGATACGCATCAGCGGAGGAACCCTTCGTAATTGCGCTGCTGGAGCTGGCTCTCGATCTGCTTCACCGTCTCCAGACCCACACCCACGATGATCAGGATGCTGGTTCCACCGAACGGGAAGTTGGCGTTTGCCCCGAAGCCGGCCAACGCCATTGTCGGCACGAGAGCGATCAGGCCCAGGTACAGCGAACCCGGCCAGGTGATCCGGTTGAGTACGTAGCTCAGGTACTCAGCGGTCGGTCGGCCAGCCCGGATTCCCGGGATGAAGCCACCATACTTCTTCATGTTGTCCGCGACTTCCTCGGGGTTGAACGAGATGGCCACGTAGAAGAAGGCGAAGAAGATGATGAGGAAGAAGTAGATCGTGACGTGCGCCGGCGCGGCCGTGTCGGCCAGGTTGGCGGTGATCCAACTCGCCCAGCCGGCCGTGGAGTTGGAGAACTGCACGATGAGAGCCGGAATGTAGAGCAGCGACGAGGCGAAAATCACAGGGATGATGCCCGCCTGGTTGACCTTCAACGGAATGTAGGTCGAGGTGCCACCGTAGGAACGGCGGCCGATCATGCGCTTCGCATACTGAACCGGAATACGGCGCTGAGCCTGCTCCACGAAGACCACGAGCGCGACCATGACCAGGCCGACGGCGATGACGGTGCCGAACTCGATCCAACCGCCCGCCAGGTCGCCCTGCTCCTTGATCGCCCAGAGCGCGGACGGGAACGTGGCGGCGATCGAGATGAACATCAGGATCGACATGCCGTTGCCGATGCCGCGGTCGGTGATGAGCTCACCGAGCCACATGACGAGGGCCGTACCGGCGGTCATGGTGATGACCATGACCACAGTGGTGTAGATCGACTGGTCGGGGACGATCAGACCGGCCTGCGCACAGCCGCTGAACAGCGAGCCGCTACGGGCGGTGGCCACCAGGCCGGTGCCCTGAAGGATCGCCAGGGCCACCGTCAGGTAACGGGTGTACTGCGTGATCTTCGCCGTACCGGCCTGCCCCTCCTTCTTCAGGGCTTCCAGACGCGGGATCACCACGGTCAGCAGCTGCAGAATGATGCTCGCCGTGATGTACGGCATGATGCCGAGCGCGAAGATCGTGATCTGCAGCAGCGCGCCACCGCTGAACATGTTGACCAGCCCGAACAGGCCCGTGTTGGTCTGGGCCTGATCGATGCAGAACTGGACGGCGCTGTAGTCGACACCGGGGATCGGGATATGGGTACCGACCCGGTAGATCACGATGATGCCGAGCGTGAAGAGCAGCTTCTTGCGCAGGTCGGGCGTCTTGAACGCCCGGGCGAACGCGGTGAGCACGGTGCCTCCTGCGACCCCCGCGCTACTGCGTCAAGGGTGACGGTTTTGAGATTCTGATGAGGACGACTTACGTAACGTTTAACTGCCGCGGCGAGTGCCCGGATGAGAGCACCCTGTGAAAACGGGCAGCGCAGGTCACCTTACCGGCGAGACTGCTTCCCTAGGAACGACCAACCGGGGATACCCCATTTGTGGGGTATCCCCGGTCGGGATCGCTCAAGTCATCGAGACACCTGGTGGGTTCAGACGAGCTCGGTGACGGTACCGCCGGCGGCGGTGATCTTCTCCTTGGCGGAGCCGGAGACGGCGTCGACCGTCACCTGCAGCGCCACGGAGATCTCGCCCTGGCCGAGGACCTTGACGAGGCTGTTCTTGCGGACGGCACCCTTGTCGACCAGGTCGGCAACGGTGACCTCTCCACCCTCGGGGTAGAGGGCGGCGAGCTTGTCCAGGTTCACGACCTGGAACTCCGTCTTGAAGGGGTTCTTGAAGCCCTTCAGCTTCGGGAGACGCATGTGGAGGGGCATCTGGCCACCCTCGAAGCGCTCCGGAACCTGGTAGCGGGCCTTCGTACCCTTGGTACCACGACCGGCCGTCTTACCCTTCGACGCCTCACCACGACCGACACGAGTCTTCGCGGTCTTGGCACCGGGGGCGGGACGGAGGTTGTGGATCTTGAGCGGGTTGTTCTCCGCCATGATCAGTCGACCTCCTCGACCGTCACGAGGTGGCGGACGGTGTGCACCATGCCGCGGAACTCGGGGCGGTCCTCCTTGACGACCTGCGTGTTGATGCCCTTGAGACCAAGGGAACGCAGGGTGTCACGGTGGTTCTGCTTGCTGCCGATGTACGACTTCGTCTGCGTGATCTTGAGCTGAGCCATTACGCAGCACCAGCCCCGGCACGCGCACGAAGCAGAGCCGCGGGAGCGACGTCCTCGAGCGGCAGACCACGGCGGGCCGCGATCTCCTCGGGACGCTGCAGGCCCTTCAGGGCCTCCACGGTCGCGTGCACGATGTTGATCGCGTTCGACGAGCCGAGCGACTTCGACAGGATGTCGTGAACGCCGGCGCACTCGAGCACGGCACGCACCGGGCCACCGGCGATGACGCCGGTACCGGGGGACGCCGGCTTGAGCAGGACGACGCCCGCCGCCTTCTCACCCGTGATCGGGTGCGGGATGGTGCCCTGGATACGGGGGACCTTGAAGAAGTGCTTCTTGGCCTCCTCAACACCCTTGGCGATGGCGGCCGGCACCTCCTTGGCCTTGCCGTAACCGACACCCACGGTGCCGTCACCGTCGCCCACTACGACGAGCGCAGTGAAGCTGAAGCGACGACCACCCTTCACAACCTTGGCGACGCGGTTGATCGCGACAACGCGCTCAACGTACGCGGTCTTCTCGGCGGCAGCTGCGCCGCCGTCACGGCCCTTCCGGTCCCGCCGCTCGCCGCCACCGGCACCGCCACCGCGGCGCTGGGGTCCAGCCATTGGATTTACCTCTCTCTTTCCGCTAGCTACGCAGCGAGCTCAGAACTTGAGCCCGGCCTCGCGGGCGGCGTCGGCCAGGGCCGCGATGCGACCCGCGTACCGGTTACCACCTCGGTCGAACACAACGGCCTCGACACCGGCGGCCTTGGCACGCTCGGCGACCAGGGCGCCGACCTTGCCGGCCTGCGCCGACTTGTCCTCCGACGCACCACGGATCGACGAGTCCAGGGTGGACGCCGACGCAAGGGTGTGACCCTTGAGGTCGTCGATCACCTGGGCCACGATGTGGCGGTTCGAGCGGGTCACGACCAGGCGGGGACGCTCAGCCGTACCGTTGACCTTCTTACGGATCCGGATGTGGCGCCGCTTGATGGCTGCCCGCTTGTAAGCGTCGCCCTTAGCGATCTTCGTACCGTATGCCATGGCTTACTTACCCGCCTTTCCGACCTTGCGGCGGATGACTTCGCCCTCGTACTTGACGCCCTTGGCCTTGTACGGGTCGGGCTTGCGCAGCTTGCGGATGTTGGCCGCAACCTCGCCGACCTTCTGCTTGTCGATGCCCTCGACCGAGAACCGGGTGGGGTTCTCCACCTTGAAGGTGATGCCCTCGGGCGCCTCGACGGTGATCGGGTGGCTGTAGCCGAGCGCGAACTCGAGGTTCGAACCCTTGGCCTGCACGCGGTAACCGACACCGCTGATCTCGAGCTTCTTCACGTAACCCTGGGTCACGCCGGTGATCATGTTCGCCACCAGCGTGCGGGACAGGCCGTGCAGGGCCTTGCTCTGACGCTCGTCGTTGGGGCGGGTGACGTTCAGGACGCCGTCCTCACCCTTGGCGATCTCGATCGGCGCGACGACGGTGTGGGTCAGCGTGCCCTTGGGGCCCTTGACCGAGACCGTCTGGCCGTCGATGGTGACGTCCACGCCGGCGGGAACCGTGATGGGGAGCTTGCCAATGCGCGACATAGCTGTTTCCTCCGTTCCCTTCCGCTACCAGACGTAGGCGAGGACTTCTCCGCCTACGCCCTTCTTGCCGGCCTGCTTGTCGGTGAGGAGCCCGTGCGACGTGGAGATGATCGCCACGCCGAGGCCGCCGAGCACCTTCGGCAGGTTGGTGGACTTCGCGTAAACCCGGAGACCGGGCTTGGAGATCCGCTTGATGCCCGCGATGGAGCGCTCACGGTTGGGGCCGAACTTCAGCTCCAGGACGAGGTTCTTGCCGACCTCGGCGTCCTCGACCTTCCAGCCCGTGATGAAGCCCTCCTGCTGGAGGATCTCCGCGATGTGAGACTTGATCTTCGATGCCGGCATCGTCACGGAGTCGTGGTATGCCGAGTTCGCGTTCCGCAGACGCGTAAGCATGTCTGCGATCGGATCAGTCATGGTCATGAATTGGCCTTCGGCCTCTCTCGCCGGGGTTTCCTGTATGCGCCATCCCTCTCCCCACTCGATGGCGGGACGGGTGCGGTGCGGGGACCTACGGCGTAGTAAGTCGTACGGGCGACCATCAGGCGCCCAACCCTCCAAGCCTAAGCCATGGAAGGGCGGGCGCCTGACACGCCCAGTGCTTACCGAGAGCTTCGGGAATCCCTAAAAGGCGGGATTACCAGGAGCTCTTGGTCACGCCCGGCAGCTCGCCACGGTGAGCCATCTCACGGAGGCACACGCGGCACAGGCCGAACTTGCGGTACACGGAGTGGGGACGGCCGCAGCGCTGGCAGCGCGTGTAACCACGCACACCGAACTTGGGCTTGCGAGCAGCCTTCGCGATCAGAGCCTTCTTCGCCATCTCGCTCACGCCTCCTTGAAGGGGAAGCCGAGGTGACGGAGGAGCGCACGGCCCTCAGCGTCGTTGGTCGCCGTGGTCACCACGGTGATGTCCATACCCCGGGTGCGGTCGATCTTGTCCTGGTCGATCTCGTGGAACATGACCTGCTCGGTGAGACCGAAGGTGTAGTTGCCACGGCCGTCGAACTGCTTGGGGGACAGACCACGGAAGTCGCGGATGCGCGGGAGCGCGAGCGACAGGGTGCGGTCCAGGAACTCCCACATGCGGTCGCCACGGAGTGTGACGTGGGCACCGATCGGCTGGCCCTCACGCAGCTTGAACTGCGCGATGGACTTACGGGCCTTGGTGACGGCCGGCTTCTGACCGGTGATCGTGGTGAGGTCGCGGATGGCGCCCTCGATCAGCTTGGAATCGCGGGCGGCGTCGCCCACACCCATGTTGACCACGATCTTGACGAGGCCGGGGATCTGCATGACGTTCTCGTACTTGAACTCGTCACGCAGCTTGCCCGCGATCTCCTCGCGGTACTTCGTCTTGAGACGCGGAGTCGTGGTGGTAGCCATCAGATGTCCTCACCCGTCCGCTTGGCAACGCGAACCTTGTTGCCCTCGTCGTCGAAGCGGTAACCGACACGCGTGACGACCTTCTTGCCGTCCTTCTCCACGACCAGCTGGACGTTGGAGACGTGGATCGGGGCCTCGGTCGTGACGATGCCACCGGCCTGCGAACCGCGAGCGGTCGGGCCGGCCTTGGTGTGCTTCTTGACCCGGTTGACACCCTCGACCAGGACGCGGTCCTCGCGGGGGAAGGCCGCGATGACCTTGCCCTGCTTGCCCTTGTCCTTACCGGTGATGACCTGGACCAGGTCGCCCTTCTTGATCTTCATGCTTACAGCACCTCCGGCGCGAGCGAGATGATCTTCATGAACTTCTTCTCGCGCAGCTCACGGCCGACGGGGCCGAAGATACGGGTGCCGCGAGGGTCGCCGTCGTTCTTCAGAATGACGGCGGCGTTCTCGTCGAAGCGGATGTACGAGCCGTCCGGACGGCGGCGCTCCTTGACGGTGCGAACGATGACCGCCTTGACGACGTCACCCTTCTTCACGTTGCCACCGGGGATCGCGTCCTTGACGGTGGCGACGATGACGTCACCGATGCCCGCGTAGCGGCGACCGGAGCCACCGAGCACACGGATGCAAAGGATCTCCTTCGCACCAGTGTTGTCGGCGACACGCAGTCGCGACTCCTGCTGGATCACGTCTATCTCCTGATTGTCTGCCGGTTCCCCGGGGGCCGTTCAGGAACGGCCCCCGGAGCCTGGCGGAACTGTCCTGCGGGTTTGCCCGCAGGAAATTACTTGGCCTTCTCGAGGATCTCGACGACGCGCCAGTGCTTCGTGGCGGACAGCGGCCGGGTCTCCATGAGGAGGACACGGTCGCCGACGCCGGCGGCGTTCTGCTCGTCGTGCGCCTTGAGCTTGCTCGTGCTGCGGATGACCTTGCCGTACAGGGCGTGCTTCTTGCGGTCCTCGACGGCGACGACGACGGTCTTGTCCATCTTGTCGCTGACGACGATGCCCTCACGGGTCTTGCGGAATCCGCGCGCCTCGGTGTTCGTCTCAGTCACGTTGTTCTCGCTCATCAGGCGTTCTCCACCGTTTCGATGCCCAGCTCACGCTCGCGCATCAGGGTGTAGATCCGCGCGATGTCCTTGCGGACCGCCTTCAGACGGCCATGGTTCTCGAGCTGTCCGGTCGCCGCCTGGAAGCGGAGGTTGAACAGTTCTTCCTTGGCTTCGCGGAGCTTGTTCAGCAGCTCCTCGTCACCCAGCTCGCGCAGCTCGGACGCCTTGGTACCGGCCGACATCACGCTTCACCTGCCTCGCGCTTGACGATCCGGCACTTCATCGGCAGCTTGTGAGCGGCGCGAGTCAGGGCCTCACGGGCGATCTTCTCGTTGGGGTAGGACAGCTCGAACATGACCCGGCCCGGGTGCACGTTCGCGATCCACCACTCCGGCGAACCCTTACCGGAACCCATGCGGGTCTCGGCGGGCTTCTTCGTGAGCGGGCGGTCCGGGTAGATGTTGATCCAGACCTTGCCACCACGCTTGATGTGGCGGGTCATCGCGATACGGGCCGCCTCGATCTGGCGGTTGGTCACGTACGCCGGCGTGAGGGCCTGAATGCCGTACTCGCCGAACGCGACCGTCGTACCGCCCTTGGCCTGACCACGGCGCTTCGGGTGGTGCTGCTTGCGGTGCTTGACCCTACGGGGGATCAGCATGTCGGTCAGGCCTCCGTTCCGGTGCTCTCAGCCGGAGCGGCGGCAGCGGGAGCCTCGGCCTTGGGGGCCTCGGCGCCGGCAGCCTGCTGCGGCTTGCGACCGCGCCGCTCGCCACCGCGGCCACCACGGGCCGGGCGGTCGGCACCGCCGCGCGCCGGGCGGTTACCCGCACGGGCAGCGGCGTTCTCGGCGCGGACCTCGGCGATGTTCTTGACATCGCCCTTGTAGATCCAGACCTTCACACCGATGCGGCCGAAGGTCGTCTTGGCCTCGAAGAAGCCGTAGTCCACGTTCGCGCGGAGCGTGTGCAGGGGCACACGGCCCTCGCGGTAGAACTCCGAGCGGGACATCTCGGCGCCACCGAGGCGGCCACCGCACTGGATCTTGATGCCCTTGGCGCCGGCCTTCATGGCGGACTGCATGCTCTTACGCATGGCCCGACGGAAGGAGACGCGGGAGGAGAGCTGCTCGGCGACGGCCTGAGCAACCAGCTGAGCGTCCGTCTCGGGGTTCTTGACCTCGAGGATGTTCAGCTGGACCTGCTTGCCCGTCAGCTTCTCGAGGTCACCGCGGATGCGGTCGGCCTCGGCGCCACGGCGGCCGATGACGATGCCCGGACGCGCGGTGTGGATGTCCACACGGACGCGGTCACGGGTGCGCTCGATCTCGACCTTGGAGATGCCGGCGCGCTCCATGCCGGACGTCATCATCCGACGGATGGCGACGTCTTCCTTGACGTAGTCCTTGTACAGCTTGTCGGCGTACCAACGCGACTTGAAGTCGGTCGTGACACCGAGCCGGAACCCATGCGGGTTTACCTTCTGGCCCATTACCGGGTTCCTTCCTTGCTGCTGACGACCACGGTGATGTGGCTGGTCCGCTTGCGGATCCGGTAGGCACGGCCCTGGGCACGCGGACGGAACCGCTTCAGGGTCGGACCCTCGTCCACGTACGCCTCGCTGATGACCAGCGAAGAGGCGTCCGTGTGGTCGTAGTTGTGCGCGGCGTTGGCAATGGCGCTGTCCAGCACCTTGCCGACCGGCACGCTCGCGGCCTGCGGGGCGAAACGCAGGACCGCCTGAGCCTCCGTGGCATCCATGCCACGGATGAGGTCCACCACGCGGCGGGCCTTCATGGGCGTAACGCGGATGTACCGCGCCTGGGCCCTGGCTTCCATGGTTGTCCTTCCAGTGTCTGTCATGGTCATTCCACCCCGCGTTAGCGGCGCTTCGACTTCCGGTCGTCCTTGACGTGACCCCGGAAGGTGCGCGTCGGCGAGAACTCGCCGAGCTTGTGGCCGACCATCGACTCGGTGACGAACACCGGAATGTGGGTCTTGCCGTTGTGCACCGCGATCGTGTGGCCGAGCATGGCCGGGATGATCATCGAGCGACGGGACCAGGTCTTGATGACGTTCTTGGTGCCTGCTTCGTTCTGGGCGTCCACCTTCTTGATCAGGTGGTCGTCGACGAAGGGCCCCTTCTTGAGACTGCGCGGCATCTAAACCCGCTCCTAGCGCTTCTTGTTCGTCTTGCGGCGGCGGACGATGTACTTGCTCGAAGCCTTCTTCGGCGAGCGAGTACGACCCTCCTTCTGACCCCAGGGGCTGACCGGGTGGCGACCACCGGAGGTCTTGCCCTCACCACCACCGTGGGGGTGGTCAACCGGGTTCATCGCCACACCGCGAACGGTCGGGCGGACGCCCAGCCAGCGCTTGCGGCCGGCCTTGCCCCAGTTGATGTTGCTCTGCTCGGCGTTGCCGACCTCGCCGACGGTGGCGCGGCAGCGCACGTCGACCAGGCGGATCTCACCGGACGGCATGCGGAGGTGGGCGTAGGCGCCCTCCTTCGCGAGCAGCTGCACGGAGGCACCGGCGGAGCGGGCGAACTTGGCGCCGCCACCGGGGCGGAGCTCGATCGCGTGGATCGTGGTACCGACCGGGATGTTGCGGAGCGCCAGGTTGTTGCCCGGCTTGATGTCGGCCCCGGGACCGTTCTCCACACGGTCGCCCTGCTGCAGGTTGCGCGGGGCGAGGATGTAGCGCTTCTCGCCGTCGGCGTAGTGCAGCAGCGCGATGCGCGCGGTGCGGTTGGGGTCGTACTCGATGTGCGCGACCTTCGCCGGCACGCCGTCCTTGTCGTGACGACGGAAGTCGATGACACGGTAGGCGCGCTTGTGTCCGCCACCCTGGTGGCGAACGGTCACACGACCGGCGTTGTTACGGCCGCCCTTGCTGTGCAGGGGGCGGACCAGCGACTTCTCCGGCGTGGACCGCGTGATCTCGACGAAGTCGGCGACGCTGGAACCACGACGGCCCGGCGTAGTCGGCTTGTACTTGCGGATTCCCATTTCTCAGTCCTCGTCCGATATCGGACGATCCGACCCGCTTACGCGGTCGGACCGCCGAAGATGTCGATACGGTCGCCCTCGGCAAGGGTCACGATCGCGCGCTTGCTGTCGGCACGCTTGCCGAAGCCCGTGCGGGTCCGCTTGCGCTTGCCCTGGCGGTTGATCGTGTTGACCCCGGTGACCTTGACCGAGAAGACCGCCTGGACGGCCTGCTTGATCTGGGTCTTGTTGGCGCCGGGAGCCACGATGAACGTGTACTTGCCCTCGTCGAGAAGCGCGTAGCTCTTCTCCGACACGACCGGCTTCAGCAGTACGTCACGGGGGTCCGTGAACGCCTTGCTGGGCGCGGTGACGACGGTGTTCTTGCCCTCGGCCTCGTGGCGACGCGCCTTGGCGACGCGCGCGGCCTTGGCGGCCTTGGCAGCCTTGGAGGCAATGCTCGGGTGACGCGTAGCCATCAGGCCTCGCTCCCTTCGGTGTCGTTGGCCTGCGGGCCGGCGACGAAGGACTCGAGAGCGGCCTGGGTGAAGACCACGTCGTCCGAGACGATCACGTCGTACGTGTTCAGCTGGCCCGGCTCCAGGATGTGGACCTGGGGCAGGTTGCGGGCGGAGAGCCACGCGGCCTCGTCGGCGCGCTCGACGACCAGGAGCAGGTTCTTGCGCTCCGAGATCTTGCCGAACAGCGACTTGGCGGCCTTCGTGGAGGGGTTCTCGCCCTCGATCACGCCGGAGACGACGTGGATGCGGTTGTGGCGGGCCCGGTCGGTGAGGGCGTGGCGCAGGGCCGCGGCCTTCATCTTCTTCGGGGTCCGCTGCGAGTAGTCACGCGGCACGGGACCGTGCACGACGCCACCACCGGCGAACTGCGGCGCGCGGGTCGAGCCCTGACGGGCGCGGCCGGTGCCCTTCTGCCGGTAAGGCTTCTTACCGCCACCACGGACTTCGCCGCGGGTCTTGGTCTTGTGCGTGCCCTGGCGGGCAGCCGCGTTCTGCGCGACGACGACCTGGTGGATCAGCGGGATGCTGACCTTCTCCACGCCGAAGATCTCCGCGGGGAGTTCGACGCTTCCGGTCTTCTCGCCGGCAGGCGAAAGGATGTCAACAGTGCTCATCGGTACCTCAGGCCCCCTTGGCCGCGGTGCGGACCAGGACGAGGCCGCCGTTCGGACCGGGAACCGCGCCCTTGATGAGCAGCAGACCCTTCTCCGCGTCAACGGCGTGGACGGTCAGGTTCTGGGTGGTGACCCGCTCGTTGCCCATGCGACCCGCCATGCGGAGGCCCTTGAACACACGGCCCGGGGTGGCGCAGCCACCGATGGAGCCGGGAGAGCGGTGCTTGCGCTGGGTGCCGTGTCCGGCGCCGAGGCCCTTGAAGTTGTGACGCTTCATGACACCGGCGAAGCCCTTGCCCTTGCTCTTGCCGGTCACGTCCACCTTGACGCCGGCCTCGAAGACCTCGGCGGAGATCTCCTGGCCCAGCGTGTACTCGGAGGCGTCCGCGGTGCGGATCTCGACGAGGTGGCGGCGGGGGGTGACGTCGGCCTTGGCGAAGTGGCCCTTGAGGGGCTTGTTCACCTTGCGCGGGTCGATCTCGCCGAAGGCGATCTGGACCGACTCGTAGCCGTCGACATCGTTCGTACGGACCTGGGTCACGACGTTGGGGCCGGCCTTGACGACGGTGACCGGAACAACACGGTTGTTCTCGTCCCACACCTGCGTCATGCCGAGCTTCTCGCCCAGGATGCCCTTGATCTGCTTAGCCATTCTCAGATCACCGACCCTCAGAGCTTGATCTCGATGTCGACACCGGCCGGGAGGTCGAGTCGCATCAGAGAGTCAACGGTCTTGGGCGTCGGGTCGAGGATGTCGATCAGGCGCTTGTGCGTGCGCATCTCGAAGTGCTCGCGCGAGTCCTTGTACTTGTGCGGCGACTTGATGACGCAGTACACGTTCTTCTCAGTGGGCAGCGGCACCGGGCCCGCGACCGACGCACCAGTGCGCGTCACCGTCTCGACGATCTTCTTCGCCGAGGAGTCGATGACCTCGTGGTCGTAGGCCTTGAGCCGGATGCGGATCTTCTGTCCCGCCATGGCTACTCAGTAGTCCTTTGTCTCGTTTAACGCTCTGGAACCCGGTGTTCCTTCACCCGCCCCTCCGACCCACGCGGTCGGGTGTGTCGCGCTCTCACTGACACAGATGTCCCTTGTTCGAACATCCCCTGTCCGGGAAAACGCGGCCCTTCCGGAACCGCGGGCCGGGGGCAGAAGCCCACCGAGTGCCTGGTCGGCGCCGCACTGACACTTCCCGAAAGATTCCCGTACGTCCGCCTCAGCGCTGCCTTACGGCAGTTGGGGCGACGAGTACTGTGGGACTCGCTTCCGGTCCTCCCGGCGGGAGGCGCGCAGCATCAACACTCGACCGAGCAACCCCGCTAGTCTGCCATACGGCGCAGCGCCTCCGCCAATCGAGCCGGAGAGATTACCCCGAGAGTGACACAGGTCAAACCCGGGTGCCGCGGGCGCCGCCCGGGGTGTCGGCCGGGACGTCGTCCGAGGTGTCGTGCGGGGCGCCGCTCGGGCCTTCGTCCGGAGACCCCTCCGACGTGTCGGGAAACACGAAGCGGACTCCGAGGCTGATCGCGCCGAAGGTCGCCAGCGCCAGCACGGTGCGCAACCACCTCATCCCTCCGGTCCAGCCCTGGGGCACGCCGAGGGCAAGCCAGAGAGCGACGGCGATTCCGGCGAGCATGAGGGCCACACCGGCGAAGCGGCTCGCTGAGAGTCTCATGCGTCCATGATCCCCAGCAGTTTCGCGGCGGGGTTTCGATTCAGCCGTGCTCCGACATGCCGGTCGCGGCATCGCCCGGACCACCGGGCCCAGGATCGGGAGCAACCCGACGGGCAGCGGCAGGACCGCCGTCCGGGGGGCACCGTCTCGTGCGGAAGCTGGACGCCCGGCCGGCCGCCGGCGAAGATCGCGGCGACCGGGGCGAGGCGGCGGCCCCGGTCGCGGGTCCCGCGCCGAGGCGGGCGTCCGGGTGCGGGGACGGACCGCTGGCCCGGCCCATGAACGGACCCTGGGCCGCCGGTAATCCGCTCGCCCGCCCACGAACCCCGCTCCTAGGCTGATCAGGTACGTCGGCTGTCACGGGGGAACGTCCATCATGCGCACGCACTATCCGCGGACCAGGCATCTGCCCTGGTCCCCCGGCGCGACCGCCGACGATCTGCGGGTCACCGACCTGTCGGGGCTGCGCGGCCGCGAGGTCGTCGTGACCGAGAAGCTCGACGGCGAGAACACCACGCTGTACGCGGACGGCGTGCACGCCCGCTCACTCGACTCCGCTCACCACCCCTCCCGTACCTGGGTGAAGGCGCTCCAGGCCCGCATCGGCCACGCGATACCCGAGGGTTGGCGGGTGTGCGGCGAGAACATGTTCGCCCGGCATTCGATCGCGTACGACGACCTGGACAGCTGGTTCTACGGCTTCTCGGTGTGGGACGGGGACGGGCGCTGCCTGGACTGGGAGCGGACCGTGGCCTTCCTGCGCGGGCTCGGGGTTCCCGTGCCGTGCGTGCTGTGGCGGGGCGTGTTCGACGAGAAGGCGCTGCGCGCCCTGCGGCTGGACCTCGGGCGGCAGGAGGGATATGTCGTCCGGGTCGTGGACGGTTTCGCCGCGGACGAGTTCGGCGCGTGCGTCGCCAAGTGGGTGCGGGCCGGCCACGTGCGGACGAACACCCACTGGATGCACGCGGCCGTCGTGGAGAACGGGTTGGGGGCGCGGGCGCCGCTGTGGGCGGTGCGCTCCGGCGCGCCCGCGGACGCCGACGCGCTGGCGGAGGCTGCCGGACTGCCCGGCGAGGGGGACCGGGAGGCCGTGGCCCGCTTCGCCCCGGAGGGGCGGACCGGGGACGAGCGGCTCGCCGGCGTCCTGGCCGCGCTGCTGCACGAGCACGCCCCGGGCGGGCGGCGGGCCCGGGTCGCCGGCCGACTGGCCGGGGCGGTGGGGATGCCGCTCGCGCGGCGGGTGGCCGACCTCGTGGGGCTGCACTCCGCGCTGCACCGGCCGTATCCGGACGAGGACCGCCGGACCGGTCTGGCCCGGCTGTCCCTGGCCGCCGATCTCGGCCTGCTGCACGCGGTCGCCCGCGCCACGGCGGCGACGAACGAGGCGCGCGAACAGGTGGAGTGGTCGGCGCTGCACGCGGAGGAGGTGTGGGGCCTCGACGAGGGGGCCCTGACGGAGGCGTTCGCCGAGCTGCCGGCCGACGCGGCGGTCCGGTGCCGGGCCGAGGCGCGGCAGGCGTACGCCCGGGGGCGCATTGGTGCGAACGGTGGCGCTGGGGACGGTATCGCCGCGGGTGGTTCCGCCGGGGCCGGGGAGGCCGTCGCGGCGACGTGGCGGTGGCGGTCGGGGGACTTTCCGAAGCTGGTCCAACTGGTCGGTCCGGCGGGCAGCGGCAAGAGCACCTTCGCGCGAGGGCTCGCCGGCGTGGACGCGTACGTCTCGCTGGACGATCTGCGCGAGGCGCGAGGCGCGCGCGCCGACCAGCGGGCCAACGCGGACGTCCTGCGCGAGGGGCTCGACCGGCTGGACGGGGCGCTGGCCGCCGGCGGGACGACGGTGTGGGACGCCACCTCCCTCACCCACCAGCAGCGCTCGCTGGTGCACGCGGTCGCCCACCGCCGCGACGCCCTGCTCACCCACGCCGTGGTCCTGGTCGACGAGGACGAGCTGGCACGGCGCAACACCCGGCGCGAGCATCCGGTGCCGCACGAGGTACTCACCGGCCAGCTGCGCCGCTTCGCCCCGCCGTATCCGGGCGACGCGCACCGCACCTGGTACGTCGGGGCGAGCGGGACCATAGAGGACGAGGTCTGAGGAAGAGGGCTGAGCGACCGTGCGGACGAGCGAGGAGATCTACCACCGGGTGCGCTGGGACGCGCGCTTCGACCCGGCGCGCTTCGTGCTCGGCGTCCTCCAGCGGGGCGCCGCGCCCAAGCGGGTGCCGCTGCCCGCGTTCGTGCCCGGCGGCGAGATCCCATGGCACCGGGTGCTGTTCTTCGAGGCGGACGGCGAGCTGGTCTGGGACCGGACGACGGGAGTGGACCGGATCGACGCGACGGAGGCCGGGCGCGTCCGCGAGGCCCGGCTGCTGCGTGCGCCGTTCTTCACGGCGCGCACGCCGTGCGTGTGGGACGGGGAGGGCTGGGCCCCCACGCGCTCGCCGCGAGGAGTCGCCTCAGAAACCGTACGGGTGCTGACCTGGAACACCCTCTGGGACCGCTACGACGCCGACCGCATCGACAGCGCCCGGCGCAGGCCGCTGCTGCTGCGGGCGTTGCGCGACGCCGAGGTGGACGTGATCGCGTTGCAGGAGGTCGAGCCGGAGCTGCTGGCCATGCTGTTGCGCGAACCCTGGGTGCGGGAGGACTGGACGCTGGGGTCGGACCCGCGCGGCCGGGACGTGGCGGAGTGCGGGCTGCTCCTGCTGAGCCGATTGCCGGTGCGCGAGGCCGCCTTCCACGCGCTGGGCCCGCACAAGGCGGTGACCGCCGTGGTCGTGGAGGCCGGCGCACGCCCCCTCGTCGTCGCGGTGACGCACCTGAGCAGTGACCACTCCACGGACGGCGCCGGCCGCCGCGCCGCCGAACTGGCCCGTGTCGCCGAGGGATTGGCGGGGCTGGACGCCGACCTGCTGTTGCTGGGCGACTTCAACGACGGCGGCGACACCCCGCAGACGAGCCTCGGCATGCGGGACGCCTGGAGCGAGACCCACGGCGCCGCCGACGCGACCCCGACCTTCGACCCGGGGGCGAACCCCCTGGCCGCGATCTCCTCCCTGTCGGGGCGGGCGTCCCGTCTGGACCGGGTCCTGCTGCGCGGGGAAGGGCTGCGGGTGGCACGGGCCGAGCTCTACGGGGACGCGCCCACGCCGGAGGGGCTGTACATCTCGGACCACTACGGGGTGCGGGCGGAGGTGGCCCCGGCCGGCCCGGACACGGACACCCCCGCGAGCCTCGACGTCCGTCCGACGGCGCGTACGGCACTGGCCTGGCTGCCTCCCGAGGAGCTGTGGCCGCCGTTGCAGGACATCCGCCGGGAGCACGACCCGCAGATCCACCGCTGGCCCCCGCATGTGAACGTCCTCTTCGGCTTCGTACCGGAACACGCTTTCGAGCAGGCGGCCTCGACGCTCGCGGGGGCCACGACCGCTCCGTTCGACATCCGGCTGGAGGGCGTGCACTGGTTCGGCCACCGGGACGACGCGACGGTGTGGCTCGACCCGGCGGCGGACGGGGAGGGACCCTGGGCCGAGCTGCACAGCACCCTCGTACGCCACTTCCCGCGCTGTCGGGGCCGGCACGAGGGCTTCACCCCGCACCTGAGCCTGGGCCGCACCACCGACCCGAACGCGCTGGCGGCCGCGTGCGCGGCCCGGCTCACGCCCCTGTCGGCCAGGGTCGGCGAGCTGGCGCTGCTGTCGAGGCGCGGGGACGAACCGATGCGGGTGCGGGGGACGGTGGCCCTGGGGACGGGCGAGGTGCGGTGGCGGGAGGAGTCGACGCCGTACGGGGCGGACGGGGGCGGCGAGCACACCGACGCCGACCTCGCCGTCGCGGACCGGGTCACGCGTCTCGTGGCGGACGCGTTCCCTGACGGTGTCGTGCACGTCGTCGGCTCCCGGCGGATGGGCTGTGCGCTGCCCGGCGCGGATCTGGACCTGGTGGCGGCGCTGCCCGGTTCGGCCGAACTCCCCTCCATACAAGCGAAGTTGACCGCAGCCCTGCCCGAGACGGCCGGCCTGCGCGAAGTGGTCGGCGCCCGTGTACCCGGGCTCCGGCTGCGGCTGTACGGGCTGGACGTGGACCTGGTCGTCGTGGCGACCGGCGCGATGGATCCCGGCGAGGCGGTGGCCCGGCGGGCCGAGCTCGGCGAGGCGGCGGCGATCGCGCTCAGCGCGGTGAGCGACGCGGAGGCGGTGCTCGCCTCGGCGGGCGCCCAGGGCCCGGCGTTCGTCCGGCTGGCCCGACAGGTCAAGGCGTGGGCGAAGGCGCGGGGCCTGGACTCGGCGCCGTTCGGCGGTCTGCCGGGGCTGGCCTGGTCCGTGCTGGCGGCCCGCACGGCGAGGGAGATGGGCGACAGGCGGACGGGCGAGGCCGGTGACCTGTCACCGGCCGACCTTCTCCGGCACTTCTTCGCGACGTGGGCGGCGTGGGACTGGCGCGAGCCGGTGGGAGAATCCGGCGGGGTTTCCGCCGGTCCCCTCACCGTCGCGACCCCGTCCGCCCCGGTCCGTTCCTGCACGGAGCAGGTCACGGAGGGGATGCGCGACCTCGTGGCACAAGAGCTGTTCCGCGCCTGGGGGTTGCTGGAGGAAGGCGGCTCGTTCCCCGACCTCCTCGCCCCTCCCCCGCTCCACCGTCGCCACGCGGCCTGGGCCGTCGTGACCGTGGGTTCGGGCGGGAGCGGGGGCGAGGGCGCGGACGAGGGCCGCGTCCGGGGCAGGATGCGAGCCCTGATCACCGACCTCGCGGAGGCGGCACCCGAGTGCCACGCCTGGCCCCGCCCCTTCGCCACCGCTCCCGCCCGCTATGCCATCGGCCTGGGGCAGACCCCGCCGACCAGCGACCACCTGACCGCCGTGGCCGAACGCCGGCTACACGGTCTGGCGGGGGTCACGCTCACCCGGGCCGAGGGCGGCGAGGTGCCGACCCTGTACTGAGGGGGTCCGGGCCGTCAGAGCACGTCGACGTAGTCCGACGCGCTGGTGGCGACGCCGGTCGTGCTGTTGCCGTAGTAGACCCAGCGGTACGAGCCGTCGGCGGAGGCCGTGACCGTGGTCTTCAGCGCCCCCGTGCTGCTGGTGGTGGCCTTCTTGACCGTCGTGAAGGTGTCGGTGCCCTTGGCCTTGAACTGGAGGCTCACGGTACGACCTCCGTAGCCGTCATACTCCTTCGTGCTCCAGTTCGCCCGGGTCAGCCTGCCCGTGACGGTGATCGCCTTGCCCTTGGCGACGGGCTCCGGCGAGGCGTTGGTGGTGGCCCTGGCCGCACGCTTGAGCTGGGCGGTCTTGGACCGCGTCTCGTATTCCTCAGCCTTGAGACCGCCGTCCGCCTTCCACAGCCGCAGCGCGACGCCGACCTTCCACGTCGTGGCGTCGCTGTTGGAGTCGACGTGCTCCTGGCTCGGGTGCGGGTCGATGTAGAGGTTGCCCTCACAGCGGGCGTGCTTGGAGTCGATCTCGTAGCAGGTGTAGCTGCCCGGCCCGATGAAGTTCTCCCCGGTGTCGGTCGCCGTGCTCATGGTGCCGCGGTAGAGGAACGGATACGCCTCGTAGCGGGACGGGTCGGCGGTGCTGTACCCGGTGGGCAGGGTGATGCTGAAGGAGAGGGAGGGCTCCACCACATTCGACGTGCCGACCACGATCGGCTTGCCCTTGTTGATGACGATGTCCGACACGGTGATACCGGTGTCCGCCGCGTTGGCCGCCGGCGCGTTCAGCACCGAGAGAGCCAGCGCTCCCGCGAGCGTGGCCACCGCGACGGTTCGTCTGCCTGCGTTCATTCACACCTCTTCGAACGGATGCTCTACAGGAAGCGGCAGAGTACCAAGGGTGATTGCACGGCGATTCCACAGGTCAGACACCCTGGAAAGCCGACGGGACGATCCCGGCGTCCCGTCGGGACGGTCAGCTCCCGGACGCGTACGTCACGAACTCCGCCCACGCGTCCCGCGCGAGCGCGAGCCGAGGCCCGGCGAGGTCCTTGGAGTCGCGGACGTGGACGGTGCCGGGGGTGGTGGCGATCTCGACGCAGGACTCGCCGTCATTGCCGCTGCTGTAGCTGCTCTTGAACCAGGCCGGTTCGGAGGCGTCCCCGGCGGAGGCCTTACTGATCATGTCTCTCCCAGCAGTTGCTCGATGAGGGCCAGCGATTCCCAAGGAGGGAGAGCCTGCGCTCGGATGGTGCCATACCGCAGCTCAAGGATGCGGAGCTGCCTCGGGTCGGAGACGGGACGCCCGCTGAATGCTCCGTCGGAACGTCCGACCGCCGTGCCGTCCATGTACTTCAGCAACTCGATCCGGCCGTCCAAACCGGAGTGGACCTCAACGCGTGTCGGCATCACCTGGAGTGTGACGTGGCGCATCCGCCCGACCTCCAGCAGACGTTCGAGTTGCTGTCGCCACACCATTGTGCCTCCGAGCGGGCGTCGCAGCGGGGCCTCTTCCAGGACGAAGTGAATCGACGGGGCAGGGTCGCGCTCGAAGACCGCCTGCCGAGCGAGACGAGCGGCCACCATGCGCTCCACGTCATCCGGTGAGTACGGCGGCTGCGCTGCTTCGATCAAAACCCGCGCATGCTCCGGCGTCTGCAACAGCCCATGGACGCTGTTGCACTCGTACACCCCGATCTCGACCGCCTTCGCCTCCATCTCCCCCAGTGCCCGCACCTTCTTCGGGTACCGGACCTTCTTCACGTCCTCCCAGGTCGCCGCGATGAGCCCGCCCGCGTCCAGCGCCTCGTCGGCCTTGTCCAGATACTCCTGCCGGGGAATCCGTTTCCCGCCCTCGATCTTGTAGACCAGGTCCTCGCCGTACCCGACAGCCCGCCCGAAGTCGGCGGCGCTCATCCCCACCGCCTCCCGCCGCAGCTTCAACTGCCGCCCGACGGTGGCGATGACCGCGACTCCCCACTCGTCGTCCGGATCCACCACCCAGCCCGGCTCGTCGGCCTCCGTCTTGAGCCGCCCCGCGTCCCCGTCCACCAACATCGCGCACCTCTCCGCCGTACCGTCGCGCCTCAACGCCCCCTACCCGTACGGCCCTTCCGGACAGGCCCGACACGACCGGACAACGTCCAAGACAGTCACCGTACGTATCGGCGTAGTCACTGTTCACAGTAGGCATGCGCCACCACGCTGAGTGATGTGAATACGGAAACCGTCGGCCCTGGCTCCGAACACCACAGCCCCATCCGCAACTTCAGTCTGCGACTGTCCTCCACACCACGCGGAGCCCGCCTCGCCCGGCTGCTCGCGACCGAGCAACTGCGCACTTGGGGGCTGCCGTCCGACCCGGCGGAGCACATCGTCGCGGAGCTGGCGGCCAACGCGGCGACGCACGGACGGGTCCAGGGGCGCGATTTCGACCTGACGCTCTACGTCATCGGCCGCACCCTCCGTATCGAGGTGACGGACACGCACCATGAACGGCTGCCCCAAGCTCAACATCCCGCCCCCGACGCCGGGTCCGAGTCCGGCCGGGGTCTCCTCCTCGTCGAGGCGCTCGCCGACCGCTGGGGAACCACTCCCGGGCGCCCGCCACGCAAGACCGTCTGGGCCGAGATCACCTTCCCACCGGCACCCAGAAATCTGTGCTCCGGTGCCACGGGCTGTCACCACCAAAGAACTCAAGGCTGAAAGAACCCCACCAAACCCCACCCCTCCCCTCCCGCCCGTCAGTGCGGTCACCCACGTAGGTGAACATCGCCAACTCGGCTGGCTTCGGGAACGGTTGTTGCGCTTACGCTCAGCGCGACACAACCGCGGACAGCGGACATACGACGGCCCCCGCCGGGACGGCAATCCCAGTGCGAGGGCCTGACCACCGAGAAGGACGAGACCCTTCCCAATGGATACGCAGCACCCTAGCGCGCCCTCGCGCGCCCAAGGCCGGGTTACCGCCGACGAACACCCGAATCGGGGCCCTCATTCCGGGCACTCCGGCGGTCTGATCCACGACCACACCCGCCACACCACCCGCTTCACGGTGATCGGCAACCACCTCGCCCAGCACCCCGAGCTGTCCCTCGTCGCGATCGGGCTGGCCGCGCACATCCAGTCGCTCCCGAAGGGCGCCCGCGTCGATATCAAGACGCTCGCCGGTCGCTTCCAGGAGGGCACGACCCGTATCGCCGCCGCCCTGCGCGAACTCGAAGCCCACGGCTACCTGCGCCGCGAACGCGAACGCGTCCCCGGCGGCCGGATCATCACCCGCACGATCTCCTGCAACCAGCCCGGCCGCACCCGCGCGGAGGGCGAGCCCGTACGCCGGGACGACGTACGCCGTAACAGCGCACCCCGGCAGAAAAAGGCCCCCCGCAAGCCCCTCCCCGCCGTCCCCCAGCCCGCCTACCGCTCCCCCACCCTCCTCCAGACCGCCACCGATCTCCTCGCCGACCTGCGCCGCACGGACCCCCGCCTCCTCCTCTCGGCCTGCGACACCGCGCACCTCGCCCCGGGCGTGGCAGCCTGGCTGGAGCGCGACCTCACCCCCACCGCCGTACGCCACGCCCTGACCGGTGATCTCCCGGACGAGCCGCTGCACCGCCCGGCCGCCCTCCTGGCCCACCGGCTCACGGCTCAGCTGCCACCCCCGCCGCCGTTCCGGACCCCTGCGTCACCGCCGCCCGTCCACTACGGGATGACGAACTGCGACGGCTGCGACCGCGGCTTCCGGGGCCCGAGGGGGAGCCGCTGCCGCGACTGCGGGCCCGACCACGCCACGCCCGACCTCATGGGGGCCACCTAGCATGAACGTGACGATCCTTGCCTTCGGGCACAGACGAGGAGCGAGTGCCATGGCCATCACCCCGGACAACGCACGGCACGGCGCCTCTCACCCCTACCGGGCCATGCGGGACTTCGTTCAGTCGATGGACGACACCCTCCCCGGCAAATTCGAGATCACCAAGGAAGGGATCGTCCACGACATGATGTCGCCCAGCGGCCGTCACGAGCTCACGACGCTGCGGCTCCGGAAGCGCCTGGAGAAGGTCATGCCGGAAGAGATCGTGGCCCATACCGGCGAGCCCGATGTGGAGGACGAACCCGAAAACATCATGCGCCGCCCCGACGTGATGGTGATCGTCGAAGAGGACATGGATGTCGACGGATCCTTCGATCCCCGTTCTCTCATCGCCGCCATCGAGGTCGTCTCACGCTCCAACCCGGACAACGACTGGGTGGGTAAAGCTCGCGACTACCCGCTGATGGGCATTCCCGTCTACTCGATCTTCGACCCCCGCACCGGCACCGGCGCCGTCCTCACCGACATCCACGCCACCCCCGACGGGCCCCGCTACGCCACCCGCAAGGACTTCGTCTACGGCGAGGACGTCACCATCGCCGACTGGACCATCTCCACGGAGAACCTGCCCCGCTACCCGGACAAGGGCTGAGGGCGACGCCCGTCACCTCCCGGCCGCCAGCCCCTCCCGCAGAGCCCCGTACGCCGGCTTCCGCCCGTACTCCTCGTCCATCAGCGTGGCCGAGCCCTGGCCCTCGAACACCCCCGGCACCCATGAGTACCGGTCCGTGAACCCCCACACCGTGAACGACCTGCAACTCCGCGCCCCCAGACACGCGTCCAGCAGCTTCCGGTAGTACGACGCCTGGGTGGCCTGCTTCGCCTCGTCCACCGGCAGGATCATCCGCACGTCCACCTCCGTGAACGCCGTCCGCATGCCCAGCGCCTCGAAGCGGGCCAGGTTCTCGGCGACCTGCCCCGGGAAGCCGTACTGGATCGCGAGGTGCCCCTGAGCGCCGAAGCCCTGCACCGGCACGCCCTCCGCGCGCAACCGTTTCGCCAGTTCGTAGTACGCCGTGGACTTCGCGTTGACGCCCTCCACGTTGTAGTCGTTGAGGAAGAGCTTCGCCTTCGGGTCGGCGGCGTGGGCCCAACGGAAGGCGTCGGCGATGTAGGAGGGGCCGAGCTGCTGCAGCCAGATCGAGTTCCGCAGGCTGCCGTCCTCCTCGAAGACCTCGTTCACCACGTCCCACTGCTGGATCTTCCCCTTGTACCGCTTCACCTGGGTGGTGATGTGCTTCCGGAGGATCCCGCGCAGCTCCGCCGCCCCGATCGAGCCGTCCGCCACCCCGGCCGTCAGCCAGCCCGGCAGCTGGCTGTGCCAGACCAGGGTGTGGCCGCGCACCACCTGCCCGTTCGCCCGCGCGAAACGGACCAGGTCGTCGGCGGCCTTCCAGTCGTACACGCCCCGCTGCGGCTCCACCGACTCCCACTTCATGACGTTCTCGGCGGTCACCGAGTTGAACTCACGCGCGGTGGTTCCGCGGTACGTCCGGTCGTCCGCGAGGGCCGCCATGTCGACGGCCGTGCCGACACGTACGCCGGCCCGGTCGGCGAGCGCGCGCAACGACGGGCCGGGCTGTCCCTGCCCCTGCGCCGAGGCCGGGTGCACGGCCACGGCCGTGGACAGCAGGGCTCCGGCGACCACCCCGAGCACGGGCAGGCGAAAGCGGTTCAGGTACGTCATCCTCAGGTCCCTTCTCAGATCCGGCGGCTCTCCAGCGGCCCCAGATACGTCGACGTCAACCCACCCGTGTCGATCACCAGGCGCTGCAGCACCACCGTCGGATCGACCATCCAGAACGTCAGCCGGTGCACCCCGGGCCCGGCGATCGCGTGCCGGGTCGCCGTCACGTTCACGTTGTCCGAGGTGTTGCGGGCCCACTGCTTGTTCATGAGCCCGTCGTCGGCCCCGGTGGCGGCGTTGATGTCGACGACCTGGGGTTCCCCGCCGTCGAACGACACCGCGTACCGCAGACCGCCCGTCGGAAGCGTCGGATTCCTCGGCGAGAGGTACGCCCGGACCGTCACCTCGTCCACGGCCGACAGGAGACTGACCTCGTACTCCAGCCGCGGCCCCGCCCCGCCCGGCGTCTGCCGAGCCGCCGTCACGGGCCACGGCGTCACCCCGGCCCCCGTACGCCCGATCCGGTCGATCCGGCGCCAGCGCACACGCCCGTCGGCCGACCCCACCGCCCGCGCGTAGTGCTCCGCGTCGATCGCCACATAGCCGCCCGCCTCGACGAACCCCCGCAGCCCACGCTCCACCCGTGCCGACGGCCTCTGTGCGACGGCCTTCACCGTGACCGAGGCCCCCGCCCCGCTCACCGTCAACGCGCCCTCCAGGCGGCCCCCACCGTCCGGCAGCCGCCCCCAGTCCACCCGCACCGCCACCCGTACCTGCTCCTCGACCCGCCCCCGCGCCCGCTCCACCACCAGCCACGGCACCGACGACTCGATCCGGTACGAGAAGGGGGTACGCCCCCGGTTGAAGATCTCCACGTACTGCTGGGGCCGGGTCTGGTACGGGCTGAACACCGGAAGGACGGCCTGCGTCGCCGATCCCGGCCACCACTCCCCCGCGTCCTCGGCACCGTCCACCGACACCCCGAGCTCCGCGGCCTCCGGCACCTCGATCCGCCGCACCTTGGGAAAGATCTCGTCCGGCAGCGCCACATGGTCCTTCTCCGGCTGCTGCCATCCGGCGTTGGGCCCGTACCGCTCCACGTCCCCGTACCCGATGTGCGGCTGGGTCTGGAAGCCCCGCCACTTCCCGCCCGCCACCTCGGAGTTGAAGCGATCGGCCAGCTCGAAGTCCCGCTCCAGACCCTTCTCCGCCTCGGCCGCCATACGGTTCGTCGCCGCCCGCCCCTGCCCCGCGTACAGCAGGTTGTGGAACTCGGCCTCCCGCAGCCCGTACAGGTTCGCGGTCGCCTCCACCTCGTACCCGACCAGCTCGAACCACGCGTCCCGCAGGGCCGCCGGAAGCCGCCGCCCCACCCGCTCCGCCCGCTTCGCCAACGCCCGCCACTCCTCGGTGACGCGTTCCAGCTCACGGTGGCCGAAGTAGTACGGCGTCTCCTGGTCGTCGTAGACGATCGCCCGCTCGTCCTTCGTGGGGTCCTTCATCGTGTCGAGGGTGATCCGCCGGTTCAGCAACTCGGGCTTGCGGCGCGCCTGAAGCTGTCCGTACGCGCTCAGCACCTCGGCGATCGCCGCGGCGGCCGCCTCCCCGAAGTGCTGCCGCGCGAACCGCCGCTCCCACTCCTGCAGGTTCTCCAGCCCCCAACGCCCGGGATTCCAGGCGTAGTCGAGGAAGAAGCCGGTCGGCAGCTCGTTGCCCTTCAGATCACCGACGTTCACCACCCACAGGCCGTGGTTGCCGTAGGCGTCCGCCTCGTGCAGCTGTTCCCAGAGGTTCGCCAGGTTGGCCGTGTCGACCCACTTGTAGTTGCGCCCGACCCCCACGTAGTCGAAGTGGTAGTACAGCCCGTAACCCCCCGGTCGTACGGGCTCCCCGGGGTCCGGATGCTTGCGGATGTTCCCCCAGTTGTCGTCCGTGAGGACGACGGTCACGTCCTCCGGCGCCCGCAGCCCCCGGTCCCAGTAGCGCTGGACCTCCTTGTAGAGGGTCCACACCTGCGGGGTCTCCGACGCCGGACGCCCCGTCACCTCCTCGATGATCCTGCGCTGCGCCGCGATGATCTCCTGCATCAGTTCGATGCCGTCGCCGTCCGGGAGGCTCGTGTCGCCGTTCCCGCGCATCCCCAGCGTGACGACGCCCTCGAAGTCCTCGTCGACCATGCGGCGGATGCCGTCCCGCCAGTACGCACGGATGGCCTCGGCGTTGCGCCGGTACGACCACTCCCCGGTGCCCCCGTAGGGGTCCCGTCCGGGCGTGACCACGTTCCCGGACGCGTCCCTGACCGCCGGCACCGCATGCCGGTTCCACTCCTCGATCCCCCGCATCATGGGCGCCTCATGAGACGTGCCCATGACAACCCCATAGGCCTTCGCCCGCGCGTGGTTCTCCGGATCGTCCTCGGCGAAGGCCCGCCCCCACACCGCCGGCCAGACGTAGTTCCCCTTCAGCCGCAGCAGCACCTCGAAGACCTTGGCCCAGAAGTCCGCGTTGAAGCCCCCGGGGTACCCCGGCGCCTTCCCCGGCCCGAAGTACGCCGGCGCCCACGTCCCGAGCGCCGGGTTCTCGTCGTTGATGAAGACGCCCCGGTACTTCACGGCCGGCGTCCCCTGGCTGAAGCGGCCCGGCCGCACGTACACCGCCTCCCGGCGGACCGGCGGCACGTCGTCCCACCAGTACCAGGGCGAGACCCCGATCCCGTACGAGACGTCGTACGCCCCGAAGATCGTGCCGCGCGGGTCGCTGCCCGCGATCACGAAGGCCCGCCGCACCCCGGGCATCGGCCGCTCGACGACCGTGTGCAGCGAGGTCTCCCACTTCCCCCGCACCCCGTCGACGTCCAGTTTCCCGGCGTCGATCAGCCCGTCGATCAGCGGACTGCGCCCGATGGTCCCCACCAGGACCACCTCCCGCGCGAGCTCGCCCCCCGGGCGCACCCCCGTCACCCGCTCGATGTCGTCCCGCAGATCCCCCGCGACCCTCACGACTCCGGGGTGGTCCTCGGGGCTCACCACCACAGCCGCGCCGACCAGCGCGAACGCCCCCGGCACAGGCGCGAAGGAGAGGTACGCGCCGGGGTCGGAGACCCTCAGCGCCCCCGGCAGCACCTCCGCCGACGCCTCCTCCGCCCGCGCGACCCCCGGCAGGGCGGGCGACACGGCGAGCCCCGCACCCGCCCCCAGAACGATTCTCCGACTGACGTCCGCGGACATGCCACACCCCTCGACCGGTCAATCCCGCAAACGGAATTTGCTCAGCGACATGACAAATGGTGAAGGGAGTGAGGCGAGGGGACAACGGGTCGGACGCGCCGAATAGTTTCGAAGGCCGGAGCGTCGAGCGGCCTGTACGGCCGGCGCCGTACAGGCCGCTCGGCCTACTGCTCCTCGAAGGAATCCCTACGGGCGCCGGATCCGTCCCAGGGAACCTCCTGGCAGGGTTCGACCCGCCCCTTGAAGGCGTACACGACCGAAGCGGGTGCACGGCCGCGGGTCCCCCATTGCGGCTCCTCGAACACCAGGGAATCACCAGGACGCAGAGTGAACGCGTGGACGGGCATCACCGGGGCGTCACCCGACCCCACGGCCCAGGCCGGTTGATAGGCCTCACCACGAGGCTGCGCGCAGGCATAGCCACTCCTGGGCCTGTCGACGGTCACGCTGATGCCGTCGGCGCGCAGCCGCTCCCGCAGCTCCCTCTTGTCGTCGCCGCTCAACACGATGTCCCGCATGCTGACCGTGACGCTGCCGTCCTCGTGCCGTTCGACGGCGTACGCGCTGGACCCGCCCTGCGACGACGGAAGCGCGACCACCGCCCCCGCCGCCGCGACGCACGCCACCAGGGCGACCACCGCACGCCGCGGGGTGATCCTGCGCCGCACCACCGGCTCCGGCCCGTCCTCGCCCCGCAGCGCGATCTCACGCCGCAGCTCGTCCAGCAGCCGGTCCTCGAAGGTCTTCACCGTCTTCCCGCTCATGCCTCGCCCCCTGCGTACGTGAGTGCTGCCGCGTGCCCGCCGTCCCCGCCCGCCGCGGCCGACCGCAGCGCCCTGCGCGCCCGGTGCAGCCGTACGCGTGCGGTGACCTTGCGTATGCCCAGCGCCTGGGCGGCCTCGGTGACGCTCAACTGGTCGACGGCGACGAGTTCGATCACCGCACGCTCCCCGTCGGGCAGGCCCTCCAGGGCGGCCAGTGCCCGGCGGCCGGCCCCCTCCGCGTCGAGCTTCTCCTCCAGCCGGCCGATGTCGTCGGCCTCCAGCAGCCGCCGCCCGGCGATCCGGCTGCCGAGCGCGCTCTGCCGCGCGCTGCGCCGCGCCTCCGCGGCCACCACGTTGCGCGCGATGCCGTACAGCCAGGCCGTCTCGCTCCCGAGGTCGGGCCGGTAGGCGCGAGCGGAGTCGATCACCGCGAGGAAGGTCTCGGCGGCGAGGTCGGCGACGGTGTGCGGATCGGTGACCCGGCGGGCCATGAAGCGCGTGACGGCGTCGACGTGGCGGCGGTAGAAGATCTCGAACGCGGCCGGGTCGTACATCTCTCCCGGCGGACCGCCCCTGCTTCTCTCGTGCGGTGCCAAGGTGTGCACCTCTCGTCGTCGGTCGTGCTGTCACCCCTACTTGGCCCGGCGCGCGGGAAGCGTTACGGGGTGCCCGTCATGAGCAGGCGTCACGGGACAAGCGAAAGGGCCCGTACGACCGAAGTCGTACGGGCCCCTTCAGGAGCTCAGCTGGTGCTGGAGCTACCAGGTCAGACCAACGGAACTACTTGTTGATCTTGGTGACCTGGCCGGCGCCCACGGTCCGGCCACCCTCACGGATGGCGAACTTCAGGCCCTCTTCCATGGCGATGGGCTGAATGAGCTCAACCTTCATCTCCGTGTTGTCGCCGGGCATGACCATCTCGGTGCCCTCGGGGAGGGTCACCACGCCGGTCACGTCCGTCGTACGGAAGTAGAACTGCGGGCGGTAGTTGTTGAAGAACGGCGTGTGGCGGCCACCCTCGTCCTTGGACAGGATGTAGGCCTGGGCCTCGAACTCGGTGTGCGGCGTGACCGAACCGGGCTTGATGATGACCTGGCCGCGCTCGACGTCCTCGCGCTTGATGCCACGGAGGAGCAGACCGACGTTCTCACCGGCCTGGCCCTCGTCGAGCAGCTTGCGGAACATCTCGATGCCGGTGACCGTCGTGGTGGTCTTGTCCTGCTTGATACCGACGATGTCGACGGTCTCGTTGACCTTGAGGACACCACGCTCGATACGACCGGTGACGACGGTGCCACGACCGGTGATCGTGAAGACGTCCTCGATCGGCATCAGGAACGGCTTGTCGACGTCACGCTCGGGCTGCGGGATGTTCTCGTCGACGGCCTTCATCAGGTCGAGGACGGACTGGCCCCACTCCTTGTCGCCCTCAAGGGCCTTGAGCGCCGAGACCTTGACGACCGGCAGGTCGTCGCCCGGGAACTCGTACTCGGAGAGCAGCTCACGGACCTCGAGCTCGACGAGCTCCAGGATCTCCTCGTCGTCCACCATGTCGGCCTTGTTCAGGGCGACGACGATGTACGGAACGCCGACCTGGCGGGCCAGGAGCACGTGCTCCTTGGTCTGCGGCATCGGGCCGTCGGTGGCGGCGACAACGAGGATGGCGCCGTCCATCTGCGCCGCACCCGTGATCATGTTCTTGATGTAGTCCGCGTGACCGGGGCAGTCGACGTGGGCGTAGTGACGGGTCTCCGTCTGGTACTCGACGTGCGCGATGGAGATGGTGATACCGCGCTGGCGCTCCTCGGGAGCCTTGTCGATCTGGTCGAACGCCGAGGCCTCGTTCAGGTCCGGGAACGCGTCGTGCAGCACCTTGGTAATGGCGGCCGTGAGGGTCGTCTTACCGTGGTCGATGTGACCGATGGTGCCGATGTTGACGTGCGGCTTAGTCCGCTCGAACTTCGCCTTCGCCACGGGGGTCCTCCTGGGAGTGGTTCTGGAACGCCTTGCTTCATCGGCGCCAGGTGATCTTTGCTGGAAAGTCCGGGTCCTTGGGCAAACACCCGTGTTCGCGGGTGTTTGCCCCCTGAGGCTCCGGAGTCAAGCCTAAAGCGTGTGGACGCGGTGCGTGGAACGCGGTGCGTTACTCGCCCTTGGCCTTCGCGATGATCTCCTCGGCGACGTTCCGCGGAACCTCGGCGTAGGAGTCGAACTGCATCGAGTAGCTTGCGCGACCCGAGGTCTTGCTGCGGAGGTCTCCGACGTAGCCGAACATCTCCGAGAGGGGCACGAGGCCCTTCACGACGCGGGCACCGGCCCGCTCCTCCATGGCCTGGATCTGGCCACGGCGGGAGTTGATGTCGCCGATGACCTCACCCATGTAGTCCTCGGGCGTGGTGACCTCGACGGCCATCATCGGCTCGAGCAGCACGGGGCTGGCCTTGCGCGCGGCCTCCTTGAAGGCCTGCGAACCGGCGATCTTGAACGCGAGTTCGGAGGAGTCGACCTCGTGGTAGCCACCGTCGATGAGCGTGACGCGGACGCCCGTCATCTCGTAGCCCGCGAGGATGCCGAACTGCATGGCCTCCTGCGCACCGGCGTCCACCGAAGGGATGTACTCCTTCGGGATACGGCCACCGGTGACCTTGTTCACGAACTCGTACGAGGCGTCGCCGCCCTCGATCGGCTCGATCGCGATCTGCACCTTGGCGAACTGGCCGGTACCACCAGTCTGCTTCTTGTGCGTGTAGTCCACGCGCTCGACGGCCTTGCGGATCGTCTCACGGTAGGCGACCTGCGGCTTACCGACGTTGGCCTCGACCTTGAACTCACGGCGCATACGGTCGACCAGCACCTCGAGGTGCAGCTCGCCCATACCACCGATGATGGTCTGGCCCGTCTCCTCGTCCGAGTGGACCTGGAAGGAGGGGTCCTCCTCCGCGAGACGCTGGATGGCGACACCCAGCTTCTCCTGGTCACCCTTGGACTTGGGCTCGATGGCGACCTGGATGACCGGCGCCGGGAAGTCCATGGACTCCAGGATCACCGGCTGCTTGTCGTCGCACAGCGTCTCACCGGTCGTGGTCTGCTTCAGACCCATGACGGCGATGATGTCGCCGGCGCCCACCGACTCGATCTCCTCACGCTTGTTCGCGTGCATGCGGTAGATCTTGCCGATGCGCTCCTTCTTGCCCTTGACGGAGTTCAGCACGGCGGTGCCGGACTCCAGGCGGCCCGAGTAGACCCGGACGAAGGTGAGCTTGCCGAGGTGCGGGTCGCTCATGATCTTGAACGCCAGCGCGGACAGCGGCTCGTCGTCGGACGGCTTGCGCTTGACGACCAGCTCGGGGTCCTTCACGTCGTGGCCCTCGATGGCCTCGACGTCGAGCGGGGTCGGCAGGTAGCGCACGACCGCGTCGAGCAGGGGCTGGACGCCCTTGTTCTTGAACGCGGTGCCACAGAACACCGGGGTGACCGTGGTGTCGTTGGACTTGCCGGACGCGATGGTGATGCGACGGATCGCGGCGTACAGCTGCTCCTCGGTGGGCTCGACGCCCTCCAGGTACAGCTCCATGATCTCTTCGTCGTTCTCGGCGACCGCCTCGACGAGCTTGCCGCGGTACTCCTCGGCAGCCTCGGTGTGCGTGGCCGGGATGTCGACGACGTCGTACATCTCACCCTTGGCGGCCTCGGCCGACCAGACCAGGGCCTTCATCGTCACGAGGTCGACGACGCCCTTGAAGTCGGCCTCGGCGCCGATCGGGAGCTGCATGACGAGCGGCTGGGCGCCCAGGCGGTCCGAGATCATGTCCACGCAGCGGTGGAACTCGGCGCCGGTACGGTCCAGCTTGTTGACGAAGCAGATGCGGGGCACGCCGTAACGGTCGGCCTGACGCCACACCGTCTCCGACTGCGGCTCCACGCCGGCAACGCCGTCGAACACCGTCACGGCACCGTCGAGGACGCGGAGCGAACGCTCCACCTCGACGGTGAAGTCGACGTGACCCGGGGTGTCGATGATGTTGATGGTGTGGTCGACGCCCTCGAGCGGCCAGTGACAGGTGGTGGCAGCAGAGGTGATCGTGATGCCACGCTCCTGCTCCTGCTCCATCCAGTCCATGGTGGCGGCGCCGTCGTGGACCTCACCGATCTTGTACGAAACGCCGGTGTAGAACAGGATCCGCTCGGTGGTGGTCGTCTTGCCCGCGTCGATGTGGGCCATGATCCCGATGTTGCGGACCCTGGCCAGGTCAAGCGAAGTGGTAGCCATAAGGCTTCAGTCTTCTCTCGGTCTCGATGGGGTCTGCGACTACCAGCGGTAGTGCGCGAAGGCCTTGTTGGACTCGGCCATCTTGTGCGTGTCCTCGCGCTTCTTCACAGCGGCACCGAGGCCGTTGGAGGCGTCGAGAAGCTCGTTGAGCAGACGCTCGGTCATGGTCTTCTCGCGACGGGCGCGGGAGTAACCGACCAGCCAGCGCAGCGCGAGCGTGTTGGCGCGACCGGGCTTGACCTCGATCGGAACCTGGTACGTCGCACCACCGACACGGCGGGACTTGACCTCGAGGGTCGGCTTGATGTTCTCCAGAGCGCGCTTCAGCGTGATGATCGGGTCGTTGCCCGTCTTCTCACGCAGGCCCTCCATGGCGCCGTAGACGATGCGCTCGGCGGTGGAGCGCTTGCCGTTCAGCAGCACCTTGTTGATGAGCGAGGTGACCAGAGGAGAACCGTAGACCGGGTCGATGATGACCGGGCGCTTCGGGGCGGGGCCCTTACGAGGCATTCTTACTTCTCCTTCTTGGCGCCGTAGCGGCTGCGGGCCTGCTTGCGGTTCTTGACACCCTGGGTGTCCAGGGAACCGCGGATGATCTTGTAGCGAACACCCGGCAGGTCCTTCACACGGCCACCACGCACGAGCACGATGGAGTGCTCCTGCAGGTTGTGTCCCTCACCCGGAATGTAAGCAGTGACCTCGATCCCGCTGGTCAGACGCACACGCGCGACCTTACGCAGGGCCGAGTTCGGCTTCTTCGGGGTGGTCGTGAACACACGCGTGCAGACGCCGCGACGCTGGGGCGAACCCTCGAGTGCGGGCGTCTTGTTCTTCTCGACCTTGTCCTGCCGGCCCTTCCGGACCAGCTGCTGGATCGTAGGCACTACTTCTCCGGTTTCTGTGTGCCGAATGGTGAAGCTAACCCGGAACATTCGCCGACCCACGCGGTCGGGTGTGTCGAAACTGCTGACTCCCGCCGCAAGGCAGAAAGGGCGCAGAGTACGGTGGCCGCTTACGGCTCCCCCTGTGCGGTTGAAGGCACGCACGAGAGCCAGGGCACACCCCAGGCACAAGGTCTGAGCGTACCTACCTCATTCGCTATGGTCAAAACAAATGGGCAGGCGCGGGTTTAGGGGTGGACGCATCCCGGGTTCAAGGGTGGACGCGTCCGCACCGCCGAACCCCCGCCGACGCTCAGGTTCCGCTGCTCGACGACACTCCCGCGATCATGAGGATCATGAGGAAGAAGGCCCAGCCCGCCACGGAGAGCCAGCCGAGGATGAGGCCGGCCAGCGCGAAGCCCTCCCCGCCCTCGCCCGTGCGCTTCATCTCGGCGCGGGCGGTGTGACCGAGGATGACGGCCGGGATGCCGGTGAGCCCCACCGTCATGGTCGTGAGCACACCGCAGACCATCGCGCCCACGGCCTTGCCGTTGGTAGGCGGGGGCAGCACGGGCGCCGGCATGAAGGTTCTCGGGACCATCGGCGCCATGGGCGCCATCGCGCTCGGCTGCATCGCTGAGGGCCCCTGTGGCAGGTCGGCGACCAGGAGAGCCAGCTCCCCCACCGTGCGCGCCTGATAGGCCCTCTCGACGCGCCTCTCGTACTCGTCCTGCGGGAGGCGGCCCTCACTGAAGCCCGCCTTGAGCACATCGACGGCACGTTCACGGTCCGCATGGGCGGCGAGCAGGGACGGGCTACTGCCCTGCGCCTGCTGCCACGGCATCGGCTGCCACGACGGGTTCGACACGAGAAACACTCCCCCGGACTGGTAGTTCCTCCATGATGCGGCAACGCACGGCGTACGGCACCGGTTCCCCGCACCACTTCTGTCCCGGTTCTGCTACCGCTCGGCGGGACGGCGCGACAGCGACTGTCGGCCAGAGGCTGATTGCTGCTCCTTCCCCGGCCGGCTGCCTCAAGTACGTTGACTGGTCGCGGATCAACGACATCGGCGCAGGTGAAGACGGGGGGCAGGATGGCTGGGGGCCGTACGCGCGCGTGGGACGACGACGGGTTCGACGACCGTGTGCCCTTCCTGGCCCGTCTGGAGAAGGAGGACCGCGTCGCCCTGCTGGCGGCCGGTCGTCCACTGCGCTTCCGGGCGCGCGCCGTGCTCATGCACCAGAACGATCCGTCCACCCATGTGCTGCTGCTCCTGCACGGCTGGACCAAGGTGACGGCCCTCGCCGCCAACGGCTACGAGGCCTTGCTCGCCCTGCGTGGCCCCGGTGACATCATCGGCGAGGGCGCCGCGCTCAGCGGGCGGCACCGAGCGGCCACCGTGACGGCCATGGATCCCGTCGAGGCAGTCGCCATCGACCAGGCCCGGTTCACCGCGTTCCTCTCGGGCAGCCCCCAGGTCTCCCTGCAACTGCTCGGCCTGGCCACCGACCGTCAGCGGTCGACCGACCGTCGACGGCTCGAGTGGGCCGCCCTCACCGTGCGCGAAAGATTAGCGGTCCTCTTGCTCGAACTGATGCGCACCCATGGCAGCCGGACCGACGAGGGCGTCGAACTCACCATCGGGCTCAGCCAGCAGGAGTTCGCGGGCTCGGTCGGCTCCTCCCGTGAGGCGGTCGCCCGGCTGCTGAAGGAGCTGAGGGCCAGGCAGGTGGTGGTCACCAGACGCCGCCGCATCGTCGTCCTGCGCCCCGACGTCCTGCGCCGCATCATCGGCGGGAGCTCCGCCTGACGCACATCTCCGGCTGTTCTTCTGCGTACACGGTCACAGATCGTCCATGTCATCGGCCCTCCGCCGCACGCCGTACGCCCGCCATCGTGCTGCGTGCCGACAACGGACCGACTCGCGGAAGCGAAGACAGACAGGGACAGACATGGCCGACCCCGTGTTCCGCACGATCCTCCTCTTCGACATCGAGCAGTTCGGCAGCCGCGACGACGTGGAACAGGCGTTCCTGCGTCGGGTCCTGTACGACATCGTCGACGCCACGTTCGTCGACGCGGGTGTCGACGAGACCGCCCGGCTGCGCGCCGACCGCGGTGACTCCGTCATGGAACTCATCGACGCCAAGGTCTCCGTGCCGACGCTGTTGAAGACGCTCCTGACCGAGACGCCGGCGCTTCTGCACAACAAGAACCGCCTGCTCGCGAGCAGCGCGCGGATACGGCTGCGCATCGTGCTCTCCTCCGGCTACGTCGCCGTGGACGAGCTCGACGGCTGGGTCGGCTCGGACCTCAACCACGCGGTACGGCTGCTGAACTCCGACCCGCTGCGCGACGCCCTCAAGCAGTCGGACGCGGGCAGCGTCCTGGGCGTGTCCGAGGCTGTTTATCAAGGGGTCGTACGCCACGGTCCCCTGGGCGTGCGCCCCGGCGACTTCCATCGCGTCACCGTGGAGACGAAGGAGGGACCGACGGTGGCCTGGCTGCACGGTGAGCCGGGTGCGGAGACGGCCGCGGGTACCGGCGGGCCCTCCGGTGAGGGAACTCCGACGGCCACGAGCCTCGGCCCTTCGACTTCCCACACACACATCGGCGGCGACCAGTACGGCGTGACCGGTGGCACCGTCCTAGGCGACCTCAACTTCGGCCTACCCGACCGGGGTGAGCGGCGATGAGCCAGGACACGGCGCTCGGCTCGGCGAAGACCGCGGAGAAACCGAAGGAGGAGGAGAAACAGGAGGAGTTCTCCCAGCCTCCGGAGCAGCGGCAGAAGGCCTGGGAAGCACGACAGGATCTGGTCAGGCACGCGGCCCGTACGTTCGCGTCGACCCTGGTCGACGGCGACCAGTTCGGGCAGACCGGCGGCACGCACTTCGGCGACACGATCATTCATGCCGGAGGCTTCGGCAAGGCACCCCGCCACGCGTCCGGTCCGGTCTCCCGGACAGAGCTCGACGAGGTGACCGCCGTCTTCCGGGAAGGCGTCTCCTTCCACGATGCGCTCATGCGGCTGCGTGCCGAGCGCGTCGTCATCCTGAGCGGCGGGCAGACGACGGGACGCCGGTCAGCCGCGCTGATGTTGCTGTCCAGGCTCGGCATCGAGCAGCTACGGGAACTGGAGCCGCCCAGCTCCCCTTCCGCTCTGCTCGACGAACTGGACTCGCCCCTCGGGTACGTCCTCTGCGACTGGACCACCCGCCACCGCCATCCGCTGCGGACCCCGCACCTGTCAGGGCTGCGCGAGCAACTGGAGCGTGGCGGTGGCCACCTGGTCATCACAGTCGAGTCGTCCACGTTGCCGAGCGAGATCCCCTCCGTACGGTGGGAGCCGCCGCTGACGTCGGACGTGCTGCACTCCCATGTCACCCGGGCCGTGGGCGAGGCACCCTGGACCGGGTTGAGCGGACTGCCGTACGTCAAGGAGTTCCTCGAACGGGAGCATCCGCCCTACGAGACCGCGCAGTTCGCGACGCGTGTGGTCGCGCTGCATCGGGGCGAGATCGACGAGCAGGAGCTGGCCGCCCACGGAGAGGCGGCCGCACGGACCCAGATAGACCGGTGGCTCACCGGAGAGACTCCGAACCTCTTCGACAAGGCGTTCCTCGTCTCACTGTCCGTATTCGACGGTGCCCCGTACGCGGTGGCCGCCGAACTCAGCGACCAACTCTTCAAGCTCTTCCATCGGACGGAGAACCCGGACGAGTCCCCGCGCATCCCCGTCTTCGGCACCTCCCGTGCCGACCGCCTCCAGCTCGCCCGCGCGCTAGGCGAAATCGAAACCGAGCTCACCGATCATGGCGTGGTCGACCACTTCGTCGCCCGCTTCCAGGACGAGCTGATCGCGCCACTTCTGCTGCACCAGGTGTGGAACCTTCACCCCTCGGCCCGACCGGCGCTCGTCAGCTGGATCCGGCAGCTCGCCAAGGACAGACGTCCGCTCGTGCGGACCCGGGCGGCCGGCGCCGCCGCGCTGTTCGCGCAGGCCGACTTCCCGTCCGCGATGGCCCACCTCATCGAACCCTGGGCCGACTCGAACAGCTTCAACGCCTGGCTGATCGCCGCGAACGCCCTGACCCTGTCCGTACTACTGGAGGTCCCCCCGGCCTTCGACGTCCTGCACGACTGGTGCACAGGCGATCACCACAGCCGCCGGTGGACGGCCATCCGCGCCTACGGCCTGCTGGGCGCCGCCCACCACGAGATCACCCTGCGCGCCCTGCTCGACGCCGTCCGCCGCCCCGTCGAGGAGGAGGACACGGACGACGACGATGACGAGACGAAGAGGGAGAAGAAGAAGGCGAAGGCCAGGAGGGAGGAGGACAAGCAGTTCGCGGACGCCCTGGAACTGCTGCTCCTCACGGTGCAGAGCCCGGTGCTCCACGCGCTGGCCGAGCGTCTCGATCCCCAGGGCCCACGCCATGATCGTGCCGTCCGCTCCCACGCGCTGCGCGCCTTCGTCCAGGCCTGTGACCAGTATGAGGAGGAGGGCGACCGCCCGATCGTCCTCGACTGGTACGCCCGCGCCCTGGCCGCCGACGAGATGGTGGACGTCCGGCACCTGACCGCTTTCTGGAGCGCCGTTCTCGGTGACCAGGAGCTGACCTCCCGGGCCCTGCGCGTCCTGCGCGGCTGGGTGCTCACGGCCGACGAGGACAGCAAGTCCGAGATCGCGCTCACCACGCTGCTCCCGGCGCTCGCCGCGACGCCGGGCAACCACCAGCGCATCACCCATCTTCTGCGCACCGTGCGCGACGCCGACGAGAACGCCCTGGATGTGGCCGACCGGCTGGACACGGCCGTGCGCACCGTCTGACCCTCCCCCGTCACCTGGAGCATGTCCATGGACACCGATGCCCTGTGCCTTCAGCCCGACGAACCCGACCGGTCGGCGGAGGGGCTTCTTCCGCAGCCCACCCCCTTCTTCGACCCGGTCCTCAGGGTCCGGCAGCTGCCGCGTCTGCGCCTCGGCGGCCGCCGTCACGTCGGCCGGATCGATCACACCCTGGTCTGCGTCACCCACAAGGGTGCCTACGAGACCTTCCCACCGCCTGCCCGGCCCACCTCCGTCCGCCGCTACGTCGCCCTCTACGAAGTGGACACCGACCCGCACACGTTGCACCTACGGGAACACCTGCCCAGTCGGGTCGACAGCTTCGAGTTCGAAGCCTTCGCCGAGATCACCTGGCGGGTCACGGACCCGGCCCGCTTCGTCACCAGCCACGAACGGGACGTACCCGGCCTCCTCGCACGCGAACTCGTCCCGACGATGCGGGCGGCGAGCCGCCGTCACGCCATCACCGAGAGCCCGTTGGCCGAGCGGGCAGTGCAGCAGGCACTCGACGAGGCCGCGCAGATCGTCGGCGACCAGGGCCTGCGGGCCACCGTCACGGTCCGGCTGCGGCTCGACGCGACCGAACGCACCCACCAGGAGCGGCTACGTGCCGCACGACACGAGGCGGAGGCCGCCACGCCGGAGCACGAGGTGTCGGTCCAGCGACAGCAGCTCGAGGCTCGCATCAGGGCAGAAAAGATCAAGTTCTACGAGGACTGCCTGGCCAGGGGTGACACCGCCGCCCTGGCGCTGCATCTGACGGAGCATCCCGACGACACCCGGCTCGTCCTCCAGCACCTCGGTGAGGAGCGCAAGGTACTCATCGAGACGCAGCGCCACCTGATCGACCGGGTGCTCGACAAGGAAGGGCTGGAGAGCTACCAGCTCCAGGAGCCCCGGGAGCTCACCGCCAGGTGGATGACGACCGTCCTGAAGTCGGGCGCGTCGCCCGAGGACGAGGCTCCGGAGACGCCTGCGTGAGTGCCGTACCCCCACCGGTGGCCGCCCCGGAGGTACAGGCGGGCACGCTGCTGCTGGGCGACCTCCGCGCCGAGATCGCCCGCGCCGACACCAAGGCCTCCGTCCTTGCCGGGGCCCTGGGCATCATGGCGGGTCTGCTCGGCGGACACCGATGGAGTCCCCCCGCGCTCTCCCCCACCGCCGCGCTCGTGTGGTGGCTGGGCGTGGCGTCGCTGGTCGCAGCCCTGTTCGCGCTGCTGCTCGCGGTTCTGCCCCGCTACCGCAGGAGCACCTGGGAGCCCGGTCTGCCCCTGACCTACTTCGGTGACGTACGGCGCGCCGCCCGGACCGGAAGCCTTGCCGCGGCCGTGGCGGAGACAGGGCGCGACCCCACCCTCGGCCTTTTCCTGGCGCTGGCCGAGACCAGCCGCATCGTGGCCCGCAAACACCTCTGGATCAGAACGGGACTGATCGCCTTCGGTTGCGCCGCGGTGCTGCTCCCCGGCTCCGCACTCATGGCCTGAGTCCCCCTCGCCCCGCCTCCGGAACCCGACAAGGAGTGTCATGTCCGTCCCCTACGAATCCGAGCACCGCCGAAAGCGTCCGGACCCCATGGACAATCTCTCCTCCCGCGCCGGACGCGTCCACATATCGGCCCGCCACCGCGGTGTCGACGCCACCACACTCGGGCACCTGACGCTCCAGCTGCCGCAGGTGCTGACAAGTTCGGCCGTCGTCTTCGTCGTGTCGTACGCCGTCGCCGTCCTGCTCGGGCCACCTTGGTGGATCCCGTTCGGCTGCTGGGTGGTCAGCGGAGGGCTGGCCTTCCACCGGCCCTGCGAACGCCTCCTGGCCCGGTGGCTGTACCGGCTCCGCTACCCCACGCCCGAGGAGTACCGGAAGCTGGCGTCGGTCTGGCGCCAGGTGACCGCCCGAGCCGGCGTGGACGGGGACACGTACCAGTTGTGGGTCGAGGACAGCGCCGGGATCAACGCCATGGCGGCCGCGGGCCACATCGTCGGCGTCACCAGCCATTCGCTCAGGACGCTCACCCCCGCCCAGCTCGCCGGCGTACTCGCGCACGAGTTGGGCCATCACGTGAGAGGGCACTCCTGGGCCTCGTTGCTCACCTTCTGGTACACACTGCCCGCGCGGATCACCTGGCGCCTGCTGCGGTGGCTGGCCGCACGCGTCGACCGTGTGTCCGTGGGCGTCGCCGCCCTGATGATCGGCCTCTTCGGCGCCACCATGTTCGCCCTGGCCGCAGCCACATACGGCCTGGTCCTCCTGCCCTTGATCACGCCCTGCCTGGTGGCTGCCGTATCCCGCCGCGCGGAACTTCGCGCGGACGAACACGCGGCCGAACTCGGCTTCGCGGAGCATCTGATGACCGTGCTGAGCGAGGATCTCCACCGCGAGGCGACCGCACACGCCGACGCCTCGGCCCTGGGCGTCCGCGTCGAGGAGGAGGGAGTGATCGCACGGCTCCTCGCCTCCCACCCGGACCCGCACACCCGGCTCCACCACCTGCGGTCCCATCTGGAGCGCGGGCGCTGATCTCCTGGGCCGACGGGACCCCACCGAACGCCGAAGGGCGGCCACCCGAAGGTGACCGCCCCTCAACTCAAGCGATGACAACCGCTCGCCTACTGGTTGTACGGACCGTAGTCGTAGTCCTCCAGCGGAACGGCCTGGCCGGAGCCCGTGCCGAACGGCGAGTAGTCGATGTCGTCGTAGCCGACGGCCGAGTACATCGCGGCCTTGGCCTCCTCGGTCGGCTCGACCCGGATGTTGCGGTAGCGGGACAGACCCGTACCGGCCGGGATGAGCTTACCGATGATGACGTTCTCCTTGAGGCCGATGAGGCTGTCGGACTTGGCGTTGATCGCCGCGTCCGTCAGGACTCGGGTCGTCTCCTGGAAGGAGGCGGCCGACAGCCAGGATTCCGTCGCCAGCGAGGCCTTGGTGATACCCATCAGCTGCGGACGACCGGAGGCCGGGTGACCGCCCTCCTGGACCACACGACGGTTCTCGGTCTCGAACTTCGACCGCTCGACCAGCTCACCGGGCAGCAGCTCGGCGTCGCCGGACTCGATGATCGTCACGCGGCGGAGCATCTGCCGGATGATGATTTCGATGTGCTTGTCGTGGATCGACACACCCTGCGAGTTGTAGACCTTCTGGACCTCGCCGACCAGGTGGACCTGGACCGCACGCTGACCCAGGATGCGCAGCACGTCGTGCGGGTTGGTGGCACCCACGGTGAGCTTCTGGCCCACCTCGACGTGCTCGCCCTCGCTCACCAGCAGACGGGCACGCTTCGAGATCGGGAACGCCGTCTCGTCGCTGCCGTCGTCCGGCGTGATGACGATCTTCTTGGTCTTCTCCGTCTCCTCGATGCGGACGCGACCGGCCGCCTCGGAGATCGGCGCGACACCCTTGGGCGTACGGGCCTCGAAGAGCTCCACGACACGCGGCAGACCCTGCGTGATGTCGTCACCGGCCACACCACCGGTGTGGAAGGTACGCATCGTCAGCTGGGTACCGGGCTCACCGATGGACTGGGCGGCGATGATGCCGACCGCCTCACCGATGTCGACCAGCTTGCCGGTGGCCAGGGAGCGGCCGTAGCACATGGCGCACGTGCCGACCTTGGACTCACAGGTCAGGATCGAGCGGGTCTTGACCTCCTCGACACCGTGGTGCACGAGCTGGTCGATGAGCACGTCGCCCAGGTCCACGTTGGCCGGCGCGATCACCTTGCCGTCGATGACGACGTCCTCGGCGAGCATGCGGGCGTAGACGCTGGTCTCGACGTCCTCGGCCTTGCGCAGGACCCCGGTCTCGTCCTTCGAGGCGATCCGCAGCTTCAGACCGCGCTCGGTGCCGCAGTCCTCCTCGCGGATGATGACGTCCTGCGAGACGTCCACCAGACGACGGGTCAGGTAACCCGAGTCGGCGGTACGCAGGGCGGTGTCCGCCAGACCCTTACGGGCACCGTGCGTGGAGATGAAGTACTCCAGCACCGACAGACCCTCACGGAACGAGGCCTTGATGGGACGCGGGATGGTCTCGTTCTTCGCGTTCGACACCAGACCGCGCATACCCGCGATCTGCCGCATCTGCATCATGTTTCCTCGGGCACCCGAGTCGACCATCATGAAGATGGGGTTGGTCTTGGGGAAGTTCGCGTTCATCGCCTCGGCGACCTCGTTGGTCGCCTTGGTCCAGATCGCGATGAGCTCCTGCGTGCGCTCTTCCTTGGTGATCAGACCGCGCTCGTACTGCTTCTGAACCTTCTCGTCCTGCGCCTCGTACCCGCGGACGATCTCCTTCTTCGCCTCGGGAACGACGACGTCGGAGATGGCCACGGTGACACCGGAGCGGGTCGCCCAGAAGAAGCCGGCCGCCTTCAGGTTGTCGAGCGTCGCCGCCACGATGACCTTGGGGTAGCGCTCGGCCAGGTCGTTGACGATCTCGGAGAGCTGCTTCTTGCCCACCGAGTAGTCGACGAACGGGTAGTCCTCGGGCAGCAGCTCGTTGAAGAGCGCACGGCCGAGCGTGGTCTTCAGACGGAAGCTGTCACCCTGCTGCCACTCCGGCTCGCCCTCCTCGCGCTCCGGCGGGGTCCAGCCGCGCGGCGGGATGGTGCCCACCGGGAAGCGGATGTCCACCGCGGACTGCAGCGCCAGCTCGCCGGCGTCGAACGCCATGATCGCCTCGGCCGTGGAGGCGAACGAACGCCCCTCGCCCTTGGTGTCACGCAGCTCGCCGTCGGTAGTGAGGAAGAACAGACCGAGGACCATGTCCTGGGTCGGCATCGTCACCGGACGGCCGTCGGCGGGCTTGAGGATGTTGTTCGAGGACAGCATCAGGATGCGGGCCTCGGCCTGCGCCTCCGCGGACAGCGGCAGGTGCACGGCCATCTGGTCACCGTCGAAGTCCGCGTTG
Source organism: Streptomyces gottesmaniae (assembly GCF_031845845.1). Taxonomy (NCBI): domain Bacteria; kingdom Bacillati; phylum Actinomycetota; class Actinomycetes; order Kitasatosporales; family Streptomycetaceae; genus Streptomyces; species Streptomyces gottesmaniae. Next base: position 82,319 of record NZ_JAVRFJ010000023.1, read on the forward strand.
AACGCGGTGCAGACGAGCGGGTGGATCTGGATGGCCTTGCCCTCGACCAGCTGCGGCTCGAAGGCCTGGATACCGAGGCGGTGCAGGGTGGGCGCACGGTTCAGCAGCACCGGGTGCTCGGCGATGACCTCTTCGAGGACGTCGTACACGACGGTGCGGCCACGCTCGACCATGCGCTTGGCGCTCTTGATGTTCTGCGCGTGGTTGAGGTCCACGAGCCGCTTCATCACGAACGGCTTGAACAGCTCCAGCGCCATCGCCTTCGGCAGACCGCACTGGTGCAGCTTCAGCTGCGGACCGACGACGATCACGGAACGCGCGGAGTAGTCCACACGCTTGCCGAGCAGGTTCTGACGGAATCGACCCTGCTTGCCCTTCAGCATGTCGCTGAGGGACTTCAGCGGGCGGTTACCGGGACCGGTGACCGGACGACCACGACGGCCGTTGTCGAACAGCGCGTCGACGGCCTCCTGGAGCATGCGCTTCTCGTTGTTCACGATGATCTCGGGCGCGCCGAGGTCGAGAAGCCGCTTCAGACGGTTGTTCCGGTTGATCACACGGCGGTACAGGTCGTTCAGGTCGGAGGTCGCGAAGCGGCCACCGTCCAGCTGCACCATCGGGCGGAGGTCCGGCGGGATGACCGGCACGCAGTCCAGCACCATGCCCTTGGGGCTGTTGCTGGTCTGCAGGAACGCGGAGACGACCTTGAGGCGCTTGAGCGCACGGGTCTTCTTCTGGCCCTTGCCGGTGCGGATGATCTCGCGGAGGCGCTCGGCCTCCTCGTCCAGGTCGAAGGACTCCAGGCGCTTCTGCAGCGCCGCGGCACCCATCGAACCGTCGAAGTACGTGCCGAAGCGGTCACGCAGCTCGCGGTAGAGGAGCTCGTCGCCCTCCAGGTCCTGGACCTTGAGGTTCTTGAACCGGGTCCACACCTCGTCGAGACGGTCGATCTCGCGCTGCGTACGGTCGCGCAGCTGCTTCATCTCCCGCTCGGCACCTTCGCGCACCTTGCGGCGCACGTCGGCCTTGGCGCCCTCGGCCTCCAGCTCGGCCAGGTCGGTCTCGAGCTTCTTGGCGCGGGCCTCGAGGTCGGCGTCGCGACGGTTCTCGATCTGCTGCCGCTCGACGGAGACGTGGGCCTCCAGGGAGGGCAGGTCGCGGGTGCGGCGCTCCTCGTCGACGTACGTGATCATGTACGCCGCGAAGTAGATGACCTTCTCCAGGTCCTTCGGGGCGAGGTCGAGCAGGTAGCCCAGCCGCGACGGAACGCCCTTGAAGTACCAGATGTGGGTGACGGGAGCGGCCAGCTCGATGTGGCCCATCCGCTCACGACGCACCTTGGCGCGCGTGACCTCGACGCCACAGCGCTCACAGATGATGCCCTTGAAGCGGACACGCTTGTACTTGCCGCAGTAGCACTCCCAGTCCCGGGTCGGACCGAAGATCTTCTCGCAGAAGAGTCCGTCCTTTTCGGGCTTGAGCGTGCGGTAGTTGATCGTCTCGGGCTTCTTGACCTCGCCGTGGCTCCACTGACGGATGTCGTCAGCGGTGGCCAGACCGATCCGGAGCTCGTCGAAGAAGTTGACGTCGAGCACTATGCGTCAATCCCTCTCAGGGTTGTAAGTCATGGGGTCTGATACGGGGGTCCTGGGGCCGGCGGCCTTCATGGCGAAGGCCGCCGAACTCCCGTCAGACCTCTTCGACGCTGCTCGGCTCGCGCCGGGACAGGTCGATGCCAAGCTCCTCCGCAGCGCGGAAGACGTCCTCGTCGGTGTCGCGCATCTCGATGGACATGCCGTCCGAGGACAGCACCTCCACGTTGAGGCACAGGGACTGCATCTCCTTGATGAGAACCTTGAAGGACTCAGGGATGCCGGGCTCGGGAATGTTCTCGCCCTTGACGATGGCCTCGTAGACCTTCACGCGGCCGGTGACGTCGTCGGACTTGATGGTCAGCAGCTCCTGGAGGGCGTACGCGGCGCCGTAAGCCTCCAGCGCCCACACCTCCATCTCACCGAAGCGCTGGCCACCGAACTGGGCCTTACCACCCAGCGGCTGCTGGGTGATCATCGAGTACGGACCGGTCGACCGGGCGTGCAGCTTGTCGTCGACCAGGTGGTGCAGCTTGAGGATGTACATGTACCCGATGGAGATCGGGTCCGGGAACGGCTCACCGGAGCGGCCGTCGAACAGCCTCGCCTTACCGGTCGGCTGCACCATGCGCTCGCCGTCGCGGTTCGGGATGGTGTGCTGGAGCAGACCGGCCAGCTCGTCCTCGCGGGCACCGTCGAAGACCGGGGTCGCGACGTTGGTGCCGGGGGCGACGGAGTCGGCGCCGATGACCTGCAGGCGCTTCGCCCAGTCGTCGGCGAGACCGGAGACGTCCCAGCCGCGGCTGGCGAGCCAGCCGAGGTGGATCTCCAGGACCTGTCCCGGGTTCATTCGGGACGGCACGCCGAGCGGGTTGAGGATGATGTCGACCGGGGTGCCGTCCTCCAGGAACGGCATGTCCTCGATCGGCAGGATCTTGGAGATGACGCCCTTGTTGCCGTGACGGCCGGCGAGCTTGTCACCGTCGGTGATCTTCCGCTTCTGCGCCACGTACACGCGCACCAGCTGGTTCACACCGGGGGGAAGCTCGTCGCCCTCCTCGCGGTCGAAGACGCGGACGCCGATGACCTTGCCGATCTCGCCGTGCGGCACCTTCAGCGAGGTGTCACGGACCTCACGGGCCTTCTCACCGAAGATCGCGCGGAGCAGACGCTCCTCCGGGGTCAGCTCGGTCTCACCCTTGGGCGTGACCTTGCCGACCAGGATGTCGCCGGCGACGACCTCGGCACCGATGCGGATGATGCCGCGCTCGTCGAGGTCGGCGAGGACCTCCTCGGAGACGTTCGGGATGTCCCGGGTGATCTCCTCGGGGCCGAGCTTGGTGTCACGGGCGTCGACCTCGTGCTCCTCGATGTGGATCGAGGAGAGGACGTCGTCCTGCACGAGGCGCTGCGACAGGATGATCGCGTCCTCGTAGTTGTGACCCTCCCACGGCATGAACGCCACGAGCAGGTTCTTGCCGAGGGCCATCTCGCCGTTCTCGGTGGCCGGACCGTCGGCCAGGACCTGGCCCTCGATGATCCGGTCGCCCTCGTTGACGATGACCTTCTGGTTGACCGAGGTGCCCTGGTTGGAGCGGGCGAACTTGGCCAGGCGGTACGTGATGTACGTGCCGTCGTCGTTGGTCGTGGTGATGTAGTCCGCGGAGACCTCCTGGACCACACCCGCCTTCTCGGCCTTGACCACGTCGCCGGCGTCGACGGCGGAGCGGTACTCCATGCCGGTGCCGACGAGCGGGGACTCGCTCTTGATGAGCGGCACGGCCTGACGCATCATGTTCGCGCCCATGAGGGCACGGTTGGCGTCGTCGTGCTCCAGGAAGGGGATCATGGCGGTCGCGACCGACACCATCTGGCGCGGCGAGACGTCCATGTAGTCCACGTCGTCACCGGGGACGTAGTCGACCTCGCCGCCACGACGGCGGACCAGGACGCGGTTCTCGGTGAAGCGCATGCCCTCGTCGAGCGTGGCGTTGGCCTGCGCGATGACGAAGCGGTCCTCTTCGTCGGCCGTCAGGTAGTCGACCTCGTCGGTGACGACACCGTCGGTGACCCGGCGGTACGGCGTCTCCACGAAACCGAACGCGTTGACCCGGCCGTAGGAGGCGAGCGAACCGATCAGACCGATGTTCGGGCCTTCGGGCGTCTCGATGGGGCACATGCGCCCGTAGTGGGACGGGTGCACGTCACGGACCTCGAAGCCGGCCCGCTCACGGGAGAGACCACCCGGGCCAAGAGCCGACAGACGGCGCTTGTGGGTGAGACCCGACAGCGGGTTGTTCTGGTCCATGAACTGCGACAGCTGGCTGGTGCCGAAGAACTCCTTGATGGAGGCGACGACCGGCCGGATGTTGATCAGGGTCTGGGGCGTGATCGCCTCGACGTCCTGGGTCGTCATGCGCTCGCGGACGACACGCTCCATACGCGCCAGACCCGTACGGACCTGGTTCTGGATGAGCTCGCCGACGCTGCGCAGACGACGGTTGCCGAAGTGGTCGATGTCGTCGGTCTCGACGACGATCGTCTGGCCGTTGTCGGCGGCCGTCTCGGTCTCGCCCGCGTGCAGCTTCACCAGGTACTTGATCGTCGAGATGACGTCCTCGACGGTCAGGACGCCCGCGTCGAGCGGAGCCTCCGCACCCAGCTTCTTGTTGACCTTGTAGCGGCCGACCTTCGCGAGGTCGTAGCGCTTGGGGTTGAAGTACAGGTTCTCCAGAAGCGTCTGCGCGGCCTCACGCGTGGGGGGCTCGCCCGGACGCAGCTTGCGGTAGATGTCGAGCAGCGCGTCGTCCTGCCCCTGGGTGTGGTCCTTCTCCAGGGTGGCGCGCATGGACTCGTACTCGCCGAACTCCTCCAGGATCTGCTCGGTGGTCCAGCCGAGTGCCTTGAGGAGGACGGTCACGGACTGCTTGCGCTTGCGGTCGATACGCACACCGACCATGTCGCGCTTGTCGATCTCCATCTCCAGCCAGGCACCCCGGGACGGGATGATCTTGGCGGAGAAGATGTCCTTGTCGGACGTCTTGTCGATGGAGGAGTCGAAGTAGACACCCGGCGAACGGACCAGCTGCGACACCACGACACGCTCGGTGCCGTTGATGACGAAGGTGCCCTTGTGGGTCATGAGCGGGAAGTCGCCCATGAAGACCGTCTGGGACTTGATCTCGCCGGTCTCGTTGTTGGTGAACTCGGCGGTGACGAAGAGCGGTGCCGCGTACGTGAAGTCGCGGTCCTTGCACTCGTCGATGCTGTTCTTCGGCGGCTCGAAACGGTGGTCGCGGAACGTCAGCGACATCGACCCGGAGAAGTCCTCGATCGGGGAGATCTCCTCGAAGATCTCCTCCAGACCGGACTTGGTGGGGACGTCCTGTCCGTTCTCCAGAGCCTCCTCGACCCGACTCTGCCAGGCGGTGTTGCCGAGCAGCCAGTCAAAGCTCTCGGTCTGCAGCGCGAGCAGGTTGGGAACCTCGAGAGGCTCCTTGATCTTTGCAAAAGAGATGCGCAGCGGGGCGGTGCTGGCGGCGGGGTTCGTATTCGCGGTCGAGGCGTTGCGCGAGGCGGCCAAGAGGGGGTCCTTCCGAGGGCTCGGACTCACTACGCGCGTACCGGCCCCCTCGACCGGGCGCGGAGATGGAAAGCCCCAGGTGAGGGACGTTCAATCGTCGGTGCTCGAGCGAGGGCATGCCCCTGGTGACGGGCAGGAGGCAGCTAACAGGCAGCGCAAAGGGTCAGTGTAGCCAATTGGCCCACTGATGTCCAGTGCGGGTTTACGGACCCTCGGAAACCCTCGTTGTTCCTCAACGCCTGCGGCAAGCCACGCCCTCGATGCACATCGATACTGCCCTCTTCGCCGTCGATCCATGCCTCGGAGTTCGGATCCGTGTGACGACGCGTCCTGAGAATTGCGCGCTGCGTGCAGTTCGTCAAGGCCCCCCATGCCCGAACCAGATGCTGCGATCGTCACTCGCGGCCGGTCACCAGGGGTGCTCGGAGGCACGACGAAGATCACCATACTCGCCGCCACCGACAGTGCAAGGCAGCCGTCACTCGACGTCCCCGAACGCCGAAGGGCGACCACCCACATGGGTGATCGCCCTTCAGTGCGTCCGCGTTACAGCCCCGGTTGCCGGAGCGGCGCGGGAGCGGGTCCGTGGGGACCCGTGGGCCTTACTTGACCTCGACGGAGGCGCCGGCGCCCTTGAGGGACTCGGCGGCCTTCTCGGCGGCGTCCTTGGCGACCTTCTCGAGAACGGGCTTCGGGGCGCCGTCCACGAGGTCCTTGGCCTCCTTCAGGCCCAGGGAGGTCAGCTCACGCACGACCTTGATGACCTGGATCTTCTTGTCGCCGGCACCGGTGAGGATGACGTCGAACTCGTCCTTCTCCTCCTCGACCGGGGCGGCCGGGCCACCCTGGGCCGGGCCCGCGACGGCGACGGCCGCGGCGGCGGTGACGTCGAACTTCTCCTCGAACGCCTTCACGAACTCGGAGAGCTCGATGAGGGTCATCTCCTCGAACTGCGCGAGCAGGTCTTCCTGGCTGAGCTTCGCCATGATGGGCGATCCTTCCACTAATGTCGGCAGGTGCCGGTTGTATCGAAACGGCGGGCGTACTTACGGCCCGCTACGACCCGCGCGTCAGGCGGCGCGGATCAATGCGCGAGCCGAGTTACTCGGCACCGCCCTGCTCGTCCTGCTTGGCGCGAAGAGCGTCCACGGTGCGGACGAGCTTCGAGGGAAGCGCCTGGAAGAGCTGAGCAGTCTGGGACTGCTTGCCCTTGAAGGCACCCGCCAGCTTGGAGAGCAGAACCTCGCGGGACTCGAGGTCCGCAAGCTTCTTGATCTCGTCGGCGGACAGCGCCTTGCCGTCAAGGACACCGCCCTTGATGACGAGGTTCGGGTTGTCCTTGGCGAAGTCACGAAGACCCTTCGCCGACGTCACCGGGTCACCGGTGATGAAGGCAACCGCCGTCGGACCGTTGAACAGGTCGTCGAGCGTAGAGATCCCGGCCTCGTTGGCCGCGATCTTGGTCAGCGTGTTCTTCACCACGGCGTACTGGGCGTCTTCACCGAGCGAACGGCGCAGGTTCTTGAGCTGCGCCACAGTGAGACCCCGGTACTCGGTCAGCACAGCGGCGTTCGAGCTACGGAACTGCTCCGTGAGCTCGGCCACCGCGGCAGCCTTGTCGGGCCTTGCCATAGAGCGTCGGCCTCCTTCCGGGTGATGAGGACCGCTCAGAAGGGGCTGAACACAACGAAACGCCCCGGCGCAGGCGCACGGGGCGTAGCTCGACCGGACGAATTCCGTACGATCACGGAACCGGACCAGGAGCAACTTCCACAGTCACCTGCGCGGGTCGTCCGCAGTTCAGCGGATCCTTCGGCCACCGCGCCCTCTCACGAGCACACGGCAACGACCAGCGGTCTTTGGCTTCTCCGGAAGAGTACGGGACCGTATCCCTGTCAAGCAAATCCGCTCCCGGAGGCCGCCACTCAGCCCTCTCCCGCCCCGTCCACCCGCTCGGCGAGGTCCACGGTGTCCTCGGCCGCCGGGGTCTCGACGGTCACCGGCCGGTCGACGTCCAGGAGGGTGACGGTCAGGTCGAGCGGGCCCGTGTCGACCAGGCGGCCCTCCTTCAGGGCGTGGGTCTCGCCCCGCAGCCGGTACCGCTCGGCCCGGCCGTCGTCGTCGACCCACAGGTCCACGGTGAGCGTCTCCTCGATGCCCAGCATCATGAACTGGTCGAGGCTGTCCGTCCGCAGCTTCCGGGTCGGCTCGTCGGGGGCGGCCGACTGGGCGGCCCGCAGGCTCTTCGTGGTGACCGTGCCCCGGTAGTGCGTGGTCCCGCTTCCGTCGACCGTCTCGGCTCCGACCTCGCGGACCTCCTTCGCGCCGGTCAGGAGCGTGGACTGCGCGAGCGGACTCGCCTCCAGCGGCGCGGGCAGGACGCGGTACGTGTTGTTGTCCGCCGCGCCACGTCCCCACACGGCCGGGCCGGCGCTGATCCATTCCTTGTCCGCCGGGCCGCCGACGGCGGCCGCGTCCCCCTCGGCGTAGATCACCCCGTCGGCGAACCGCACGTCCAGGGGCTTCTTCCCGCTCTCGCCCAGTCCGGTCAGTTCCATACGCATGGCCGTCGGCCGTACGGTCATCGCCGCCTCGACCCGCAGCTTCCCGTGCTCCGGCAGCGTCCCGCTCACCCGGTACCGCAGCGACGCGACGTCCGTCGTCCGCTCGGCGGCCCGGGCCACGGCCTCGGCGGGCGTCCTCGGTTCCGCCTCGGCCACCGCCTGTGTGCCGCAGGCGGTGGCACCGCCGAACAGCGCGGCCACCACGGCGATGCCGACAGCTCTGCGACGACCTACGGAGTCGCGTGCGGCAAACCTCATGTGTCCCCCTCGTACCTCACGCCCCACCCTTGCGGGACGGCTGGGACACTAGCGCCACCCGAATGTGGCTGTCCTGCGAATTCAGCTCGTCGGCAGGCCGCTCATCAGGTCCTTGTAGTCGACCGTCTCGGCGGCCGGCGGCTCCTCGGTGGAGACGTCGACGCCGTAGTCGCTGTAGTGGACCGTGGAGTTCACCGTGCCGTTCGCGGTGTCGGCGTTCTCGACCTTCTTGACCAGCAGGTCGTCGCCGTCGATCCAGAGGTCGATGTCGACGGTGGTGATGCCGGACGCCTTGAGCTGCTCCTCCAACTGGGCCCGCATCTCCTCGCCGAGGTTCGCGTTCCGCTCCTGGAGGTCGGCGACGTCCACGGTGCCGGAGTAGTGCGTGGTCCGCTCCCCGCGTACGTCCTCCTCGCCGACGTTCTCGACATCACCGGAGGCCAGCAGGAGCCGGACGGACTGGTTCGGTGTGACGCTCTTGAAGTGCTCCTGCACATAGGCGCCGGAGGCCCCGCCGATCATCTCGTCCATGTCCTCGTACGCGTACCTGATCCACCGCTTGCCGCCGTACTGCCCGGCGAACAGATCGCCCATGTCCGCGTAGTAGGCGTCCGGCAGATAGCGGGCCTCGGTCGAGGTGATGCCCAGCCGGCGCATCTGGTCGGCCGCCTGGCCGCCCGTGTAGGTGATGGTCATGGTGCCGTCCAGGCCGTCGGCCCAGTCGACCTCTCCGTCCGCCTCGATGGACATCAGCTCGCCCAGGTCGCCGGTGGACTCGATCCGCGACGAGTCGGCGTCGCGGGTGGATTCGTCCGCGAGCCTCAGCGCCGCGAACGGATCACCCCCGCCGTCCCCGCCCGAGTCCGAGGAGCCGCAGGCCACCACCCCCGTCAGCGCGGCCACCACCGCGAACGACACAGCCGTACGGCGACACGTGGTCGTCCTGGTCATCCGTCCCCACCCCCCGGGAGATTCACCGTGCTCCGCACACCAGGGCAGCACATTCGCGCGCGTATGCCCACCCGTACGCCGAAAGACCCGCACCGGGCCCGTATGCCGGAAAGGGACGAGCCCCACACCTCGAAAGGTGCGGGGCTCGTCCTCGGACTCTGCGTCCGCGACGCGGCTGCCGGTGAGCGTCAGGCTCAGACGGCGGCCGGGTCCTCCTCGACGAGGAGGTTGCGGGTGCGGTTGGAGTCGATCGGAATGCCGGGGCCGATCGTGGTGCTGATCGCGGCCTTCTTGATGTAACGACCCTTGGCGGCCGACGGCTTCAGACGGAGGATCTCCTCCAGCGCCGCGGCGTAGTTCTCCACCAGCTTGGTGTCGTCGAACGACGTCTTGCCGATGATGAAGTGCAGGTTCGAGTGCTTGTCGACGCGGAACTCGATCTTGCCGCCCTTGATGTCGTTGACGGCCTTCACGACGTCCGGGGTCACGGTGCCGGTCTTGGGGTTCGGCATGAGACCACGGGGACCGAGCACGCGGCCGAGGCGGCCGACCTTGCCCATGAGGTCCGGGGTGGCGACGACGGCGTCGAAGTCCAGACGGCCCTTCGCCACCTCGTCGATCAGTTCGTCGGAGCCGACGATGTCGGCGCCGGCGGCGGTGGCGGCCTCGGCACGGTCACCGGTCGCGAAGACCAGGACCCGGGCGGTCTTACCGGTGCCGTGCGGGAGGTTCACGGTGCCACGAACCATCTGGTCGGCCTTGCGCGGGTCGACACCCAGACGGAAGGCGACCTCGACGGTGCCGTCGAACTTGGACGTGGAGGTCTCCTTGGCGAGACGGACGGCCTCGAGCGGGGCGTAGAGCTTGTCCCGGTCGACCTTGGCGTCCGCAGCGCGGAGAGCCTTGCTGCGCTTGCTCACAACTGCTCCTGTGTGTTCTGAAAGGAGTCGTGGTGTACGGACCGAGCAGGCCCTACCACGTGCGGCTCCGTGAGCCGCATGGTTCTACGAAGGTGGGATTCAGCCCTCGACCGTGACGCCCATGGAACGCGCGGTACCGGCGATGATCTTCGCGGCGGCGTCCAGGTCGTTGGCGTTGAGGTCGGGCATCTTCGTCGTGGCGATCTCGCGGACCTGCGCCTCGGTGATCTTGGCGACCTTGGTCTTGTGCGGCTCGCCGGAGCCCTTCTCGATACCCGCGGCCTTGAGGATCATCTTGGCGGCCGGGGGCGTCTTGGTGACGAAGGTGAAGGAGCGGTCCTCGTAGACCGTGATCTCCACCGGGATGACCCACCCGCGCTGCGACTCGGTCGCGGCGTTGTAGGCCTTGCAGAACTCCATGATGTTGACGCCGTGCTGACCCAGGGCCGGGCCGACCGGCGGAGCCGGGTTGGCCGCACCGGCCTGGATCTGGAGCTTGATGAGCCCCGTGACCTTCTTCTTCTTGGGAGGCATTACTCTCCGGGTCCTTTCGATTCGAGTGCGCCCTCATCCGGTTCGCGGCCAGATGAAGGCATACCGCACAACGATAGCGGGTATAGATGCGCGGCCAAAAACCGAGCAGGTCAGACAAGCTGCGGAGAGCTTGTCCGACCTGGTCGGAAGCGTGGGTTGTATCGCCCCGAAGAACTCAGTTCTTCTGGATCTGGTCGAACGACAGCTCGACCGGGGTCTCGCGGCCGAAGATCTCCACGAGGCCCTTGACCTTCTTCGAGTCCGCGTTGATCTCGTTGATGGTCGCCTGCAGCGTGGCGAACGGGCCGTCGGTGACGGTGACCGAGTCGCCGACCTCGAAGTCCAGCACCTGGACCTCGAGCTTGCGGGCGGGCGCCGGCTTGCCCTCGGCCTCGGCGGCCTCGCGGGCGGCCTTCTCCTCGGCCTCCGGCGCGAGCATCTTGACGATCTCGTCCAGGGTCAGCGGGTACGGGTCGTAGGCGTTGCCCACGAAGCCGGTGACGCCGGGGGTGTTGCGGACGACGCCCCAGGATTCGTTCGTCAGGTCCATGCGGACCAGGACGTATCCGGGAAGCTTGTTCTGGCGGATCGTCTTGCGCTCGCCGTTCTTGATCTGCGCGACCTCTTCCTGCGGCACTTCGGCCTGGAAGATGAAGTCCTCGACGTTCAGCGAGACGGCACGCTGTTCGAGGTTGGTCTTCACACGGTTCTCGTAACCGGCGTACGTGTGGATGACGTACCACTCGCCGGGCAGGGTCCGCAGTTCCTCACGGAGGGCCTCGACGGGGTCGACCGGCTCGGGCTCCTCCTCGGCGACCTCCTCGGTCGCCTCGTCCTCGTCCTCGTCGGCGTCCGCCTCGGCGGAGTCGTCCTCGACGTGCAGGGCTTCTTCCTCGGCCGGCTCCCCCGCCTCGGCCTCGGCAGCCTCGAACTCGTCGACACCGTCCTCGGAGTCTGCTCCCTCGACGATGTCGAGTTCGTCGTCCACGGACTCGGCACCTTCACCGCGAGGCTCCATGGCGTCCTTCAGGTTCGGGTCAGACACGTGGCTGCTTCTTCCTGGATCATGGGGGTGGAACACGCGAAAGGGGCGCCAGGTAACGGCGCCCTTCGCTCTCGGCTCAGCCGAAGACGTACTTGGCGGCCTTGTCGAGGCCGAAGTCAATCACGGTGACAAGACCGATCATGATGACGACGAAGACGATGACCACCGTGGTGTAGGTCGTCAGCTGGGAGCGGGTCGGCCAGACGACCTTCCGCAGCTCCGCGACGATCTGGCGGTAGAAGAGCGCGAGGCGCTTCAGCGGGCCCTTCTTGGCACGCTTGCCGCCCTTGCGGGTCTTCTTCTTGTCCTCGGGCACCTCGTCCTGGGCATCAGGCGTGTCGATGGAGCCCACGGCGTCCGTCATTCATCCTCACCTGATTCCGGTCCGGGTCGTGGCCGTGCCGCGCCCGGTCTGAGCCGCACGGCGGAACATTGCTGTACGTACATGCGCACACATCCTGGCGTGAGGAGTGTGTAGCAGGGCCGGAGGGACTTGAACCCCCAACCGCTGGTTTTGGAGACCAGTGCTCTACCAATTGAGCTACGACCCTTTGCGGTTCTCCCCCAACGTACCGCATCCGACCGAGTGCTCGGTGTGCACCTGCCGGGCGCGGCCGGTGAAGGCCAACGAGGAGAGAGCATACGTGGTCCGAGGCCTGTCGTCGAACAGAAAGCGTCCGCAGGGGCGTTGCTCGTCGAAGATCGACTGTTTCCGGCCGCGGATACGGACGGTTGTTCCGTGCCTGTTCAGTCTGTGAAACCCGCGTGCCCGGCGCGTTTCCTGTCTGAAACGATGGGGTCCATGAGCCCTGCAACCCCTCCCACCGAGCGCCGGGTCTCCGCGCGCATCGGCGCGATCTCCGAGTCCGCCACCCTCGCCGTGGACGCCAAGGCCAAGGCACTCAAGGCCGCCGGGCGCCCGGTGATCGGCTTCGGCGCCGGTGAGCCCGACTTCCCGACCCCGGACTACATCGTCGAGGCGGCCGTCGAGGCCTGCAAGAACCCGAAGTACCACCGCTATACGCCGGCGGGCGGTCTGCCGGAGCTGAAGGCCGCGATCGCCGCGAAGACCCTGCGCGACTCCGGCTACGCGGTCGACGCCTCGCAGGTCCTCGTCACCAACGGCGGAAAGCAGGCCATCTACGAGGCGTTCGCCGCGATCCTCGACCCGGGCGACGAGGTCATCGTCCCGGCGCCGTACTGGACGACGTATCCGGAGTCGATCCGTCTCGCCGGCGGTGTCCCGGTCGAGGTGGTCGCCGACGAGACCACCGGCTACCGGGTCTCCGTCGAGCAGCTGGAGGCGGCCCGCACGGAGAACACGAAGGTGCTCCTCTTCGTCTCCCCCTCCAACCCGACCGGCGCCGTCTACACCCGCGCGCAGGTCGAGGAGATCGGCCGCTGGGCCGCCGAGAAGGGCCTGTGGGTCCTGACCGACGAGATCTACGAGCACCTGGTCTACGGCGACGCGGAGTTCCACTCGCTGCCGGTGGTCGTGCCCGAGCTCGCGGACAAGACGATCGTGGTCAACGGTGTCGCGAAGACGTACGCGATGACCGGCTGGCGCGTGGGCTGGGTCATCGGCCCCAAGGACGTCGTCAAGGCCGCGACCAACCTCCAGTCGCACGCCACGTCGAACGTCTCCAACGTGGCGCAGGTGGCCGCGCTGGCCGCCGTCTCCGGCGACCTGTCGGCCGTCGAGAAGATGAAGGAGGCCTTCGACCGCCGCCGCAGGACGATCGTGCGGATGCTCAACGAGATCGACGGTGTCCTCTGCCCGGAGCCCGAGGGTGCGTTCTACGCCTACCCGTCGGTGAAGGACCTCGTCGGCAAGGAGATCCGGGGCCGGCGCCCGCAGAACACGGTCGAGCTGGCCGCGCTGATCCTGGAGGAGGCCGAGGTCGCGGTCGTCCCCGGTGAGGCCTTCGGCACCCCCGGCTATCTGCGTCTGTCGTACGCCCTGGGTGACGAGGATCTCGTCGAGGGCGTCTCCCGCATCCAGAAGCTGCTGGCGGAGGCGACGGACTGACGTCGCGCGCTGCTCACCGGGGCGGGTCACCTCCGAAATTTCGGGGGTGACCCGCCCTTTGCCGTGGGCGAGTCCGTGTGCGAGCAAGACCACGTTCGAGGATTCCGCTTCCGGGACGGCGTGAAGGTGCGGCAGGATCGGGCGATGGAGCGTGTACGTGATCTCTCTGAACTGCCCAAGGCCCATCTGCATCTGCACTTCACCGGGTCGATGCGGCCCACGACCGTGCTGGAACTGGCCGACAAGTACGGGGTGCGGCTGCCCGAGGCGCTGACGGAGGCGCTGACCAGCGGCGAACCGCCGAAGCTCCGGGCCACGGACGAGCGAGGGTGGTTCCGGTTCCAGCGGCTGTACGACGCGGCGCGCTCGTGCGTCAGGGAGCCCGACGACATCCAGCGGCTGGTGCGGGAGGCCGCGGAGGAGGATGTGCGGGACGGTTCGGGCTGGCTGGAGATCCAGGTGGACCCGACGTCGTACGCGCCCCGGCTGGGCGGACTGATCCCGGCGCTGGAGGTCATCCTGGACGCGGTCGACAGGACGTCGCGGGAGACCGGGCTGGGGATGCGGGTGCTGGTGGCGGCGAACCGGATGAAACACCCGCTGGACGCGCGCACGCTGGCCCGGCTCGCGGTGCGGTACGCGGACCGGGGCGTGGTCGGATTCGGGCTCTCCAACGACGAGCGCCGGGGCATGGCGCGCGACTTCGACCGGGCGTTCGCGATCGCCCGTGAGGGTGGCCTGCTGTCGGCGCCGCACGGCGGTGAGCTGAGCGGACCGTCGTCGGTGCGGGACTGCCTGGACGACCTGCACGCGGACCGGCTGGGCCACGGGGTACGGGCGGCGGAGCACCCGCGCCTGCTGAAGCGGCTCGCCGAGCAGGGGATCACCTGCGAGGTCTGCCCGGCCTCGAACGTCGCGCTCGGTGTCTACGAGAAACACCAGGACGTCCCCTTGCGAACTCTGTTCGAGGCCGGTGTGCCGATGGCGCTCGGCGCGGACGACCCGCTGTTGTTCGGCTCGCGCCTCGCGGCTCAGTACGAGATCGCCCGCCACCACCACGGCTTCACGGACGAGGAGTTGGCGGAGCTGGCCCGTCAGTCGATCCGGGCGTCGGCGGCACCGGAGCTGGAGCGGACGAAGCTGCTGTCCGGGGTGGACGACTGGCTCGCCCGCCCGGCCGGGGCGTCCTAGAGGCGGACGCCGACTGTCACCGGCTCGTTGACCAGGGTGATCCCGAAGGCGTCCCGGACCCCGGTGACGACCTCGCGGGCCAGGGCGAGCAGGTCCTCGGTGGTGGCGGCGCCCCGGTTGGTGAGGGCCAGGGTGTGCTTGGTGGAGATCCGGGCGGGGCCGGTGCCGTATCCCTTGGTGAAGCCCGCCTTGTCGATCAGCCAGGCGGCGGAGGTCTTGGTGTGGCCGTCGCCGGCGGCGTAGGCGGGCGGGGTGACGTCGTCCCCGAGGCGCTCGCGCACGCGCGCGTGGAACGCGGCGAACTGCTCGGCGGTGAGGATCGGGTTGGTGAAGAACGATCCGGCGGACCAGGTGTCGTGGTCCTCGGGGTCGAGCACCATGCCCTTCCCCGCGCGCAGCTTCAGCACGGTCTCGCGGGCGTCGGCGAGGGGCACCCGGTCGCCGGGTTCGACGCCGAGCGTGCGTGCCGTCTCGGCGTACTTGATCGGTCCTGAGAGGCCGCCCGCGTCCTCCAGTTCGAACCGGACCCGCAGGACGACGTACCGCTCGGGCTCGTCCTTGAAGCGGCTGTGGCGGTACGAGAAGGCGCACTCGGTGTTCGGGACGGTGACCGTCTCGCGGGTGCGGCGGTCGTAGGCGACGACCTCGGTGATGGTGGAGGCGACCTCCTGGCCGTACGCCCCGACGTTCTGGATCGGTGTGGCGCCCGCGGAGCCGGGGATGCCGGCCAGGCACTCGATCCCGGCGAGCCCGGCCTCGACGGTCCGGGCGACCGCGTCGGTCCACACCTCGCCGGCCGCCAATTCCAGCCGCGTCCCGTCGAGCGCGAAGCCCTTCGTGGCGAGGACCAGCGCGGTTCCGGCGAAGCCCTGGTCCCCGATCACCAGGTTGGAGCCGCCCCCGATGAGCAGCAGCGGCGTACCCGTGTCGTCGGCCTCGCGGACGGCGGCGACGACCTCGTCGTCGGTGGTCGCGGTGATCAGCCGCCGCGCGGGCCCGCCCAGCCGGAAGGTGGTCAGCGGGGCGAGGGGGGCGTCGTGGAGTTCCTGCACGGGCTCAAGAGTACGAGACCCCCGCACCCGGGAGGGGCGGGGGACCGTGGGGTGCGGCCGCGCCGCGGGGGCCGTCAGGCCAGTCGTACGACCGCCCTGGACATGCCGAGGACCTTCTGGCCGCCGCTCATGGCCGTGAGGTCCACGCGGACGGTGTGGTCGTCGAGCTTGGCGCCGACCTTGGCGCTGACCTCGATGGTGGCGCCCTCGTCGTCGTTGGGGACGACGACGGGCTTGGTGAAGCGGACGCCGTACTCGAGGACCGCGCCCGGGTCACCGGTCCAGTCGGTGACGACGCGGATCGCCTCGGCCATGGTGAACATGCCGTGCGCGATGACGTCCGGGAGGCCGACCTCCTTGGCGAACTTCTCGTTCCAGTGGATCGGGTTGAAGTCGCCGGAGGCACCCGCGTACCGGACGAGGGTGGCGCGGGTCACGTCGAAGGTCTGGGCAGGCAGTTCGGTGCCGACCTCGACGTCGTCGTAGGAGATCTTCGCGGTCATCGGGTTCTCACGCCTCCTCGGCCGCGCGGGCCACGAGCTTGGTCCAGGCGGTCACGACGTGCTCGCCGGACTCGTCGTGGACCTCGCCGCGGATGTCCAGGATGTCGTTGCCCGCGAGGGACTTGATCGCCTCGATGGTGGAGGTGACGGTGAGGCGGTCACCGGCGCGCACCGGGCGCTTGTGGGCGAACTTCTGGTCGCCGTGCACCACCCGGCTGTAGTCGAGGCCCAGCTGAGGGTCCTGGACGACCTGTCCCGCCGCCTTGAAGGTGATGGAGAACACGAAGGTCGGCGGGGCGATCACATCGGCGTACCCGAGCGCCTTGGCCGCCTCGGGGTCCGTGTACACGGGGTTGGTGTCCCCCACGGCCTCCGCGAACTCGCGGATCTTCTCCCGGCCGACCTCGTAGGGGTCGGTGGGCGGGTAGGAACGCCCCACGAAGGACTGGTCGAGCGCCATGGGCTCGCTACCTCCTGCTTGCTGCGGATACGGCGGTACTGACCGGTACCGGTCGATCTAACGACGCGAGGCCGCCCCCGATCACTCGGGGACGGCCTCGTGTACGAGCCTGTTTTATCGCGTTTCGCGGTGCGCGGTGTGCGCGTTGCAACGCGGGCAGTGCTTCTTCATCTCCAGTCGGTCCGGGTTGTTACGCCGGTTCTTCTTGGTGATGTAGTTCCGCTCCTTGCACTCCACGCAGGCCAGCGTGATCTTCGGGCGGACGTCGGTGGCAGCCACGTGAGTGCTCCTTGACGAACGGATGGGACAGGGTTCAACGCACAGAAGAGTAGCCGATCGAAGGACCGACCCCGCAATCGGCTACTGTCAGTAGCGGTGACCGGACTTGAACCGGTGACACAGCGATTATGAGCCGCTTGCTCTACCGACTGAGCTACACCGCTGTGATGCGAGCGGATCCCGTCTCGCGACGGGAACCATTCACACCAGAGCCCCAATACGGAATCGAACCGTAGACCTTCTCCTTACCATGGAGACGCTCTGCCGACTGAGCTATTGGGGCGAGCGATGAAGACATTACACGCCCCACCGCCGTTCACCCAAATCCGTTTCCCGGCCCGCATCCATGGCCCGTCCCGGGGCCGTCCACACGTCGTCCACGGGCCTTCGCCGAGGCTCCGGGAGCCACCGTCCACCGTGTTTCCGCAGGCCGCGCGGGTCTCACGCACACCACGGTTCCCAGCTCTCCCGGCGGTCCGCCCGCCGGCTCCCGGCAGGTGAACCGCACCGGTACGACTATTGCGCTCCTCCGCGACGAGGGCGGGCGGCCCGCCTAGGCTCGACTCACTCTGCGTGATCTTGTAGCCCCAGGAGCGCGATGCCCGACAGCCGCCCGCAGCCGTCCCCCTCCTCCTCCGGCCCGCCGTCGGGCCCGGACGAGGCCGGTGCCCTGCTGCTGTGCGGGGCGCGACTGACCGACGGCCGGGTGGTGGACGTACGGCTGGGCGGCGGGCGGATCGAGGCGGTCGGCACGGCGGGCAGCCTGAGCCCCGGGCCCGCCGCGTCCGGGGTGTCCGCCGCCCGGGTGGACCTCGGCGGCCATCTGCTGCTGCCGGCCCCCGTCGAGCCGCACGCGCACGGCGACACGGCCCTGTCGGCCGACTTCGAGGGGCCCGTCCCGTACGACGACCTGGACGTCCAGCGGCGGGCCACCGAGGCCGCGCTGCTGCAACTCGGGCACGGCGCGACGGCCTTGCGCTCGCACGTCCACGTGGGCGGCGTGCAGGGGCTGGGGGCGCTGGCCGCGGTGCTCCAGGCGCGGCGGGCGCTGCGTGGCCTCGTCGAGGTGACGACGGTGGCGATGCCCCGCGTGCTGACCGGGGTGGCCGGGGCGGACGGGCTCGCGATCCTGCGGGACGCGGTGAAGATGGGCGCCTCGGTGGTCGGCGGCTGCCCGGATCTGGACCCCGATCCCACCGGGTACGTGGAGGCCGTCCTGGAGATCGCCTCCGAGCACGACTGCCCGGTCGACCTGCACACCGAGGGCGACGACCCGGCCCGGCTCGCGCGGCTCGCGGCCATGGCGGGCGGTCTGCGGCCCGGCGTGACGCTCGGCCCGTGCGGCGGCCTGGCCCGCCTTCCCTCCCAGGCCGCCGGCCGCGCCGCCGACCAGCTCGCGGCGGCGGGGGTGACCGTCGTCTGCCTCCCCCAGGGCGGCTGCGGCAGCGTGGACCGCCGGGGCACCGCGCCCGTACGGCTGCTGCGCGCGGCCGGGGTGCGCGTCGCGGCGGGCAGCGGGGCGCTGCGGGACATGTCGAACCCGGTCGGCCGCGGCGACCCCCTGGAGGCGGCGTACCTGCTGGCCTCGCGGTACGGGCTGCGGCCCGAGGAGGCGTACGAGACCGTCAGCGGGGCCGCGCGTGCCGCCCTGGGCCTTCCCGAGGTCCGCGTCGAGGCCGGCTTCCCCGCCGAACTTCTCGCCGTGCGAGGGGCGCGGCTCGCGGGCGTGCTGTCCCTGGCGTACAGCCGGATCGTCGTGCACCGGGGGCGCGTCGTGGCGCGCACCAGCGCGGTGCGCGAGTACTGCGGCTGGGCGACGAGCGCGGCACCGGAGCTGCCTCGGCAGGGGCGGGGGGAGCCGTCCTGAGGGGTGGGGTGGAGCCGGGTGGTGGGGTGGCGGTGCGGGCCGTGGTGAGAAGCGCGCGGGGGCGTGCGGGCACGCGCGCGTGAGTTGCGTAGGTCTCCACGCGCGCGTGCCTGCGGACGCAGCCGGTCAGACGCTGAACATGCCGCTGCCGAACGGGCCGCCGAACTCCTCGACCGGGATCTCCGAGGCGCCCTTGGGCGCGCTGATGTCGCCGGCCTTGCCGAAGGTGAGGACGAGGGGGGCCTTGGCGCCCTTCGCGTCGTCGGCGAGCACCGCGAGGTCGGTCTCGATCCGGGTGAGGTCGCCGTTCTTGAGGGTGAAGTCGACCGCCACCTTCTTGTTCGGGACGTCCTTCATGTCCTCGCCCGTGGGGAGTTCGGCGCCCGGCGGGAGATCGCCCTCGATGGGCTGGAGCTTGTCGACGATTCCGGTGAGCAGGTCGCGGAAGTTCGCCTTGGCGGTGATGACCTCGGTGCCGTCCTCGCCGTTCTTCGTCTTGAAGTCGACCTCGCGGGCGACGACCCCGCGGACGGCGTCGAGGATCTTCTTCTGGGTCTTGGCGTCGAGTTCGTCGGAGCCGCCCGAGCCGGAGCCGGCGCCCGCGTCCTCGGCGGCGTCCTGCAGGTCGGCCGTGTTGACCTTGACCCAGTCGCCCTCCAGGAGCGGCCGCATGTGCTGCTCGCTCTCCGGGAGGTCGTCGAGCTCGTCGGCGGTGGGGAAGGGCATGCCCATCGCGTCGCCCATGGCCTGCATGTCGGCGCGGTAGTACGTGTAGTCGCCGACGAGTCGGTACTCGGCGAACACGCCCTCCTTGCCCGAGATCTTCATGCCCATTCCGGTGACGTCCTTCTCACCGGAGTCGGCCAGCGGCTTCTTCGACCTGACGGACACGTCGACGCGCAGTCCGGTGAAGAACTCCGCCATCTCCGGCGGCGCCTCCTCGCTGTCCTCGCCCATCAGCGCGACGAGGTCGTCCGGGTCGGCGTCGAGCCGCATGCCGAAGGCCAACGACTTCTGCTCGCCCAGCTGTTCGACGGCGTTGTCGACCTTCTGGCCGGCGGTCAGGTTCTGCACGGTGCCGCAGGCCGCCACCGTGACGAGCACGGCCGCGGCACAGCCGACCCCGGTGAAGGCCCGGCGGGCCGCGGGTGCAGCCGCGACGGATGCGCGCTTCATGGACGTACGTACGACGGTCGTGGGCATGGCATGAGACATGACGGTGCTGGGTCCCCCCGTGATTTCCGGCGCTCGCCGCTACGGCGAACATCGTTGAGACACCCGGGACGGCCGAATGGTTGCGCGGCAAACGCGTCCCGTCGGGCGTACGGTCGGAAACATGCGCATTGTCATCGCTGGAGGTCATGGTCAGATCGCGCTGCGGCTGGAGCGGTTGCTCGCCGCGCGTGGTGACGAGGTCGCGGGGCTCATCCGCCGCGCCGAACAGACGGACGATCTGCGCGCGGTCGGTGCCGAACCGGTGCTGTGCGATCTGGAGTCGGCGTCGGTGGAGGAGGTCGCCGCGCATCTGCAGGGCGCGGACGCGGCCGTGTTCGCGGCGGGCGCCGGTCCGGGCAGTGGGACGGCCCGCAAGGACACGGTCGACCGCGGGGCGGCAGTCCTGTTCGCGGACGCCGCGGTGCGGACGCGCGTACGACGTCACCTGGTCGTCTCGTCCATGGGAGCGGACCCGGAGCACGAGGGTGACGACGTCTTCGACGTGTACCAGCGGGCGAAGGGCGAGGCCGACGCCTATGTGCGTGGCCTGGACGCCCTGGACTGGACGATCCTGCGGCCCGGCATGCTGACCGACGACGCCGGCACGGGCCTCGTACGTCTGGAGGCGTCCACCGGACGCGGTCCCATCCCCCGCGACGACGTGGCCGCGACGCTCGTCGAACTCCTCGACACCCCCGCCACCGCCGGCCTGACGCTGGAGCTGATCAGCGGCTCGACGCCGGTGTCGGTGGCGGTGAAGTCGGTGGCGGGAAACTGAACGGGACGCCCCGAGGCGCCTCGGCCCGGACCTGCGGCGCCTCGGCCCGGACCTGCGGCGCCTCGGGTCAGAACAGGGGCAGCTGACCGGGGAACTCAGGGACCACGAAACCGTCGAGCGCGGGCTGGGCCGCCCCGATCCGGGCCGGCCTGCGTGACCCGGGACACGACACCAGTTCCCCGCTCGCCCCCGGCGGATCGTGCCGCGCGAACCGCCCCGCCACGACGGCGATCTCACGACGGCACTCGGGGCAGTTCCTGCGACGCGATGACATGCAGTCAGTGTGCCTGGCCGCCGACGGCCCCCACCGGCGCCGTACACGAAGAAGCCCCTTCCGAACTGCTCTCACAGTCAGGAAGGGGCTTCTCTCCGCGTGGCGGCGCCAGGATTCGAACCTGGGTAGGCTAAGCCGACGGATTTACAGACTTCCGTGGACGCGACGAGAAGACCGCCTCTGACCTGCGCACATCTCTCTTCTGCCCACGCCTGGGGCCTTCCTCGTCCACACCTCGTCCACACAGCTAGCGCGCGCTTGCTGGCGAGCCGCGCGGCTGAGGCCCCAGGAAGGCCGCAAACCCCCCATCTGCATGGGCGCTTTCCGTCACAATGAGCGCCATGACACAGAGGACTCGTAGATGGCTGTGGATCGGCGGTGCCGTACTGGGCCTAGCGATGGCAGCGCTGGGCGCCTACTTCCTTCACGTGGGGCTAGAAAAGTCGAATCAACTGGCCGGAATCTCGGGCCCGTTTCTTTCGCTCATCGGGATCGGAATTTCGACCGTATCGATTGTACAAGCCAGATCGGCCAATCCCCCCGCACAGAGCCCGTCAAGGCAAACTCAGCACAGCGGACCGAACTCCGTCAATATCCAATCAACCAATGACATCAACATCGGCAATAACAACAAGTTCGGCGGAAGATGATGTGGCAACGCCAGCGGGGCGGAGATAACTCGGCTCTATTGCAGGCCAATAACATTAACATTGGGCTCGGCGTACAGGACGTCGAGTACATCTCAAAGAATATGGCAATGGAAGTTTTCTCGGCTTACTCCAGAGATGCTTTCCAGGTAATGAAGGAGCGAGTCGAAGTCTTCGCTCAGACGTACATTGAGCAACTCATAAAGGACTCGCCGAAGGCGATCGAAAACATCAAAGATCCAGGCGTTCAGGCCGCAATTCTGGAGGCAGAAGCAGCATACGCAAAGACCGGGGACGACGACCTCGGGTCGCTCCTTGTAGACATCCTTGCTCAGCGAACTGTCACCATGGAACGGAACGTTGTCCAACTGGCACTCAGCGAGTCCATCAACGTCGCACAGAAACTCACGTTTCGCCAGTACTCTTCATTGTCACTCATCTTCCTTCTCCGTCATGTCAAATTTGGCGCTCAGACAATCAAGGGGCTACATGAGAAGTGGCGCGACAATCTCGCGCCCGTAATTACGGAGGCAGCCGTCACGCGCACAGACGCGCAACACCTAGTTGCGACTGGATGCGCCACCCTACACCCCATATCCACCAGCATCCCGCGATTCGCCCTAGGAACGTACCCAGGGTTCTTCTCCCTCGGCTTCGAGTTGGACAATCCAGCCGTAAAGAAAATTCCCGCCCCCTACTTCATTCCCTGCCTCAGGGATGGACAGAAGACACAAGTATCCAGCGTGGATGAAGAATTGCTTGAAGCGAAGATGAAAAGCATGGGGGCGGACCCTGATGAACGAGCAATGCTGGAAAACCTGCTGACGGCAAACCTGATGAGCGAGGATGACGTGCTTCGAGAAATGGAGGAAACCATTCCAGGAATAATCGACCTCGGCGAGAAATGGCAATCCACCTCATTTGGTCAATTGTCCCTCACTAGCGTCGGTACAGTTCTGGCCCACTCCAACATCCTCAGGCTCACCGAAGGCAGGTTTGATGCACCACTGACCACTTTCCTACCCGAGGGTTAGATCTATCTGACAGGTCCAGTTCGCCGCTACGCTGGTACGCACCACGGCAGATAGGAGAGTGTTCCCGGGATGGGTCCCAAGACGGCGAAGGTCTACGAAACGATTCGTGCGCGGCTCGCGTCAGGCGAGTACGCACCCGGTGACAAGATGCCCTCAGAGCGGACACTCGCCGAGGAACTCGGAATTGGCCGAACGGCCCTGCGGCAGGTCTTGGCCCGACTCCTGACTGAGGGTGCCCTGGAAGTGCGGGGCCGGAGTTCGTACCGGGTGCCTGGCGGTGTGAGCGTCAAGGCGCCCGAGGGGCTCGAACCGTGGCGCATCCACGGCGAGCGGGATCTCTACGACAACCGTTGGGTCAAGCTTCAGCTTTGGGACGTGGAGCCACCCGGCGTGGAGCGCTTCGAGCATCACGTGGTGAAGCTGCACCACGTGGCCATCACCGCAGTCCTGGACGATCAGGAACGCGTGTTGATGATGTGGCGGTACCGGTTCGTCCCGCAGCAATGGGGATGGGAACTCCCCGGCGGCATCGTCGACGCCGGCGAGGACCCCGCCGACACGGCGCTGAGGGAGTTCGTAGAAGAGACCGGTTGGCGCCCGAAGAAGCTGGAACACGTCGTCACGTATCAGCCCATGATCGGCATGGTGGACTCTCCTCACGAGATCTTCGTGGGCCATGGGGCCGAGCAAGTGGGCTCGCCCACGGACCTCGAAGAAGCGGGGCACATCGAGTGGGTGCCCCTCGCCGATATTCCCGGGCTGATGGCGCGCGGTGAGCTGATGGGTTCCGGCACCCTCGTTGCCCTGCTTCACATCCTGGCGAGCCGGGGCAAGCAAGGGATTACAGCCGCTCACTGAGGAGATCGACGCGGCGCCGTTGCCGTACGGAGCCCGTACGGCTCGCCAGTAACCGCGCTTGGCGGAGATGGGTGTTCGCGTCGTCGTACTCGTCTCGCGCCAGGTGGGCCTGTGCGAGATCCGTGTGCAATCCGGCCTTCGCTCGGACGAAGGTCGGATCCGCCACTTCCAGGGCGTCATACAGGCTGGTCACCGCTTCGTCGTCGCCAAGCAAGGCGAGCACGTTTCCGCGCCATCGAGCCAGGTGTGAGCCGTTGAGGAAGATGCTCAACATGTCCGGGTCGCGGTCGACGGGACCCGCCGGAATGCTCGCGACGGCCGAATCGAGGGCGCGTCGACAGTCGTCCGGCATTCCGGCGTGGGCGCACATCTCGGCTTCAGCGGCATACAGCCACGCCCTGAGGCGACGTGATCCGGCTTGGCCAAGGGTCCGCTGCGCGTCACGGACCAGATCGACGCCGAGCGCCGGCCGACCAGCCTCGCACAGTACGTACGCCTGTTCTGCCATGGCGTGGGCGAGGTACATCGGTGACTCTGCATCGCGTGCCGCCCGCTTCGCCAACTCGTAGTGTCGCCAAGCCCGTTCCACCGCCCCTGCGTCGATTGCCTGCCATGCAGCCATCGTTGACGCCCCGGCGAGGGCGAGGGCCACGGGGCGGCGTGTGTGGGGCAGTACGGCGAAGCTCAGCGCGTCTTCAAGGGCGGCGAGATGACCTGCCACCTGGTCGACAAGGCTCGCTGCGCCCATTCGTCGGTCCATGGTTCGCAGTAGTTCGGTCTGATCATTGAACGCCTGAACCATGGATTCGTCGACGCTGCTCGCCGAATCGATCCTGCTGAGGAGTTCGTCGTACCCGTCGGCCACCGGCAGAGCGACCGCCGTTGGGCCACCTCTCAGCTCTGTGTCTGTCACGCCCAAGAGCTGTCGCAGTATCGCCGCGTATCGATCCGAGATCGTGCGCTTTCCGTTCTCCCACTCGGACACGTACACCCGCAAACTCGCGGTCGACGCCACATCGGTGACATGCCGTCGGGCGTACTGCTCGATCTCGCGAACCAGTCGTTCCTGAGACCAGCCTCGCCCCGTTCGCGCGCTTCGAAGTCCTGAACTCACAAGCCACCGTCCGGCAATAGGTTCACTCGCTGCCCTTGCCAGCATGCCTCACATCGCCGCAGGTCAACAGGGGTTAACAGGGCCGATGTTAAGCCCTGTTGGCTACCGGAACCCCCGTCTCGAACTGTCTCCTGGAAGTGCGCCAGGGCGAGCAACTCCCGCCCGAACCAGGGAAGCCCCTTGACTCTGGTGCGCACCAGATGCCAACCTTCTGGTGCGCACCAGATACAGGGATCGCAACCGATTCACGGCGCGCAAACGCAGAGGGCGGGGACGCTGCAATCCCGCTAAAGGCCATGCACAACAGGGTTTCGGCCCGTATTGGCGAGGTGGCCCGGCGACCGCGAGCAACGGCCGGAGAGTGGGGACACGGTCCCCCTTGCAGTGCTTCACCCCTGTTGATCTCGACTGAGTGGACCCCTGGTGTACCGACGAACGCGTTGGGCGCCGCCGTGACGGACCGGTCGGCGGCGCCTGTACGACCTCTCGGTCCGTGAGCGGAACGCGCGCTCACGGCCAATCCGGTCCGATCTCTTCCTGCTATCGCAGCGGCTAGCGCTGCGGCCGGTTGCCTCCCTCGCCCGTCCGGATCCGCGTACTGCGCGGGACTCGTACGGGCGGGGTGGAGGGGAGCCGGAACAGTGCCCCACCTTCCGCCGCATTCGCGGCCCGGCTTTCCGGGCGGTCGCCTCTCGCCAAGGACCGCGACCGCACCGGCATCCCTTCGACGTCAGGAGTTCTGTCATGCGCATGCGCACCTTTGTGGGGGGCCAAGAGGCCCACGGTGAGGCCGAGTTCGCTGAACTGGCCCTCGGTATCGACATCGACCTGTTCCGGGGCCCGCTGGAGTTTGAGACGGACGACGAGCGTGCGGCCCGTGAGGACGCGGCCCGTGACGTGTTCGCCGACCTGGTCGCGATGGGCGAGGCCGGTGACGAGATCGCCGGTTGGGACGCCCTGTACGCCGACGCGCTGACCCGTACGGTTCCGTTCCTGCGTTCCGTTCGCGGCCACCGGTCGGGGACGGGGGAAGCGGCATGAACACCGCCACTACGCAGAACCTGACGGCCGCGCACGCTGAGGTGAAGGCGGAGATCGTGCGGACCGACGCCAAGACCGCGCTGTTGCTGGCGTTCGTCGGCGCGGTGCTCGCCGGCGCGTGGACGGTCGCCCGTGACCTGCCACTGAACGTCCCGGCCTACGTGGCGGGCGGGTGCGGGTTGGCGGTGCTGGTCGCGGCGGCCGGGCTGTTGCTGCGGTCGGTGCGACCCAACATCAAGGGGCGGCACGGTTTCCCGCTGTGGGCCACGCTCACCGCGCAGGAGATCACCGACGTTGCCGCGTCCCGGGACCTCGCTGCCGACATCGCGGGCCTGTCCCGTCTGGCGGTCGCCAAGTTCACCTGCCTGCGCCGTGCCGTCGACCTGACGTGCGCGGGCGGCGCTCTGCTCATCCTGGCTGTCGTGTTCGCCGTGGGGGGTGCGGCATGAGCGAGACCCGCAAGCCTTTGACGAAGGTTCAGATCGGTGTGCTGTCGGCCGCGTTCGTGCCGATGCTGGCCACGGGTGTGATCGGCGGTATCGGCACGTACAGCAACATCGGGCACTCCTACGGCAAGGGCACCGCGCTCGGGGCGCTCGCCGCCGGTGAGGGCGCGACCGCCGTCCTGGCCCTGGTTCTGCTGGGACTGACCATGCTGGGCCAGTCCTCCCCGCACGTCGTCCGTATCGGGCTGTGGGCGCTGCCGGCCGCCGCGTCGGTCATGGGCGCCATGGCCGCACCGGACCTGGGCCGCACCGTCATCTACGCCCTGACCCCCATGGGCATGTCCGTCTCTGCGGAGGGCATGGCGTTCCTCGCCCGCCGCATCGTGGTCCACACCGACGGCCGCGACGCGGAGACCGAGCGCCGTAACGCCGACATCGTCCAGGCCCTCGCCTACCACCAGGCCCGCGCCGCCCACCACCCCAGTGACCGGGTCAAGTGGTGGTCGGAGCGCAAGTCATGGCGTCTGGCCCGCAAGGTCGGAGTCGGGGACACCGCACTCGGATCGAGGCTGCTGGACGTCCAGCGCGACCGCGTCACCGCCGGTGCGAACGCCGCGCTCGCCTCGATGTTCGGCGGCACCGACCCGATCCCCACCCCACACGCGAATGCGGAGGAATCCACCGAGACCACGAGGAAACGGTCTATGGCTGACCTGCGGGAATCGGCCCCCGCGCCGTCGGTCGTACTGACTCGATTCTCGGTGCCCGATCCGGTGGCGGTCGACTTCGTGAAGCCGACCCTCCCGCTCAAGCCCGTACCCGCGATCGCCCCGGCGGCCGACCCGGTCAAGGCCGATCCGGCGTCGACCGGTCGGCGGGCGGTGGCGGCCGACTCTCCCCGATCCCGTCGGGCG
Source organism: Streptomyces gottesmaniae (assembly GCF_031845845.1). Lineage (NCBI taxonomy): Bacteria > Bacillati > Actinomycetota > Actinomycetes > Kitasatosporales > Streptomycetaceae > Streptomyces > Streptomyces gottesmaniae. The sequence continues at coordinate 109,468 of NZ_JAVRFJ010000023.1, forward strand.
ACCGGCAAGGTTCCCGCCGTGGCCCGGCCGCCCCGGCCGAAGCGGACAGCGGATCAGTTGCTGGCTGAGGCCCGCACCGCGACCGCCGATTGGCCGGACAGCCGGATCACAGCGGAGGGCATCCGCCGCGAGATCCACACCTCGCCAGCGAACGCGCGGACGCTGCGGGACACGATCCTCGCTGAGCGCGCCGCCGACGGCGCTGAAGCCGCATGAGCCGGCTGACCCTCGCCGACTGCTTCGACCCCACCGGCGAGCGCTTCGGCATCCCCACCTACCCGTGGCGCTACGCCCCCGACGACTTGGCCACCCGCCGCCAACTCCGCGTCCGGGGACTGCGGCCGGGAGGTCAGGACATCGCCGCTCAGATCCTCAGGCCGCGCCGTCGGCGCGAACCGCTGACCGCGTACCTGTACCGGGTCGACCTCGCCCGCCCGGTGCGGCCGATGACCCCCGCGAGGTGGGCGGCGCTCGCCAAGGCCAATGCCGCCCGCCGCCGCTGCCCCGAGTGCGGCCAGGACGCCGGATACGTCATCCCGCCCACGCTCGGAACCTGCGTGACCTGCGCCTACCCCGAGGAACAGCGCGCTGCCTGAGTACTACCAATTCGACGAACACGCAGAGTGAAGCTAAGGCCAGAATTAGCCCAAACCCAGGCTAGTTACGGCCCTTGCAGGGCTTCACGATCGTTCTCGGGTCCGGCCGCCCGACCTTCCACAGCAAGCCGGCCGGACCCTTCGACTCCCGAAGGAGTAGGTACGTCGTGACGGAAACCACCGCCTTCCCGCCCCCTCAGGACCCGGAGGGCACCGAACAGCGGACGGCCGACATCGTGCCGTTCCCTCTGAAGAAGCCCGCCCCGACCGACCCGGCCGCGCCCGGCGAGGGCGAGGCCAAGCCGGGTGAGTGGGAGGCCGAACTCCCCGACACCGACGACCCGGAGGCCGACGGACTGAGCGAGGGGGCCCCGGTCGACCCGCCGCGCGAGGTCTACCCGCCCTCGGTGGCGGAGTGGATGGAGGCCAAGGACAAGGCCCGTATGCCGGTGCTGCCGGACTGGGTCAAGCTCCCTGACCAGCGCGCGGCCGTCCGTAAGTGGGCGTTCCGGCACTACTCCGCCGTGGTCGGCTATCACGCCGTGCGGCTGCCGTTCGTCTACACCCCGAAGGTCTGCGCCTACTCGCCGCGCGGGGCATGGCGGTGGTCGACGGCGATCGGCCGGTGGGTGTTCGACGCGGAGGGCAAGGCCCTGCGCCTAGCGTCCGTGGCGAACGAGGACGCGGCGGAGTACCTGAAGCTGTCGCGGCAGCGCAACGACCGTGTCCGTCTGCGCGGGATCGTGGCCACCGTGGGCGGGTTCGTCGGTCTGGCCGCCGCGTTGACCCTGTACGTCATGGCGCCGTCGTGGCTGCTCATGCTGGCCGTGGCGACGCTGACCACCACCCTCGGTGTGGTCGGGGCGCCGGCCGACCGGCCGCTGATCGACCTGGCCAAGGTGACGTTCCGCAAGCGCAAACTGTCCTCCGACATCGTCATCCGCGCACACGACGCGTCCGGACTGACCACCAGGGATCAGACGATCGCCTTCCCCCGGCCAATCGGCCGGGACGGGGACGGCTGGCGGGTGGTGGTGGATCTGCCGTACGGCAAGACGTTCGAGGACGCCATGAAGGCTCACGCACGGCTCGCCTCCGGTATGGACATCGCCCCGACTCAGCTCTTCCTCGACAAGGACGAGACGAGTGGGCGGCGGGTGTCGTACTGGATCGCCGACCGTGACCCGCTCGCCGTGCCGTCGGGGAAGTCCCCGTTGCTGGGGGCGACGCGGGTGGACTTCTGGAAGCCGTTCCCGTGGGGTGTCGACGAGCGCGGCAACCCGGTCATGGCCACGATGCTGTGGCTGTCGCTGCTGGTGGGCGCCGTGCCGCGTCAGGGCAAGACGTTCTCTGCCCGCACGATCGCGCTCGCCGCCGCGTTGGACCCGTACGTCAGGTTGTACGTGTTCGACGGCAAGGCGTCGCCGGACTGGCGGGCGTTCACCAAGGTCGCTCACCGCGTCGGGTTCGGCATCGTCCCGAAGAACGGGATCGACCCCGTCTCGCATCTGCTGACCTCGCTGCGCGAGTTGAAGGCGGACGTCGAAGACCGGTACCACCGGCTCTCCGAACTGCCGCTGCACGTCTGCCCCGAGGGCAAGCTCACCCCGGAGATCAGCCGGGACAAGAAGCTGAACATGCCGCTCACGCTGTTCGTGGTGGACGAGGTGCAGGAGTACCTGACCCACCCCGAACACGGCAAGGAGATCCTGTCCCTCATGGTCTACCTCGCCCGGGTCGCCCCGGCGGTGGGTGTGTCGGTGATGACGGCGACGCAGAAGCCGGACGACAAGGCGTGCCCGTCGGAGCTGCGCGACCAGCATCAGGCCCGGTTCGCCCTGCGGGTCGGCGCCTACCAGGTCTCGGACACCATCCTCGGTGCGGGTTCCTACTCGGAGGGGTTGGACGCGTCCAAGCTGCTGAAGTCCCACAAGGGCGTGGGTCTGCTCAAGGGCATGTCCGACGATGCCGGGATCGTGCGCACGTACCTCGCCGACGGCCGCGACGCCGAACGCATCCTCAGCCGCGCCGCCGCGCTGCGCGAGGCCGAGGGAACGCTGTCCGGCGACGCGGCCGGCGAAGCCCCCGCCCCCGAGACATCCGCGACCATCCTCGACGACGTCGCGGCCGTGCTGGGCAAGGGCGAGGCCAAGGTGTGGTCGGAGACCATCGTGGACCGGCTTGCCGACCTGCGCCCGGAGGTCTACGGGCCGTGGGCGGAGCTGGAGGCCAAACCCAAGGCGGAAGCGCTCACCGCCGCGCTCAAGCCGTTCGGGATCGGCACGGTGCAGATCAGCCGCCGCATTGACGGCGAACAGCTCAACAAGCGCGGCATCAAGCGCGACGACATCGCCACCGTGATTACACAGCGCAACCAAAAGAGGGACGCCGGATAGGTCTCACAGTCTGCTACCGGTAGCGGCAGACGTCGCTACCGGTAGCAACCCTGCTAGCGACCCAAACCGCCCCTGATCAGGCCGCTAGCACATAGCGGCCCACCTGCGAAAACCCCATCAACCCCCTCTGAAAGGCCCCTGATGAGCCTTGCAGCCCTCGCTACCGCATTCCTCCTGACAGTCACCCTCGGTTACATCGTCAAGTGCTGGCTGAGCCCGTTCGGGGACTGCCGCAAGTGCGACGGCATGGGCCACGGCTTCAAGACCGACCGCAAGGGCAAGGCCAAGCGCGGCCGTGACTGCCGCCGCTGCCACGCCACCGGCAAGCGCATACGCGTCGGCCGCTGGATCTACAACCGCGCCGCGCGCACCTACCGCGCCGGCACCCACCGCTGACCCCCGGAGGTCCCGTGGACATCACCATCTCGCTCGTTCTGCTGCTCGCCGTCGGCGTCGCGCTGCTGCTGCGCTTCAAGGCAGTAGGCGCCGGGGCGGCCGTCGTCGTCGCGCTCTTCGGCTTCTACCTCGCTCACACCGGCGCGGCCGACACCGTCAACCAGCTCGTCACCGCGTTCACCGACGCCCTACCCGGCATCACCCGCTGATCCGAAGGGAGACCAGCACCGTGAACGAACCCACCCCGTACGGCCGGACCGCCGGACACGAGACGGCGGCCGTGGAAGTCCACACCCCCACCCCGCTCGCCCCCGCCCACACCGCCCCGCTCATGCCCATGCAGCCGGGCACCATCCCGGCCGTGGCGAGCGTCGTCCTCCCCGACGGCCGCGTCGTCACCGGCTACGCCATCGAGCCGGCCAAGCCCGAACCGGTCGCGCACAAGCCGGCCGTCTCCCGGGCGGCGGTGAACATCGCGCTCGGGGGCGTGGGGTTCCTCGCCGTGTGCGGCGGACTGCTCATGCTCACCACGTTCATCACCGCCCTGACCGCGCTGGTGACCCAGCTCGTCATCCTCGCCGCCGTCGTCTTCGGCGGCTGGATCGCCGTGCAGGTGTTCAGCGCGGGCGGCCACGGCGGCGGAACCACGGTCAACATCCGCAAGGCCGTCATCAAGCGCAACAAGTTCTACGGCTGACAGAGGGAGCCCGATGTCTTACCGCGGCAACGACCCCATCTCTGACGGCCCGCTCAACGGCGCCCCGTTCGGCTTCTCGCCCGAGTCTTTGCAGCGCGAGGCCCTGTACGCCGAACTCGACAACGCGGGCGTCGAACTGGGCACCTACGACCACCGGATCGTGGAGTGGATCGCCGGGTGGGACTACCCCACCGTGGCCACCATCGCGAGCCTGATCCGCCGCGCCGCACACCGCCCCGAGTAGCTGCACCCGGGCGGGCGCCTCTCGCCAAAGACCGCGCCCGCCCGGTTCTCCGTCCCTTCGACAGAAACAGGAGACCCCCAGCATGACCCAACCCATCCCGATCCGGCGAGGTGCCTCCCGGCCGCGTCTGCTGGATCTGTTCTCGTGTGCCGGTGGTGCCGCGATGGGCTACCACCGCGCCGGGTTCGCGGTGGACGGTTGCGACATCGCCGCCCGTCCGAACTACCCCTTCCCCCAGCACCGGGGCGATGCCCTCGCCTACCTCGCCGACCTGATCGAGTCGGGCGAGATCCGCCGGTACGTGTTCGTCCATGCCTCGCCGCCGTGCCAGCACGGGTGCGCCCTGACCGTGGGCACCAATGCCTCACAGGGGTGGGGCCGCACGCACGTCGACCTGGTGGCCCCCGTCCGTGACCTCTTGGACGCGACCGGTCTGCCGTACGTGATCGAGCAACCGAACGGCCGCGCGAAGATCCGCAAGGACTTGACGCTGTGTGGCGAGATGTTCGGTCTCGGGGTCATCCGTCACCGCAACTTCGAGTTGGGCGGATGGACGGCCGCGCGGCCGGCGCACGTCCCGCATCGGGGACGCGTACGCGGCTACCGGCATGGCCGCTTCTACGACGGCCCGTACGTGGCCGCGTACGGCAACGGCGGCGGCAAGCCGTCCGTCCCCGAACTCCAGACGGCCATGGGCATCACGTGGACCGACTTGCGCGAGGAACTGACGGAGGCGATCCCGCCCGCCTACACAGAGTTCATCGGCCGCGCCTACTTCGCGGCCACCGGAACATTGGGGGCGGCGGCATGAGCGCGACGCCCGAACCTCTGCGGGTCGCCCTCGCCCTCGCGGCGGCCGGCGTCCCGGTCCTGCCGCTGCGTCGGGGCAAGGTCCCGTTCGGCAACTGCCGTACCTGCGCGGGTCGCCCGCCCCGGTGCGGCGGACGGCCGAACATGAAGAGCGCGGGGCCCTGCCGTTGCCCGGCGCCGTGCCACGCGTGGGCCGCCGGGACCACCGACCCGCACGTTCTCACCTCGCCCGTGTGGGCGCCGGTGTGGCGTGAGGCTGTGGCCGTCGCCTACCACCCCGGAGGGGCCGGGCTCACCGTCGTCGACCTGGACAACGCGGCGGCCGTCGAATGGGCCCGCGAGAGCCTGCCCGCCACCCGCGTCGTGCCGACGACTCGCGGTGAGCACTGGCTCTACCGGGGCGCCATGCCGTCCGCGAACGCCGTCCGGCCCGGTGTCGACGTCAAGTCGCTCATGCAGTACGCCCGTTGGCTCGGACCCGGCACCGGGCCAATGGCCATCCTCCCGGCGGCCATGCGCGCCCTGTTGGTGAAGGAAGACACCACCCCCGCCCCGGGGAAGGTGGCCTCTTCCCTTCCCACCCGCACCCCGTGGTCGCGGCAGGTGGCCACCGGGTGCCGACACACCGAGCGCTACGTCCGCACCGGCCTGGAACGCGGCCTCGCCCTCGTACGTGCCCGCACCGAAACCGGCGCCGGATCACAGGCGTTCGGCGTTGCCCGGTTCCTCGCTGCCCAGCACACCGCCTGTCCCGGACCCTGCGGACTCGCGGCGATCGGAGAGGAGATCGTGACGGCCGCCGTCGCCGTGGGCGTCCCGGAGGCTTACGCGCGCCGCGCGGTCGCCAACGGCCTTGAGACGGCTGTGGAGCGTGCGGCATGAACAAAGCATCCCGAACCCCCTCGAACTGCCCTCAGAACGCAGTGCAGGGCCCGCCACGGCTGACCGTGGGCGAACCGAAGGGCGTCGCCCGCAAGGGCGTCCTTTCTGCCGTCGGTTCTGACCCGCAGACGGTCACCGTCACCGGCATCACCCCGGGGATTCAGATCCAGTGCGACGGCGTACCGGTCGCGGACTGGCTCTGCGCCTGTGGGCACCACGAACGCGCACGGGGCCGCGCCGCCGTCATCGCCTTGCAAGCCCGCGTCATCGTCGGCATCTGCCCCCACACCACCACCGCCGAGGGGAGGGCGGCCTCATGACTCCACAGCCTGTGGACAGCCCCGACCTGTGGGCCGGACTGCCCACCCTGGAAGACCCGCCCGGCGAGGACGACACGGCCCCGGACGTGTGGGAGGACCCCATTCCCCTCACCGGCCGCCGTGAGCGTCCGTCGTTCCCTGCTCACGTGCTGCCCGCCTGGTTGGGGGAGTTCGTGACGGCGGTCGCGGAGGAGACACAGACCCCGGTGGATCTCGCCGGATCGGTTGCCCTTGCCGTGCTCGCCACGGCCGCCGGCGGCCGGTCGGTGGTCCACGTACGCGGCAACTGGCGAGAGCCCACCAACCTCTACACCGTGGTGGCGCTCCCGCCCGCCAACCGCAAGTCCGCCGTCTTCGCACTGCTGACCAACCCCCTGTACGAGGCGGAGAAACAGCTCAAGACCGCGATGAAGCCCGTGATCGTGGAAGCGGAGCTGACGGCGAGGCTGGCCAAGGAAGCGGCGGACAAGGCCGCCGCCAAGGCCGCGTCCGCAGACGGCGACAAACGCGATGACATGGTGGCCACCGCCGTCGGCCTCGCGCAGACCGCCGACACGCTCACCGTCCCGGCCGAACCGGTCCTGTTGGCGGACGACTCCACACCCGAGACGGTCACCTCGCTCATGGCCGAACAGGGCGGGCGGTTGTCGGTGATGAGTGCGGAGGGCGGCATCTTCGACATCATCGCCGGCCGCTACTCCGGGGCCCCCAACATGGAAGTCTTCCTGAAGGGGCATGCCGGGGACCGGCTGAGGGTGAACCGGCAGACCCGCCGCGAGTACATCGACGCCCCCGCCCTGACCATCGGCCTCGCCGTACAGCCGGACGTGCTGCGGGACATCGGGAAGGTGAAGGGGTTCGAGGGACGCGGACTACTGGCCCGCTTCCTGTACTCCCTGCCGGTGTCCACGGTCGGTGACCGCGAGATCATCACCGACCCGGTCCCGGAAGCGACGGCCGCTACCTACACCGCCCGGGTCATCGACCTCACCCTGTCCCTGGCGGAGTGGACCGACCCGGCCGTCATCCAGCTCACCCCGGAAGCCGACGCGGCCCTGATCGCCTATCAGAAGCGCATCGAACCGCAGCTCAAGGCACGCGGCGGCAAGCTGGGCCACATCTCCAACTGGGCCGGAAAGCTTGCCGGGGCGACCGCCCGCATGGCCGCGCTGCTGCACCTCGCCGAACACGGCGGCAACGGCTACGCCCACCCCGTCACCGAAGACACCATGCGCGCGGCAATCGAGCTGGGTGACTACTACACCGCCCATGCCCTCGCTGTGTTCGACGTCATGGGCGCCGACCCTGTCCTGTCCCGCGCCCGCAGCGTGCTGGAAGCGCTGAGGGACAACGGATGGGAGGACGTCAGCCGGCGGGATGTGTTCACCGTCTTGTCCCGCAGCGAGGTACCGACCGTCGCGGACCTCGAACCGGCCCTCGCGCTGCTGGAAGACCACGGATACCTGCGGTCCTACCAGCCCGAGCGCACCGGCAAGCGCGGACGCCCACCGGCACCCCGCCTCACTGCCCACCCGTCCCTGCGCCACGGCGGCCGGTGACCCCGCCCGCGCACACGACCCGTCCCGCACAAACCGCAAAATCCGCAGAAACCCAGGACACCCCCGCTGACCTGCGACGGACCCCCGCTCCGGGGTGGGGCGAGGGTCCGTCGCACAATCCCGCGATATTCCGCAAAAAAGTCGAGCGCCCCCGCCCGCCGGGACCGGCCGACGGCCGCCCCTGATTTTTGCGGAATATCGCGGATTTCTGCGGAGCACCGCCCGCCGCCACCCGCGCACCACATCACCGCAGGTCAACGCCCCTCCCCGGGTTTTCTGCGGATATTGCGGTTTGTGCGGCGGCATTCACCCCTGATCTCGCTCCCATCACATCCCCTGGTTGCCCTCTTCACACCCTGAGGAGATCTCGCCATGTCTGCCGCATCCCGTCGGCGCCGCTCCCCTGCCGATCCATGGGTTCCGCTGTCCGATGCTCTCGATGAAATCGGCATCAGCCGCGCCACCTACTACCGCTGGCGCGACCGGGGCTACGCCCCGGAAGTCCGCCGTCTGCCGAACGGCCACCTACGCATGCGCCGAAGCGTCCTAGACGCCTTTCTCAACGATCTGGAGGTCGCGTGACCGAGTGGAGCTACACCGTGCGGATCTGGGCGATCCGCAAGCGCCCGTACCGCAAGCCCTATCAGCTCCGCTGGCAGGTCGGCACCCGCCCGCACTCGGAATCGTTCCTCACTTCCGGGCTCGCCGAGAGCAGGCGAGCCCAGCTCGTCACGGCGACACGGGAGGGCGAGCCGTTCGACGTGGAGAGCGGTTTGCCCAAGTCGATGGTCCAGAAGGAGAAAGACATCCCCTGGTACCAGCACGCTCGGGACTACATCGAGATGAAGTGGGACCACTCGCCGGCGACCACCCGCAAGAACCTCGCTGAGGCCATGGCCACCGTGACCCCCATCATCGTGAAGGACACGCGAGGCATGGCGGATCACCATCTCGTGCGACGCGCACTCTATAGCTGGGCCTTCAACGTCAAGCGGTGGGACGAGGAGCCACCGCCGGAGGTCAAGGATGTGTTGGCGTGGTTCGAGCGGAAGTCGCTTCCCGTCTCGGCTCTCTCGGAAAAGATGCTGGTCCGCCGGGCGTTGAATGCCTGCACCAAGCGGATGGACGGCAAGACTTCCGCAGGGTCCGTGATCGCCAGGAAGCGAGCCATCTTCCATCAGGCTCTCGGCTACGCGGTCGACGCGGAGATGCTGGCTGAGAACCCCATGCATGCACTCCAGTGGAAGGCACCCGAGAAGGTAGACGAGGAAGTCGACCCCGAGTGCGTCCCTGATCCGGAGATGGCGGAACGGCTCCTGGCCGGCGTGCGCGCGCAAGGGGCCCGCGGTCGCCACCTGGAAGCGTTCTTCGGCTGCATCCTCTACTCAGCGGCGCGCCCCGGCGAAACGGTCGGCCTGCTGGAGTCAGACGTACATCTGCCCCGTCGCGGGTGGGGCCGGATCATGCTCCGAGAAAGCCGACCGCGAGCCGGCCGACCATGGACCGACTCCGGCGAGGCTCACGACAGGAAAGGGCTCAAGCACCGTTCCCGCAAGGCCGTGCGGCCGGTACCCATCCCGCCCCGGCTGGTGGCGCTCCTCCGCTGGCACATCACCGTCCACGGCGTCGCGCCCGACGGCCGACTGTTCCGTACGGCGCGCGGCGGCATGGTGCAGGAGAGCGGCTACGGCGAGGTGTGGGCGAGCGCTCGGCAAGAGGTGCTGAGTCCGCAGGAGTGCGCGACGAAGCTTGCCAAGCGTCCATATGATCTTCGGCACACTGCCGTGTCCACGTGGCTCAGTGCTGGAGTCGAACCGCAGATCGTGGCCGCCCGCGCCGGGCACAGTGTGGCCGTCCTCTTCCGGGTGTACGCGAAGTTCCTCCGGGGTGGAGACGATGCCGCCAACGCCAAGATCTCCGCCCGTCTGGACGGCTGAGGGCCCACCACCCTCATAACCCCTGGTCGGGGCTCAAATCCCCGTCCACGCCCCGTCCAGAACTACTGGTAGAGAGCGGGAAAGAGCGAGACACGGCGAGACAGTCCAGCCGACTCGCGCCCCATACACAGACGGCCCCTGCGCTGCGTTTCCGCAGCTCAGGGGCCGTCTTTTCCACGTGGCGGCGCCAGGATTCGAACCTGGGTAGGCTAAGCCGACGGATTTACAGTCCGCTCCCATTGGCCACTCGGGCACACCGCCTGGGATTCGTCGCCCTTCGAACCGCTTTTCGGCGGTGCTCCGTGGCGACGACGTAAACGATACCTGATGCTCGGGGGTGCTTCGCCACCTGATTGATCAGTACTCGCGGGGGCTGGGTGGCTAGGCTTGTCGCCCCCTGATACACCGATACAAGGAGCCACAGGACATGGCCGACTCCAGTTTCGACATCGTCTCGAAGGTCGAGCGGCAGGAGGTCGACAACGCCCTCAACCAGGCCGCCAAGGAGATCTCGCAGCGCTACGACTTCAAGGGCGTCGGCGCCTCGATCTCGTGGTCCGGCGAGAAGATCCTCATGGAGGCGAACTCCGAGGACCGGGTGAAGGCCATCCTCGACGTCTTCCAGTCCAAGCTGATCAAGCGCGGGATCTCCCTGAAGTCGCTGGACGCGGGTGAGCCCCAGCTGTCCGGCAAGGAGTACAAGATCTTCGCGTCGATCGAGGAGGGCATCTCCCAGGAGAACGCCAAGAAGGTGGCGAAGATCATTCGTGACGAGGGTCCCAAGGGCGTCAAGGCCCAGGTCCAGGGTGACGAGCTCCGCGTCAGCTCCAAGAGCCGCGACGACCTGCAGGCCGTGATCTCCCTGCTCAAGGGCAAGGACTTCGACTTCGCGGTGCAGTTCGTCAACTACCGGTGACGAGCGGCAGGTAGAGCCCGTACGACGAAAGGGTGGGCCTCACGGTGTCGCCGTGGTGCCCACCCATTTCGTGCGTGTGATGCGCGGTCAGCGGCGGGAGTGGCCGAACAGGATGCGGTAGCCCACCAGCAGGACCAGGGAACCGCCGATCGCGGCCGCCCAGGTGGCGCCGTCGTAGAAGTTCTCGGAGATCGGGTGGTCCAGCCAGCGGGCGGAGATCCAGCCTCCGATGAAGGCGCCCGCGACGCCGATGAGGGTCGTGCCGATGAAGCCACCCGGGTCGCGGCCCGGCAGCAGGAACTTGGCGATGGCGCCGGCCAACAGCCCCAGAACGATCCAGCCGATGATGCTCATGCGGTGCACCTGCCCTTTCGTGCCTTGCCTGTGCTGTGTTTCCCCCCGCAGCGGACGGACGGCCCGGCCGTGCCTGATGTCTGTCCTGCCCTTGTTGTCCGCGAGGACGTCTCCGTGACACCTGGTGGTTGCGCTGATCAGTAGGGTGCGGCACATGACACAAGCCGGATCGGGCGCCGGGCTGCGCCGCACGCTCGGCGTCGGGGACGCGGTGGTCGTCGGACTCGGGGCGATGGTCGGCGCGGGGATCTTCGCCGCGCTGGGCCCGGCGGCGCGCGCCGCCGGGTCGGGGCTGCTGCTCGGACTCGGGATCGCGGCGGTGGTCGCGTACTGCAACGCGATGTCGTCGGCGCGGCTGGCGGCCGTGTATCCGGCGTCGGGCGGCACCTATGTGTACGGGCGTGAGCGGCTCGGCGAGTTCTGGGGGTATCTGGCCGGCTGGTCGTTCGTCGTGGGCAAGACGGCCTCGTGCGCGGCGATGGCGCTGACCGTGGGGGCGTACGTGTGGCCGGGGCAGGCGCACGCCGTCGCGGTGGCGGCCGTGGTGGCGCTGACGGCGGTGAACTACGGCGGCGTGCAGAAGTCGGCCTGGCTGACGCGGGCGATCGTGGCCGTCGTGCTGGCCGTCCTCGCCGCCGTCGTGGTCGTGTGCCTGGGGTCCGGCGAAGCCGACGCGGGGCGGCTGGACATCGGCGCGTCGGGCGGCGTGGGCGGGGTGCTGCAGGCGGCCGGGCTGCTGTTCTTCGCGTTCGCCGGGTACGCGCGGATCGCGACCCTCGGTGAGGAGGTACGGGACCCGGCGCGCACCATTCCGCGCGCGATCCCGCTCGCGCTGGGCATCGCGCTGGTGGTGTACGCGGCCGTGGCGGTCGCCGCCCTGGCCGTGCTGGGCTCCGGTGGGCTGGGACGGGCCTCGGCTCCGCTGGCCGACGCGGTACGGGCGGCCGGGGTGCCGGGATTGGTGCCCGTGGTGCGGGTGGGGGCCGCGGTGGCCGCACTCGGGTCGCTGCTGGCGCTCATCCTGGGTGTCTCCCGCACGACCCTCGCGATGGCCCGCGACCGGCACCTGCCCGCCTCGCTCGCCGCCGTGCACCCCCGTTTCCAGGTGCCGCACCGGGCCGAGCTGGCCGTCGGAGCGGTGGTCGCCGTCCTGGCCGCCACGGTCGACGTGCGCGGCGCGATCGGGTTCTCGTCCTTCGGGGTCCTCGCGTACTACGCGGTCGCCAACGCGTCCGCCTGGACGCTGAGTCCGGCGCCGGTGGCCCGGGTGGTGCCCGTGGTCGGGCTCGTCGGGTGCGCTGTCCTGGCGTTCTCGCTGCCCTCGTCGTCGGTGGGCGTGGGGGCGGCCGTACTGGGTGTGGGGGCGGCCGTGTACGGCGTACGGCGGTGGTGGGCGCGGCGGGGGCCGGTGGGGAGCGGCTGAGCCGGCCGGCTCGACCGGGGTGTGCGTGTGCCGCGCCGCCGCGCTGCCGACGTGTCGGTACGGGACGCCTGACGCGCTACCAGCGCTGCTGGGCGAATGGCTGGTCGGAGCGGACGATCTCGCGGCCCAGGGGCATCAGCGAGACCGGGACGAGCTTGAAGTTGGCGATGCCGAAGGGGATGCCGATGATCGTGACGCACAGGACGAGGCCGGTGACGATGTGGGTCAGCGCCAGCCACCAGCCCGCCAGGATCAGCCACAGGACGTTGCCCAGGCAGGAGGGCGCTCCCGCGTCACGGCGCTCGACGGCGCTGTACCCGAAGGGCCACAGGGCGTAGAGGCCGATGCGGAACGACGCGATGCCGAACGGGATGCCGATGATCGTGATGCACAGAAGCAACCCTGCGAACAGGTAGCCGAGGAAGAGCCAGAAGCCGCTGAGGATCAGCCAGATGATGTTCAGTACGGTCTTCACTGCGGGGGACCTGCCATCTTCTCGAGTCGGGCGATGCGTTCCGCCATGGGCGGGTGGGTCGAGAACATCTTGGAGAATCCCCGGCCGGGCCGGAAGGGGTTCGCGATCATCATGTGGCTCGCGGTCTCGATCCGGGGCTCGGGGGGCAGCGGAAGCTGCTTGGTACCCGTTTCCAGTTTGCGAAGGGCACTGGCGAGAGCAAGTGGATCACCGGTGAGCTGGGCGCCGGAGGCGTCCGCCTCGTACTCCCGGGAGCGGCTGATCGCGAGCTGGATGAGGGACGCGGCGAGCGGCCCCAGGATCATGATCAGCAGCATGCCGAGGAGGCCGGGGCCGTCGTCGTCGTCCGAGCGGCCGATGGGGATCAGCCAGGCGAAGTTCACCAGGAACATGATCACGGAGGCGAGGGCGCCGGCGACCGACGAGATGAGGATGTCGCGGTTGTAGACATGGCTCAGCTCGTGGCCGATGACACCGCGCAGTTCGCGCTCGTCGAGCAGGCGGAGGATGCCGTCGGTGCAGCACACGGCCGCGTTGCGCGGGTTGCGGCCGGTGGCGAACGCGTTCGGGGCGTCCGTCGGGGAGATGTACAGGCGCGGCATCGGCTGGCGGGCCTGCATGGAGAGCTCGCGGACCATGCGGTAGAGCGCCGGCGCCTCGAACTCGCTGACCGGGCGCGCGCGCATCGCGCGTAGAGCCAGCTTGTCGCTGTTCCAGTACGCGTACGCGTTCGTGCCGAGGGCGACGAAGACCGCGACGATCAGGCCCGTACGGCCGAAGAGGCTTCCGATGACGATGATGAGTGCGGACAGTCCCCCGAGGAGTACGGCGGTCCTGAGCCCGTTGTGCCGGCGGTGCACGGTACGCCCTCCAGGTCGTGCGGCAGGGGAACCCTTTGCTCGCTGTTGCTGTCGACTCCACTACTCAGTGGACCCTCCCGTACTGGTCAACGCCAGGTGGGGAGCGCGAGTTCCCTGGTGCGCCCGGCCCGGCCGGTGGGCCGGGCGGGTGAGGGCGAGGCCCGCGTGCGCTAGAAGAGGCCGATGTCGGCGAAGCGCAGGACGAGCTGGGGGGCGCCGGACAGGGCGATGCCGACGACTCCGGTGAGGGCGAGGGCCAGGGTGAGCGGGGCGGGGACTCGGTGCGGTTCGGGGGCGCCGCCGGTGTCGCCCTGCGGGGCGCGGAACAGCAGGGCCGTCCACTGGAGGTAGTAGAAGAGGGCGATCACCACGTTGACGGCCATCACGACGGCGAGCCAGCCGAGGCCCGCGTCCACGGCCGCCGAGAAGACGGTGACCTTGGCGAACAGGCCGATGATCCCCGGCGGCAGTCCGGCGAGGCAGAGCAGGAAGAAGGCCAGGAGCAGGGCGGACAGTGGGCTCGACGCGTAGAGGCCCCGGTAGTCGCTCAGCCGGTTCAGGGACTTCGTACGGCCGACGAGGGCGGCCACGGCGAAGGCGCCGAGGTTCACGGCGGCGTACATCAGGGCGTAGGCGACGGTGGAGCCGACGGCCTTCTCGGCGTCGGCGGTGTCGTCGGCGTACGCCGCCGCCGCGATCGGTACGAGGAGGTAGCCGGCCTGGCCGACGGAGGACCAGGCGAGCAGCCGGACCGCGCTGTACGCGCGCGTGGAGCGCTGTGCGAGCGCGCCGACGTTGCCGACGGTCATGGTGAGGGCTGCCAGCACGGCCACGGCGGGGCCCCAGACGTCGGCGTACGACGGGAGGGCGACGACGGTGACGAGGATGAGGCCGGAGAACCCGACCGCCTTGCCGACCACGGAGAGGTAGGCGGCGACGGGCAGGGGCGCGCCCACATAGGTGTCGGGGACCCAGAAGTGGAAGGGGACGGCGGCCGTCTTGAAGGCGAAGCCGATGAGGGTCAGGACGACGCCGGCCTGGGTGAGGGTGTGCAGCTGGCCGTCGACGTCCTGGATTCGGTCGGCGATCTCGGTGAGGTAGAGGGTTCCTGTCGTGGCGTAGACGAAGCTGATGCCCAGGAGGCTGACGGCGGTCGCGGTCACGGACGACAGGAAGAACTTCAGAGCCGCCTCGGAGGACCGTCTGTCGCCCTGTCGGATGCCGACGAGGGCGAAGGCGGGCAGGGAGGCGACCTCCAGGGCGACGACGAGGGTCGCGAGGTCGCGCGAGGCGGGCAGGAGCGCGGCTCCCGCCGCGGACGACAGCAGCAGGAACCAGAACTCCCCTTCGGGGAGGTTCTTCCGGTCGTCCTTCAGGGCCGTCATGGACAGCAGGGCGGCGAGGAGGGCGCCGCCGAGGACGAGGAACTGGACGACGAGGGTGAACCGGTCGGCGGTGTAGCTGCACACGTCCGGGTCACCGGTCAGGCAGAAGGTGGCGCGGTCGGCGTCCAGGAGGGGCACGAGGGCCAGCAGGGAGACGGCGAGGCCCGCGACGGAGGCCCAGCCGAGCAGGGCCTTCCTGCGGTCGTCCGTGAAGAGGTCGGCGACGAGCACCGCGAGGCCCACGACGGCCGCGACGGTGGGCGGCGCGATCGCGAGCCAGTCGACGGACTGGACGACCGACTCGGCCAGGGTCTGGGGCAGGTCGTGGGTCTGGGCCTGGACCGGCGGCTGGGCCAAGGGGCTCAACGGGTGCCTCCTGCGAGGAGCTGCTGCACGGCCGGGTCGGTCAGACCGAGGAGGGCCGCGGGCCAGAGGCCGGCGAGGACGGTGAGGGCGACGAGCGGGGTCCAGGCCGCGAACTCGTACGTCTGTACGTCCGCGAGTCGCGCCCCCTGCTGTGGTTCCTTGGGGACGGCGCCCATGCAGACGCGGCGGACCACGATCAGCAGGTACGCGGCGGTGAGGAGCGTGCCGAACGCGGCGATCGTCATGAAGGTGAGGAAGGCCGGGCGGCTGAGGCCCTCGGCGGGCTCGAACGCGCCGAACAGGGCCAGCATCTCGCCCCAGAACCCGGCGAGTCCGGGGAGGCCCAGGGAGGCGACGGCGGCGAAGGCCAGCAGGCCGCCTAGGCGGGGGGCCCTGCCGTAGAGGGCGGCGCCGGTCTCCTGCGCGAGGGTGTCGAGGTCGGTGGTGCCCGTGCGGTCCTTCAACGCGCCGACCAGGAAGAACAGCAGACCGGTGATGAGGCCGTGGGCGATGTTGGCGAAGAGCGCGCCGTTCACGCCGGTCGGGGTCATCGTGGCGATGCCGAGGAGCACGAAGCCCATGTGGCCGACGGAGGAGTACGCGATCAGGCGCTTGAGGTCGCCCTTGGCGCCCTGCCGGGCGAGGGCGAGGCAGGCGAGGGAACCGTAGATGATGCCGACGACCGCGAAGGCGGCGAGGT
Source organism: Streptomyces gottesmaniae (assembly GCF_031845845.1). NCBI lineage: Bacteria > Bacillati > Actinomycetota > Actinomycetes > Kitasatosporales > Streptomycetaceae > Streptomyces > Streptomyces gottesmaniae. Next base: position 125,784 of record NZ_JAVRFJ010000023.1, read on the forward strand.
ACGGCGCGAAGGTGCGGAACCCGTCGGGTGTGATCGGCAGCAGGATCCGCACGAACCCGTACGTGCCCATCTTCAGCAGGACGCCGGCCAGCAGGACCGAACCGACGGTCGGGGCGGCGGTGTGGGCGTCCGGCAGCCAGCTGTGCAGCGGCCACATCGGGGTCTTGACCGCGAGTCCGATCCCGATCGACAGAACGGCGATGACCTGCACGGATGCGGTCAGCGCGGGGTGACTGTCAGTGGCGAGTGCCACCATGTCGAATGTGCCCGCCCTGAGTCCGATCAGGAGCAGGCCGAGCAGCATGACCACGGAACCGAGCAGGGTGTAGAGGATGAACTTCCAGGCGGCCCGGGTGCGTTGCTCACCGCCCCAGCGGGCGATGAGGAAGTACATCGGGATGAGCACCATCTCGAACGCGAGGAAGAACAGCAGCAGATCGAGGACGGCGAAGGTCGCGAGGGTGCCGGACTCCAGGACGAGCAGGAGCGCGACGAACGCCTTCGGGGAGGGCCCCGTGGGCAGCTTGAAGTAGGAGTAGAGCGCGCAGAGGAAGGTCAGCAGCGCGGTCAGGACCAGGAGGGGGAGGGAGATGCCGTCGATGCCGAGGTGGATGCGCACGTCGAGTGCCGGGATCCAGCTGATGTCCGTGCTCGCCTGCATCTTCGACGGCTGGTCGTGGTCGAAGCCGAGCGCGAGGACGATCGCGGCGATGAGGACCACGCCGGTCACGGTCGTCCCGTGGCGCAGCACGGCCTGCTCCGGTGACTTCCCCTTCAGTCCGGGCGGAGCCGGCAGCAGAGCGGCGGCGGCGCCGAGGAGCGGCCCGACGACGATCAACGCCAGAAGGACCTGCATCACGGACTCGTTGATATCGATCACGCCTGCTCACGCTCCCGTGGCGACGACGAGGGCGGCGACCACCAGGACGACGGTGCCGGCGAGCAGCGCGCTCACATAGGTCTGGACGTTGCCGGTCTGGGCCTTGCGTACGGCCGCGCCCAGCAGGCGGGGCAGGGCGCCCGCGCCGCTCACGTAGGTGTCGACGACCTCGCGGTCGAGGAACCGGACGAGACTCGCGCCGGCCCGGACCGGGCGGACGAAGAGCGCCGAGTAGACGGCGTCCAGGTGGAAGCCGACTGCGGCGTGGCGGTGCAGCGGGCCGAGCAGGAGGCGGCCCGGGTCCGCCGGGTCGGGTGCCGAGGCCACGTCCCCGTAGGCGGGGGTGTGGCTGGCGATGGCCTCCGCCTCGACGGTGGCTGCGTCCGCGTCGGGGTGGGCCGCGACGGCGCCCAGCGGTGCGCGCGCCGCCCGGGCCCTGGCGGAGCGCCAGGCCGCGTACGTCGCCAGGGCGCCGATCAGGGCGGCGCCCGTGCCGAGGACGGACGTGGTGAGGGTGGGGGCCAGGTCGTCGCCGTCGAACCAGTCGGGGAGCCTGCCGTAGGCGAGGCTGCCGAGGGCGAGGGAGGGGACGGCGAGCACCCACAGGACGACCGTCATGGGGAGCGGCTGCCGGCCGTGGTCGGGGGCGTCGGTGCCCTGGCCGCGGAAGGCGAGCAGCCACAGGCGGGCGGCGTAGGCGGCGGTGAGCAGGGCCGTGAGGAGGCCGGCGACCAGGACGGTCCAGCCGGCGGCGGCCGGGACGTGCTCGACGGGGCCGGTGAGGGTGTGGCCGGTGGCAGCGTGCTCGGCGGCTCCGAGGACGGACTCCTTGGAGAAGAAGCCGCTGAAGGGTGGGATCGCCGCGAGGGCGAGCAGCGCCACGGTCATCGTCCAGAAGGCGTCGGGGACGCGGGCGCGCAGATGGCTCATGCGGGACATGGCGGCCAGGGAGTTGGTGCCGGACGCGTGGATGATCACGCCGGCCGCGAGGAACAGCAGGGCCTTGAAGGCGCCGTGCGAGAGGAGGTGGAAGACGGCCGCGCCGCGGTCGCCGACGGCGAGGGCGCCGGTCATGTAGCCGAGCTGGCCGATGGTCGAGTAGGCGAGGACGCGCTTGATGTCGTCCTGGGCGAGTGCGGCGAGCCCCGAGCCCGCCATGGTGAGCGCGGCCATGACGGCGAGGACGACCAGGGCCGCCGAGGAGGCGGCGAAGACCGGGAGGAGACGGGCGACGAAGTAGACACCGGCGGCGACCATCGTCGCGGCGTGGATCAGCGCGGAGACGGGCGTGGGGCCCGCCATCGCGTCCGGGAGCCAGGTGTGGAGGGGGAACTGTGCCGACTTGCCGGCGACTCCGGCGAGGAGCAGGAGGGCGACGAGGGTGGGGTGGTCGAGGCCGCCGTCGGCGACGGTGGCGAGGATCCGCGTGATGCGGAACGACCCGGCGTCCGTGGCGAGGGCGAACAGACCGATCAGGAAGGGGACGTCACCGAGCTTGGTGACCAGGAAGGCCTTCAGGGAGGCGGCGCGGGCCTCCGGGGTCTCCCAGTAGTGGCCGACCAGGAAGTACGAGCAGATGCCCATGATCTCCCAGCCGACCAGGAGCACCATCAGGTCGCCGGAGTAGACGACGAGCAGCATCGCGGAGGTGAAGAGGGAGACGAGGGCGGCGTAGGAGGGGTAGCGCGGGTCGTCGCGGAGATAGCCGGTCGAGTAGATCTGCACACAGGTGGCGACCAGGCCGACCAGGACGGCCACGAGGGCGGCGAAGCCGTCGATGTGCAGGGCGAGGTCGATCGGGACCGAGCCGGTCGGGGTGAGCTGCGTGGCCGCGTCGAGGGGCTTGTCGCCGCCCTGGCGTACGGCGACCAGGACGGCCAGGGCGAAGGCCGTCAGGGTGGGCAGTACGGCGAGGGGGCGGACGAAGCCGGGGGCGGTGCGGCCGAGGAGCAGGCCGGCGGCGGCGCCGAGGAACGGGAGGAGGGGGACGAGGACGGCGAGGGTGGTCGTGGTCACGCGGTGGCCTCAGCCTTCTCGCTCCGCTCGGGTCGGCCGGGCAGGCCGTGCTTCCGGGTGCCGTCGGGGTCGGGGGTGCCGTCCGGGTCGTCGGGGTGCTCGGCGGTGTCGCGGAGCTTGTCGATGTCCGCGGTGCCTCGGTTGCGGTGGACCGCGAGGACGATCGCCAGGCCGATGCCGATCTCGGCGGCGGCGATGGTGATCGTGAAGAGCGTCAGGGCCTGCCCGGAGTGCAGGGTCTCCTCGGCGGTCCTGCTGAGCCAGACGTCGAAGGCGACGAGGTTGAGGTTGACCGCGTTGAGCATCAGTTCGACGGACATCAGGACGAGGATCGCGTTGCGGCGGGCGAGGACGCCGTACAGGCCCGTGCAGAAGAGGAGGGCGGAGAGCACGACGGGATAGGCGAGGTGCATCAGCGGGCGCCTCCCTTGGCTGACGCGGGGCCTGTGGGGTCGGTGGGTGCCGTGGGGTCGGTGGGTGCCGTGGAATCGGTGAGTGCGGTGGGTGCCGTGGGTGTGGCGGGTGCCTTCGGCTCGGTGGAGGCCGCTGGCTCGGTGGAGGCTGTGGGCTCGGTGGAGGCCGCTGGCTCGGTGGAGGCTGTGGGCTCGGTGGGGGCTTTCGGGATCTTCGGGGTCTCGCGGGCCTTGTCCGTGGGGGGCGTGTCCGCTTTCGCCTTGCGGGAGAGGACGATCGCGCCGACCAGGGCGGCCAACAGGAGGACCGAGAGGGCCTCGAAGGGGAGGACCCAGTTCTGGAAGAGGCTCTCGCCGGTGGCCTCGGTGGAGCCGGCGGCGGGGCCGTCCAGGTCGATCCAGGTGGTGCGGAAGGCGTCGACGACGACCCAGACGAGGGCGGCGGCCGAGGCGACGGCCACCGTGAGGGCGGCCCAGCGGTTGCCGGAGTCGGCGTCCGGGGAGCGGCCGATGGGGGCCTTGGTGAGCATCAAGCCGAAGAGGAGGAGGACGACGACGGAACCGACGTAGATGAGCACCTGTACCCAGGCGATGAACTCGGCGGTGAGCAGAAGGTACTCGACGGCGAGTCCGCCGAGCGCCACCACCAGCCACAGGGCGGCGTGCACGAGCTGCCGGGTGGTGACGGTGACGAGCGCGGCGCCGAAGGTGACGAGGCCGACGAGGACGAAGGCGACCTCGACCCCCGTCGGGGACAGGAAGCCTTGCGGTGCCTGGGCGAGGAGGCTGTGAGGTGCCCGGGTGAGGGTCATGTGGCTTCTCCCTCGGTGTCGGCCGGTTCGGCCTGGGCGGCCGCGAGCTTCTCGGCTGTCTTGCGGGCGGCGGTCACTTCCTTGGGTTCCTCGGCGGCCGGGTCGAGGGCCGGTGGCGAGGGGACGGTCCACATCCACTCGCGGAGCTTGTCGCGTTCGTGGGTGAGTTCGTGGATGTCGGTCTCCGCGTACTCGAACTCCGGGGACCAGAAGAGGGCGTCGAAGGGGCAGACCTCGATGCAGATACCGCAGTACATGCAGAGGGAGAAGTCGATGGCGAAACGGTCCAGGACGTTGCGGCTGCGCTCGCGGCCGCCGGGGGCGGCGGGCGGGACCGTCTCCTTGTGGGAGTCGATGTAGATGCACCAGTCCGGGCACTCGCGGGCGCACAGCATGCAGACCGTGCAGTTCTCCTCGAAGAGCCCGATGACGCCACGGGTGCGGGGCGGAAGCTCCGGCTGCACGTCCGGGTACTGCTCGGTGACGGTCTTGCGCGTCATCGTGCGCAGGGTGACGGCCAGGCCCTTGGCGAGGCCGGAGCCAGGGATCGACGGACGGGGCCGCCCGGAGGGCGTCGTTGCGGGGTGGTGGTCTGGCGACGGGCGGGACATCAGAGGAACACCACCTTGATGGTGCCGGTGAGGGCGATCTGGGCGAGGGAGAGGGGGACGAGGAGGGTCCAGGAGAGCTTCTGGAGCTGGTCCTCGCGCAGGCGGGGGTAGGTCACGCGGAGCCAGATGACGACGAAGGCGAGGACGGCGGCCTTCAGGAGGGTCCAGACCCAGCCGAGGCCCTCGGCGCCCCACGGGCCGTGCCAGCCACCGAGGAAGAGGACGGTGGTCAGACCGCACAGGACGACGATGCCGGCGTACTCGGCGAGGAGGAACAGGGCGAAGCGGAGGCCGGTGTACTCGGTGTAGGCGCCGAAGATGATCTCCGAGTCGGCGACGGGCATGTCGAAGGGCGGGCGCTGGAGTTCGGCGAGGCCGGCGACGAAGAAGACGATCGCGCCGACGATCTGCCAGGGCAGCCACCACCACTCGAAGGCGTCGACGATGCCGACGAGGGAGACCGTGCCGGCCGCCATCGCCACGGAGGCCGCCGTGAGCAGCATCGGGAGTTCGTAGGCGAGCAGCTGGGCGGCGGTGCGCAGGCCGCCGAGGAGGGAGAACTTGTTGGCGGAGGCCCAGCCGGCCATCAGTGAGCCGAGGACGCCCACGCCCATCACGGCGAGGACGAAGAAGACGCCCGCGTCGATGACCTCGCCGACGGCACCCTCGCCCGGGCCGATCGGGATGGCGAGGAGGACGAGGAGGTAGGGGAGGAGGGCGACGGCCGGGGCGAGTTGGAAGACCCGGCGGTCCGCCCCGGCCGGGACGACGTCTTCCTTCTGGGCGAACTTGACGCCGTCCGCGACGAGTTGGGCCCAGCCGTGGAAGCCGCCGGCGTACATGGGGCCGAGGCGGCCCTGCATGTGGGCCATCACCTTGTGTTCGGTCTGGCCGATGATCAAGGGGAAGGTCAGAAAGACGACGAAGACGATGAGGAGTCGCAGGGCGACGTCCAGAGCGTCGTTCACTGCGTGCCTCCGGTGGGGGGTTCGGGGTCGGGCTCGGCGGGGGTGGGCTCGGCGGGCGTTCCGTCGGGGTCGGGGTCGCTGGGCGGTGCGGGCGCAGCCTTCGGCTCCGCACCTGACTTCGGCTCGGGCTTCGGCTGGGGCTGCGGCTCCGGGTTCGGCTCGGGGGACGGCGCGGGCGCGGGCGTTGGCTCCGCACCTGACTCCCGCTCGGGCTCCGGCTCGTGCTGCGGCTCCGGCTCCGGCTCCGGCTCGGGGGACGGCGCGAGCGCGGGCGTCGGCTCCGCACCTGACTCCGGCTCGGGCTTTGGCCCGGTCTCCAGCCCGGTCGCCGGCTTCGGCTTCGGCTTCAACGTGGGCTGCGGCGCGGGCGCGGACTGCGACTCCGGCTCCGGCTCCGGCGCGGACTGTGACTCCGGCGCGGGCTCCCGCCCGGTCTCGGGCTTCGGCTGCGCCTCCGGCCCTGCTCCCGCAGTCGCCTCCGGCTCCGTCGTGGGAGTGTCGAAAGCCGGGCGGGCGTGGTGCCAGGGGGCGTCCGGGCTGCCCGAGGTGCGGCGTGGCTGGGGCGAGGGGGCGGGGGTGGCGCGCTGACTCGTCGAGCCCTCCGACGCGGTGCGGGCGCGGCGCGGGCGTGTGGGGCTCTCCGGCGCGTCGGAGGTCGCGCCGGATGCCGACTGGCTCGCCGAACCGTCCGCCGCCGAACGACCCCGACGCAGCGGCGTCGACGCAGAACCGACCGGAGCATCCGAAGCCGACCCAGCCGCCGACTGGCTCGCCGAACCATCCGCCGCCGAACCCGCCCGACGCGGCGGCGTCGACGCGGACGTGGACGGAGCGTCCGAAGCCGGCCCGGAGGCAGGCTGGCTTGTCGAACCGTCCGCCGTCGAGCGCGCCCGGCGCGGTGGCGTGGGTGGAGAGGTGGTCGGGGATTCGGAAGTGGGCCCGGAGGCAGGCTGGCTCGCTGAGCCTGATGTTGCCGAGCGGGTGCGGCGAGTCGGGCGGTCGGCGGTCGCGCCTCGGGCGGGGCGGGCCGGGGCCGGGGGGAGCTGGCCCTTGAGGGGACCCCACTCGTTGGGGTCGGGGACGCCGGGAGGGAGCATCTGGCGGCGCCTGGGGCCGCCATGGGCCGCACCTGCCGCGGACTCCCCCGGCTCCTTCGCCCCGGGCCAGGCCTTGGCCACCCGGGCGGCCAGGACGAAGTCCTTGCGGAGGGGGTGGCCCTCGAAGTTCTCCGGGAGGAGGAGGTGGTCCAGGGCGGGGTGGCCCTCGAAGCGGACGCCGAACATTTCGTGCGTCTCGCGTTCGTGCCAGGCCGCGCCGGCGTAGACGTCGACGGCGGTCGGCAGGAGCGGGTCGGAGTGGGGGACCGTGGTGCGCAGCAGGAGGCGTCGGACCGGGGCCAGGGCCACCACGTGGGCCGCGACGCGGAAGCCCGTGCCCGGCTCGTCCACCGCGCTCAACCAGTCGAAGTACGTGCAGCCCAGGGTGGAGTGGGCCGTGCGCAGCGCCTCGGTCCATGATGCGGGCGGGACGTCCACGGTGAGGACGTCGTAGGACTCCTCGGCCGTGGCCTCGGGGCCGAAGAGTTCCTCGACGGGGGTGGGCAGCCAGCCGGTCACTTGTCCCCCGCTCGCGCCTCGGTCGTCGTCGGTGGCTGCACCAGCGCGCTCTGCAGTGCCGCCGTCGACGGGCGGGGGGCCGTGCCGTAGCGCTCGCCGAGGGATTCCCTGGCGATCTTCTCCTGGAGTTTCAGGATGCCTTGGAGGAGGGCCTCGGGGCGGGGCGGGCAGCCGGGGACGTAGACGTCGACCGGGATGATCTGGTCGACGCCCTTGGTGACGGAGTAGGAGTCCCAGTAGGGGCCGCCGCAGTTCGAGCAGGCGCCGAAGGAGATGACGTACTTCGGCTCGGGCATCTGCTCGTAAAGGCGCTTCACGGCCGGGGCCATCTTGTCCGTCACCGTGCCCGAGACGACCATGAGGTCCGCCTGGCGCGGGCCGGGGGCGAACGGGATGACGCCGAGGCGGATGAAGTCGTGGCGGGCCATGGACGCGGCGATGAACTCGATCGCGCAGCAGGCGAGACCGAAGTTGAAGACCCAGAGCGAGTAGCGGCGGCCCCAGTTCAGGATCACCTTCATCGGCTCGGGGGCGAGGCGGGCGAGCGCGCCCAGCCGCTTCGGCTCCGGGAGGAGGACCGGCTGCGCGGCACCCGGCTCCGGCGGGTTCACTTCTGGCGTCACGTCCATGTCAGGACGCCCTTCTTGTATGCGTAGAGCAGGCCCACGGCGAGGAATCCGAGGAAGACGAACATCTCGACGAGGGTGGTCGCGCCGTAGCCGGGGTCGGCGAAGACCGTCGCCCAGGGGAAGAGGAAGATCGAGTCGATGGCGAAGATGACGTAGAGGAAGGCGTAGACGTAGTAGCGGACCTGGGTGTGGGCCCAGCCCTCGCCGACGGGGTCGACGCCACACTCGTACGTCAGGAGCTTCTCCCGGGTGGGGACCTCGGGGCGCAGCAGGCGTCCCGCGCCGAAGGCGACGGCGACGAAGAGCACGCCCACGGCGGCGAGCAGTCCGACCACCGAGTAGGACTGGAAGTAGTCCGCCGCTACGGCGACGCTCGGCTCTGCCGCTACGGCGACGGTCGGTTCCGGCACGTCCGTCCCTCGCTCCCTGGCCTGGCGATACGTACGTACGGGATGTGGGACGCCGTACGTACTTCGCTGTTCGACGATCTGTACGCACGGGAGTCTAGGCCCTGCTAAAGAGAGCGTAAGCAGCCCGTCACAGGTCGGCACGCCCGAGTGCCGCCGTGATCGGGTCGGGAGGGGGCGGGAATGGAACGGGGTGGGGTTTTCCCCAGGGCGGCCGGGGCGGTCCGCCTCATGGCGCGGGGCGTGAGCGGGCGGGCAGGCTGGTGGGCATGACCGAACCCCTCTCCTCTCCGACCGGCTCCGGACGGCCGCACGGCCGTCCGCTGCCCTCCAGTCACACGCCCTCCGATCCGCTGCCGCCCGCGCGGTTCGCGTTCGGCGGGCAGACCTGGCGGGAGATCGCGCATCTGCTGGCGAATCTGCCGTTCGCGCTGCTCGGGTTCGTGTACGTGACGACGGTGCTGTTCACCAGCGCCTTCCTGACACTGACGGTGATCGGTTTTCCGCTGCTCGCCGCCGCCCTGATGGGCGCCAGGCAGTTGGGGCGGCTGGAGCGGATGCGGGCGCGGGCGTTGCTGCGGGTGCGGGTGGACGAGCCGAGTCCGCTGCCGTTCCGTGGGAGCGGGCGGCGGGCCGACGAGGGCTTCATCGCGCAGGTGTGGATGAGCGTGAAGGATCCGGTCGGCTGGCGTTCGATGCTGTACGAGCTGATCCGGATGCCGTGGGCCGTCGCGACGTTCGTCATCACTCTGACGGGGTTGTTCGTGGCGTGGCCGGTGCTGCCGTACATCGTGCGGGGGCTGACGAACGTGGACCGGGTGATGGTGCGGTCGCTGTTGTCGCCGTCCGACGAACTGGAGCGGCGGATCGCCGAGTTGGAGTCCGATCGGGGGGTCGTCGTCGATACGGCCGCGGCCGATCTGCGGCGGATCGAGCGGGACCTGCACGACGGGGCGCAGGCCCGGCTGGTGAATCTGGCGATGGGGCTCGGGCTCGCGAAGGAGAAGTTGCTGGAGGATCCCGACGCGGCCGCCACGATGGTGGAGGAGGCGCACGGCGAGGTGAAGCTGGCGCTGCAGGAGCTGCGGGACCTGGCGCGGGGGATCCATCCGGCGGTGCTGACCGACCGGGGCCTCGACGCGGCACTGTCCGCGGTCGCCTCGCGGTGTACGGCGCCGGTGAAGGTGACCGTGGATCTGCCCGCGCGGCCCGCCGCGGCGATCGAGGGGATCGCGTACTTCACGGTCTCGGAGCTGTTGCAGAACGTCAGCAAGCACAGCGGGGCGAAGGCCGCGGCGGTGGACGTGTGGCGGTCCGACGAGCGGCTGTTGATCCAGGTGTGGGACGACGGGCGTGGGGGTGCGCGGCTCGACGGGGGGAGCGGGATCGCCGGGCTGGCGGAGCGGCTCGACGCGGTCGACGGGTTGTTCGTGATCGAGTCGCCGGTGGGTGGGCCGACGACGGTGACCGCGGAGCTGCCCTGGCGGGGGCGGTAGCGCGCGCAGCGGTGGGGAGGGGCGCCTACTCGTCGTAGGCGCCCCTCCGGCGTGCGCGGGTGCGGGTGCGGGTGCGGGTGCGGGTGCCGGCGCGGGGCCCGGTGCGGGTCCGGGTGCGGGCGCCGGTGCGGGTGCGAGTGCCGGTGCGGGTGCAGGGCCCGGTGCGGGTGCGGGTGCTGGTGCGATGCGGGTCCCGGTGCGGGTGCTTGGGGCTTCTCGCGCAGTTCCCCGCGCCCCTGAGAAGCAGGGTGGGGAAAACCCCCCTACCGAGACGCCGACCCGCTCCATGGTCCCGTCGGGCGGGGGCCAGCAAGGTAGGGGTACGACATCGGGAGTGCGGGATCAGCGGAGGCGGGCGACGTCATGGCCACGGAGTACGGGCACGGACACGGGTACGGGGGTTGGGGCGAGGAGCGGCGGCATCGGATGCCGGCCGGGCTGCGGGCGCCGTTCGAGGCGCGCAGCTGGCGGGAGTTCGGGTACGTGCTGCTGGGGCTGCCGGTCGGGATCCTGCTGTTCACGTACGCCGTGACGATGGTGTCGGTCGGTGCCGGGCTGCTGATCACGTTCCTCGGGGTGCCGGTGCTGGCGGCGGGGCTGGCCGGGTGCCGGGGGTTCGGCGCGATGGAGCGGGCGCGGGCGCGGGCGCTGCTCGGGGTGGAGGTGGCCGCGCCGGAGCCGCTGCGGACGAGGGGGCGCGGGGCGATGGCGTGGATGGGCGCCGTGCTGCGCAGCGGGTCGTCGTGGCGGCAGTTGCTGTACGCGGTCGCGCAGTTCCCGTGGTCGGTGTTCTCGTTCGTGGTGGCGGTGACCTTCTGGACGTACGGGTGGGCAGCACTGACGTATCCGCTGTGGTTCTGGGTGTTCCCCGTGTGGGTCGGGCAGGACGGGCTGCAGCTCTACGGGGACGAGACGCACTCCGTGTATCTGGACAATCCGTTCGAGGTGACCGTGACCGCGCTGGTGGGGCTGCTCTTCACGATGGCCACGCCGTGGATCGTGCGGGGTCTGACCATGGTCGACCGGGGCATGGTGGTCACGCTGCTGGGGCCGTCGCGGCTGGGGGCGCGGGTCGTCGAGCTGGAGTCGGATCGTGGGGTCGTGGTCGACACGGCGGCGGCCGATCTGCGGCGGATCGAGCGGGATCTGCACGACGGGGCGCAGGCCCGGCTGGTGGCGCTGGCGATGGATCTGGGGCTGGCGAAGGAGAAGCTGGCGGAGGACCCGCGGGCGGCGGCGGTGATGGTCGACTCGGCCCACGGGGAGGTCAAGACGGCGCTGCGGGAGCTGCGGGATCTGGCGCGGGGGATCCATCCCGCGGTGCTGACCGACCGGGGCCTCGACGCGGCGCTGTCGGCGGTCGCCTCGCGGTGCGCGGTGCCGGTGGTGGTGGAGGTGGACCTGCCGGCGCGACCGGTGCCGGCGATCGAGGGCATCGCGTACTTCACCGTGTCCGAGCTGCTGCAGAACGTCAGCAAGCACGCGGGGGCCTCGCGGGCGACCGTGGACGTCTGGAGGGTCGAGAACCGGCTGATGCTCCAGGTCATGGACGACGGCGTCGGCGGCGCCGCCACGGGGGGCGGTTCGGGGCTGGCGGGGCTCGCCGAGCGGATCGGCGCGGTCGACGGCATCCTGGTCGTCGACTCGCCGACCGGCGGCCCGACCCGGGTGACGGCGGAGCTGCCCTGGCGGGCGGCCTGAGCGACTCCCTGCGGGGCCGTGGGTGGTTTGTCGCCGTGGGTGGGTGCGGGTGCGTGGGGCTTCTCGCGCAGTTCCCCGCGCCCCTGGGAAGCAGGGGCTACGCCCCTTGCTTTTCATCCCGGCGTGCGCGTTTCCTACCCCTGTTTTCTCACCGGAGCCGATCCCGGGCGTTCCGATGCTGGAATGCTGGGGGCTGTCGCACTGCGGGTGCAGTGCGGGGTGCAGTGGGGGGAAACAGGCGTGGAGGACAGGGTGCGGGTGGTCATCGCCGAGGATTCGGTGCTGTTGCGAGAGGGGCTGACGCGCCTGCTGACCGACCGGGGGCACGATGTCGTCGCGGGGGTCGGGGACGGGAACGCCCTGATCAAGACGATCACCGAGTTCGCGGCGCAGGGGGACCTCCCCGACGTGGTCGTCGCGGATGTGCGGATGCCGCCGACCCACACCGACGAGGGCGTGCGGGCCGCCGTACAGCTGCGGAAGTCGCATCCGGAGCTGGGCGTGCTCGTGCTGTCGCAGTACGTGGAGGAGCGGTACGCCACCGAGTTGCTCGCGGGGTCCAGTCGTGGCGTCGGGTACCTGCTGAAGGACCGGGTGGCCGAGGTACGGGAGTTCGTCGACGCCGTGGTGCGGGTGGCGCGGGGCGGTACGGCGCTGGACCCGGAGGTGGTCGCGCAGTTGCTCGGGCGGAGCCGGAAGCAGGACGTGCTCACGGGGCTCACCCCTCGGGAGCGTGAGGTGCTGGGGCTGATGGCGGAGGGGCGGACCAACTCGGCGATCGCCCGGCAGCTGGTCGTCAGCGACGGGGCCGTCGAGAAGCACGTCAGCAATATCTTCCTGAAGCTCGGGCTGTCCCCGAGCGACGGGGACCACCGCCGGGTTCTGGCGGTGCTCACCTATCTGAATTCATGATTGTCTGACACCGTGTCAGATGGGGCGATCGAGGCATCCTCCAGCCTCCCCGACGTAGGGTTGGTCTTGGGAGGGTCGGCGGGACGGCCGTTCCCGGACAGCCGCCTCAAGGGAGGTCCAGTTCAGTGACCAGCCAGGTCAGCAGCCCAGCGGAGCAGGCCGACGAGTCCGCTCTGGGAGAACTGAGGGAACAGCGCAATCCGGCGGGAACGAAGGACGTCCGTCGACTCGATCGGGTGATCATTCGGTTCGCCGGGGACTCCGGTGACGGTATGCAGCTCACCGGCGACCGCTTCACCTCCGAGACCGCCACCTTCGGCAACGACCTCTCCACCCTGCCGAACTTCCCCGCCGAGATCCGCGCCCCCGCCGGCACCCTGCCGGGCGTCTCCAGCTTCCAGCTGCACTTCGCCGACCACGACATCCTCACCCCGGGTGACGCGCCCAATGTGCTCGTCGCGATGAACCCGGCCGCTCTCAAGGCGAACATCGGGGACGTGCCGCGCGGCGCGGAGGTCATCGTCAACACGGACGAGTTCACCAAACGGGCGATGCAGAAGGTCGGGTACGCGACCAGCCCGCTGGAGGACGGTTCGCTGGACGGGTACAGCCTCCATCCGGTGCCGCTGACCACCCTCACCGTCGAGGCACTCAAGGAATTCGACCTCAGTCGCAAGGAGGCCGAGCGCAGCAAGAACATGTTCGCGCTCGGCCTCCTGTCATGGATGTACCACCGGCCGACCGAGGGCACGGAGAAGTTCCTGGCGGCCAAGTTCGCCAAGAAGCCGGCCATCGCGGCCGCCAACCTCGCCGCCTTCCGCGCGGGCTGGAACTTCGGGGAGACCACCGAGGACTTCGCGGTCAGTTACGAGATCGCCCCGGCGACCCAGGCGTTCCCGGTGGGGACGTACCGGAACATCTCCGGGAACCTGGCCCTGTCGTACGGGCTGATCGCGGCCTCGCGGCAGGCGGATCTGCCGCTCTACCTGGGCTCGTACCCGATCACCCCGGCCTCGGACATCCTGCACGAGCTGAGCCGGCACAAGAACTTCGGTGTGCGGACCTTCCAGGCGGAGGACGAGATCGCGGGCATCGGGGCCGCGCTGGGGGCCGCTTTCGGGGGGTCCCTCGCGGTCACGACGACCTCCGGGCCGGGTGTGGCGCTGAAGTCGGAGACCATCGGGCTCGCCGTCTCGCTCGAACTGCCGCTCCTCGTCGTCGACATCCAGCGCGGCGGCCCGTCCACCGGGCTGCCGACCAAGACCGAGCAGGCCGATCTGCTCCAGGCCATGTACGGGCGCAACGGCGAGGCCCCGGTGCCGGTGGTCGCGCCGCGCACCCCGGCCGACTGTTTCGACGCGGCCCTGGAGGCCGCCCGGATCGCGCTGACGTACCGCACGCCCGTGTTCCTGCTGTCGGACGGCTACCTGGCCAACGGCAGCGAGCCCTGGCGCATCCCCGAGCTCGACGAACTGCCGGACCTCACCGTGCAGTTCACCCAGGGGCCCAACCACACGCTCGACGACGGCACCGAGGTCTTCTGGCCGTACAAGCGCGACCCGCAGACCCTGGCCCGGCCGTGGGCCGTGCCGGGGACGCCGGGGCTGGAACACCGGATCGGCGGCATCGAGAAGCAGGACGGCACGGGCAACATCTCCTACGACCCGGCCAACCACGACTTCATGGTGCGCACCCGGCAGGCGAAGATCGACGGGATCGACGTGCCCGACGTCGAGGTCGACGATCCGCACGAGGCGCGCACGCTGGTGCTGGGCTGGGGATCGACGTACGGGCCGATCACGGCGGCGGTACGGCGGCTGCGTACGGCCGGGGAGTCCATCGCGCAGGCCCATCTGCGGCACCTCAACCCCTTCCCGCGGAATCTCGGTGCGGTGCTGCGGCATTACGACAAGGTGGTGATCCCCGAGATGAACCTCGGGCAGCTCGCCACGCTGGTCCGGGCGAAGTACCTGGTCGACGCCCACTCGTACAACCAGGTGAACGGCATGCCGTTCAAGGCGGAGCAGCTCGCCACGGCTCTCAAGGAGGCGATCGATGGCTGAGAGGTCCACGGAGACCGCGGGTACGGGCGGCACGATCGAGGCGCTCTCCCTCGTGCCCAAGGCCACGGCCCGGCAGTCCATGAAGGACTTCAAGTCCGACCAGGAAGTGCGCTGGTGCCCCGGCTGCGGTGACTACGCGATCCTCGCGGCCGTCCAGGGCTTCATGCCCGAACTGGGTCTGGCCAGGGAGAACATCGTCTTCGTCTCGGGCATCGGCTGCTCCTCGCGCTTCCCGTACTACATGGACACCTACGGGATGCACTCCATCCACGGGCGGGCGCCGGCGATCGCGACCGGGCTCGCCACCTCGCGGCGTGATCTGTCCGTCTGGGTGGTGACCGGAGACGGGGACGCGCTCTCCATCGGCGGAAACCACCTGATCCATGCCCTGCGGCGCAATGTGAATCTGAAGATCCTGCTCTTCAACAACCGGATCTACGGTCTGACGAAGGGGCAGTACTCCCCCACGTCGGAGGTCGGGAAGATCACCAAGTCGACGCCGATGGGATCGCTGGACGCGCCGTTCAACCCGGTGTCGCTGGCGCTCGGGGCGGAGGCGTCGTTCGTGGCGCGGACCGTGGACTCCGACCGCAAGCATCTGACGGAGGTGCTGCGGCAGGCCGCAGCCCATCCGGGCACGGCGCTCGTCGAGATCTACCAGAACTGCAACATCTTCAACGACGGCGCCTTCGAGGTCCTCAAGGACCGGCAGCAGGCCGAGGAGGCCGTGATCCGGCTGGTGCACGGCGAGCCGATCCGCTTCGGGGCGGACGGGGGCCGGGGCGTCGTGCGGGACGAGGTGACCGGTGATCTGAAGGTGGTCACCGTGACCGCGGAGAACGAGTCCCGGATCCTGGTCCACGACGCGCACGCGGAGTCGCCCACCACCGCGTTCGCACTGTCGCGGCTGGCCGATCCGGACACCCTGCACCACACCCCGATCGGTGTCCTGCGGTCCGTCGAACGGCCCGTCTACGACACGCAGATGGCCGACCAGCTCGACTCGGCCGTCGACCGGTTCGGCAAGGGCGACCTCTCGGCGCTGCTGGCCGGCGGGGACACCTGGACGGTGGTCGGCTGAGCCGCGGCCGACCACCGAGGACGACGACGGAGCGACGAGGCCCGGGGCAGGATCAGCCCCGGGCCTCGTCGTACGCCCGCCGGGCCCGCTCCACCTCGTCCATGCGGTCCTTCGTCCAACCCGCCAGGGCGCGCACCTGTTCGGCGGCCTCGCGGCCGAGGTCGGTGAGGGAGTAGTCGACGCGGGGCGGGATGACGGGCTTGGCGTCGCGGTGGACGAGGCCGTCGCGCTCCAGGGTCTGCAGGGTCTGGGTGAGCATCTTCTCGCTGACCCGGCCGATGGCCCGGCGCAGCTCGCTGAAGCGGTACGGCCGCTCCAGCAGCTCGATCAGGACGAGGACGCCCCAGCGGCTGGTGACGTGCTCCAGGACGAGGCGATAGGGGCACATCCCCTCGACGCCCGTCTCGGACGTGTTCACGGGCTGCGGTGACACCTTGCTTACGGCCATGCCAGTACCTTACTTCAAAGTGGGTACTTTCGAAGAGTTAGTGCACCCCCTAGGGTGAGTGACGCACCCGCCCCCCTGGAGGAGTTTCACCATGAGCATCGTCGTCACCGGAGCCACCGGCCACCTCGGCACATTCGTCATCGAGGGCCTGCTGGAGAAGGTACCGGCCGAGCAGATCACGGCCGTCGTCCGCAGCGAGGAGAAGGCCGCCGGATTCGCGGCGCGCGGCGTGAAGATCGCCGTGGCCGACTACAGCGCCCCCGAGACCTTCGACGGCGTGTTCGCCGCCGGTGACAAGGTGCTGCTGATCTCCGGCAGCGAGCTCGGCGGCGACCGGGTGGGCCAGCACAAGGTCGTGATCGACGCCGCCAAGGCCGCGGGCGTGGCGCTCCTCGCGTACACCAGCGCTCCGGGCAGCCTGAAGGCCGCGCTCGCCGACGACCACCGGGCCACCGAGAAGGCACTGCTCGCCTCCGGGCTGCCGTACACCCTGCTGCGCAACGGCTGGTACAACGAGAACTACACCGAGCAGCTCGCACCCGTGCTGGAGTACAACGCCGTCACCCACGCCGCCGGCGAGGGCCGGGTCTCCTCCGCGGCCCGCGCCGACTACGCGGCCGCCGCCGTCGCCGTGCTGACCGGCGAGGGCCACGAGAACCAGACCTACGAGCTGGGCGGCGACACCGCGTGGAGCTTCGGCGAGTACGCGGCCGAGCTGAGCAAGCAGACCGGCAAGGAGATAGCGAACAACCCCGTCCCCGTCGAGGTGCTCACCGGCATCCTGACCGGCGCCGGGCTCCCCGGGTTCCTCGCCGAGATCCTCGCGGGCGTCGACGCGGCCGCCGCCAAGGGCGAGCTGGTCGTCTCCTCCGGCGACCTCTCCCGCCTGATCGGCCGCCCGACCACGCCGATCGAGGAGTCGATCACGGCGGCGCTGAAGGCGTGACCGGCCGGGGCTGAGCCTCCGCACCCCGGGCCGCGCGCCCCGGCCGACCCCCCGGACTCCCCCTCCGGGCACCCACCCCCGGCTGTCATGACCGTATCCCGATACGGGCATGACAGCTGGGGGTGCTCGGCGTTACCTTCGGGAGACCGAGGGTTCGGGGTCGCGGCGGTGCGGCCGGGCGAGGAGGAGGGGCCGTGGCGGCGCAGTCGAGGGGCGAACACCGGATAGGGCTGCTGAACGGCTTCGCCGCGTACGGGATGTGGGGGCTCGTCCCGCTCTTCTGGCCCCTGCTGAAGCCCTCCGGCGCGCTGGAGATCCTCGCCCACCGCATGGTCTGGTCCCTCGCGGTCGTCGCTGTCGTGCTGCTGGTGCTGCGGCGCTGGTCCTGGGCCGGCGAGCTGCTGCGACAGCCGCGCAGGCTCGGGCTGATCACGGTCGCGGCGGCCACGATCACCGTCAACTGGGGCGTCTACATCTGGGCCGTCAACGCCCACCAGGTCGTCGAGGCCTCCCTCGGGTACTTCATCAACCCGCTCGTCACCATCGCCATCGGCGTCCTGCTGCTGAAGGAACGGCTGCGGCCCGTGCAGTGGACGGCGGTCGGTGTGGGCTTCGCGGCGGTCCTCGTCCTCACGATCGGCTACGGACGGCCGCCGTGGATCTCCCTCTGCCTCGCCTTCTCCTTCGCCACGTACGGGCTGGTGAAGAAGAAGGTCAACCTCGGCGGCGTGGAGTCGCTCGCCGCCGAGACCGCGGTCCAGTTCCTGCCCGCGCTGGCCTTTCTGCTGTGGCTGGGATCGCGCGGGCAGGCCACCTTCGGCCCGGAGGGGACGGGGCACGCGCTGCTGCTCGCCGCGACCGGACTGGTGACCGCCCTGCCGCTGGTCTGCTTCGGGGCGGCCGCGATCCGGGTGCCCCTGTCCACGCTGGGGCTGCTGCAGTATCTGGCGCCGGTGTTCCAGTTCCTGCTGGGCGTCCTCTACTTCGGTGAGGCCATGCCGCCCGAGCGGTGGGCGGGCTTCGCGCTGGTGTGGCTGGCACTGTCCCTGCTGACGTGGGACGCGCTGCGGACGGCCCGGACGGCGCGGAGGCGGCTGGAGGAGCTGAGCGTCGCCCCGGAGGCCGTCGAGGCGCGAACCCCGCTGGCCAAATAGCACCCTTGACGGAGAGTCAGTCCCGACCGCACCATCCAGGCACCTCATTCACCGGGTTTGCCATGGACACATCAACAGTGTCGTCCGGGGCGGACCCATGGAATTCGGAGCCCCCCACTATGAAGCTCTCCGTTCCAGTCACGGGACGTGCCGCCGTCGCCGCCGCCGTCACGGTGGCCACGCTGTTCACCACCGGTTCCATAGCGGGGGCGGCCCCCGCCCCCGACCGGGCGGACACCGCTCCCGCCGCTCCCTCCGCGACGATCGCCGCGGCACCGGACCTGCCCGTGGCCAACGTCAAGGCCCACCTGACCCAGTTCCAGTCCATCGCCGCCGCCAACGGCGGCAACAGAGCGCACGGCCGGGCCGGCTACCTCGCGTCACTGAACTACGTGAAGGGCAAGCTCGACGCGGTGGGCTTCACCACGACCGTGCAGTCCTTCACCTCCGGCGGGCGCACCGGCTACAACCTGATCGCGGACTGGCCCGGCGGCGACGCGAATCAGGTTGTCATGGCCGGTTCACACCTGGACAGTGTCTCCTCGGGCGCGGGCATCAACGACAACGGGAGCGGGTCCGCCGCCGTGCTGGAGGCCGCGCTGGCCGTGGCGCGCACGAACTACCAGCCCACGAAGCATCTGCGGTTCGCCTGGTGGGGCGCCGAGGAGCTGGGCCTCGTCGGGTCCCGCTACTACGTCAACAACCTCTCCGCCGCGAACCGGGCCCGCATCAGCGGCTACCTCAACTTCGACATGATCGGCTCGCCGAACCCCGGGTACTTCGTCTACGACGACAACCCCGTCATCGAACAGACCTTCAAGGACTACTTCGCGGGGATCGGCGTCGCGACCGAGATCGAGACCGAGGGCGACGGCCGCTCCGACCACGCGCCGTTCAAGAGCGCCGGCGTGCCCGTCGGCGGGCTCTTCACGGGGGCGAGCCGTACGAAGACCGCCGCGCAGGTCGCCAAGTGGGGCGGTACCTCCGGCCAGGCCTTCGACCGCTGCTACCACTCGTCCTGCGACACCACGGCCAACATCAACGACACGGCACTCGACCGGAACGGGGACGCGCTGGCGTACGCGGTGTGGGAGTTGTCGGAGTGAGGTCGGCGTGACCTGGGAGTGAGGTTGTCAGTGAGCTGTGACGCCCGGTAGGTGACGCTCCGGGGGACGGTTGTCGTTCCGGGGTCGGCCGGCGGTGGGGAGCGCCGCGGTCGGCCCCGGGCGCGTGGGGGCGGGTGTGCCCGGGCGGGAGGGTGCGCGGATGCGGGCACGGGTGCGCGTGCGGGCACGGGTGCGCGTGCGGGCACGGGTGCGCGTGCGGGTCAGAGAGACCGGTGGTGGGTGGGGGCAGGGGTCGGAGGGCGGGTCACGGCCGTGGCGTGGCGGGCCGTGAGGGCGTGGGTGTGTGCCGGGGTCGCGGTCGTCGACCTGAGGCGGGACGCGACCGAGGTGGGCATACCGGCACCGCGGGCGAGGTCGGCGGCCACGGCGGAGCGGAGCGCGCCGATCCGGGCCAGCCGGCTGCTGCCACGCTCCGGGGTGAGCGCTCCTACGTCGGCACTCAGCGCGGCCCGTACGGCTCCGGGGTGCGTCGGGATGGGGGCGGCGCCCTTCGCGGGGGCGCGGGAGGGGTCGAGGCCGGCGGAGCGGAAGGCTGCGGCGCGGGCGCTGGAGGGGGCGGCCGCTTGGGGCTCCGTCGCGGTCGTACGGCGGTGAGGAGTGCCGGGCGCGCCGACGGTACCGGGGGTGCCGTCCTGGGCGGCCGGGGCGTGTGTCGGGCGGGCGAGGGTGCGCCAACTCACGGTGCCGGTCAGCTCGTTGACGGTGACCTCGACTCGGGGACGCGGTCCGGGGTGGTGTCCGGTGGACGTCGGGGACGTCGGGGACGCTGGGGACGCTGGGGAGAGGGAACGGTGGCGGGCCGCGCGGGACCGGTCGGTCGGACCGTGGAGTGCGTCGTCGGAGATGTCGGAGATGTCGGGGGCGCGGCCGGGGCGCCCGAGCGCGTCGCCGGGGCCGTCGGACGCGCGGCCGGGGCGATGTCGGTGGCCTCCGGTGGGGTTACTGGGATTGCCGGAGTTGTCGGCGTTACTGGCCATGGGCGTAGGGGGCGGAGTCGAGGGCGCGGGCCCGGTCGGTGAGGCGGGTCATGCGGGTGCGGGCCTTCTCCAGTTGCTCCAGGTCGTCGGCGGCGGGGCCCGCGTCCGCGGCGAGGTCGGTCCAGACGGCGATCAGGTCGCGGCCCAGGTGCAGACCCTGGAGCGGGTCGCGGACCGCCCGCCAGGCGGCCGCCGCGCTCTGGATGTTGCCGTACGCGGCACGCTGGTCGCGCATGCGGTGGCGGAGACCAGCGAGGTCGAGGGAGAGGTGGAACGAGCGGAGGGCGTCACCCGCCAAGTAGGCGATGTAGGCGGTGAGTTCGCGGAGTTTCAGGACCTCGGGGTGCTGGGGGCCCAGCGCCGCCGTCGCCTGTGCGACCGTCTGCTCGGCCATCTCCGCGGCTTCCTGGATCCGGCCCAGTTTCACGGCCTCGTTGATGCGCGAGACGGGCTCCGCGAACGGTGACGGGGTGCCGCCGTCCTCCTCCGCCGGGTCCAGCACCGCCTCGGCCACCGCGTCGAACTCCCGTACCGGCGCGGGTTTCGGCGCGGTGTCCTCCTCCAGCACCTTCCACTCGGGGGCGGAGTACGCGTCGGACGCGGACTCCGCCGGAGGGGCCAGGGTGGTGGGGGGTGCGGGTTCCGGGGTGGGGGCGGTGGGCTGCGGGTGGATCGGCATCGGGGCCGGTGCCGGAGTCGGCGGCCAGGGCTGGGGTTCCAGCGAGGCGGGCCCGGACTCCGGGGTGGGACCTTGGGACGGGGTGTGTGTCGGCTCCGGGGTGGGGGCGTCGGTCGGGGCCGGGGGCCACGGCTGCGGGTTCAGGGAGGCCGGGGCCGAGCGGGGGGCGCTGGTGGGGGTGGTCGGAGGCTCAGGCGGAGCTGCGGCTCGGTCCTGGTGCCAGGACGGGGAGTCCGTCCCGGTCGGGGCCGGTTCGGGGTCCGTGAGCGGGCCGAACTCGCCGGTCGGGGGCGAGACGGTGCCGACGGCCGGGGCGAGGTCCTGGGCGGGCTCGGGTGCCGAGGGTCGGGCCTCCGAGTCCACCGGGACGCCCGGCAGGGTGAGGGGGAGGCCCGGGGTGTGCGGTGGCCGCGCCAAGGGTCCGTCCTTCGGTTCCGGCACCGCGCGCAGCACGAAGGTCGACGGAACGACCCCGCCCGACGCCGGGCGGGGCGCGTCGCCCTGCACGCCCTGTGCCTCCTGCTCGCCCTGCTTCTCCTTCGCCGCCGTGAGCGGCATCGTCCGCGGCTCCCGCTTCACGGGCTGCGCCGCCTCCGACGGGGAAGCCACGGCAGACGGGGAAGCCACGGCCGACTCGGGTGTGGGCGCGGGTGTGGGCTTCGCCGCCGTCAGCGGAAGGGTGCTGGGCTCTCGCTTCGGGCGCTCGGGTTGCGGGGTGGCGGCGACCGGCTCCGCCGAGGGCGCCGGTTCACCCGCGGCCAACCGCATCGTGCTCGGCTCCCGCTTCGCCTGCCCCTGGGAGTGCGCCTGCGACTCGGGCCGCGCGTCCGGCCGTGCGTCGGGCTGGGCGGTCGGCTGCTGGCGCGGTCGGTGCTGCTCGGGGTACGCCGAACCCTCCGGCCCCGCCTGAGGCTGCCACTCCTGCTGCGCCTCGGGCTGGGACGGAACCCGGGCCGGGGCCTGCCCGACCGACTGTGCCTGCCACTCGGCCGACCGAGCCCGTGGCTCACCGTCGACCTGCGGCTCCCGCCCGGGCCGACCCTGCGGCTCCCGCCCGGGGTCGGCCTGCTCGTGCTGCACGGGGCGGGGTTGCCGGTTCGGGTCCTGGTGAGGGTGTGCCGAGGTGTGAGCCTGCGGGTGTGCGGGGTGCGGGCCGCCCTGTTCCCGCAGGTGTGCGCCGTGCGAGTCGCCCTGTTCCTGCGGGAGTTGGCCTGCCGCCGCCGACTCCGGCACCGCGCGCAGCACATGCGTCGACCTGTCGCGGCGCGGGGCTTGGGCAGGGGCAGGAGCAGGGGCAGGAGCAGGAGCAGGCGGTTCCGGTGCTGTCCACGCGGCCGTGCCCTCGCCGAGGTGGGCCGGCGCGGCCGTACCCGGCGCGATCCGCCCCTCTCCCTCGCGTACCGCCGCGCCCTCGCGCATGGCTGACGCCCCCTCTGCCGCGAACCCCCTCGGCTCGCCCACCCGCACCGGCTCGCCGGCGTAGTTGCTGGAGCCGTCGACGTGGATCTGGAGGGGGACGACGAAGCCGATGCGTTCGTCGTGGACGGTGGCGAGGACGGGATGGCCGGTGGCGAGGGCCAGGCGGTGGAGGTAGTCGAGGGCGGCGCTCTGGAGGGACTCCCCGGCGGCCGGCGGTACCGGCATGCCGCCGACCGTCGCACCGGCCTCGGCCGAGACACGGACGTCGATCGGAGTGAGCCCGGCCGGCCCACGTCCCGCGCGCTTGAGTTCCCGCTTCTGTTCGCGGCTGAGTCGAGTCATCGTTCCCTCACTCGGGTCGGGCAGAAGGAGAAGGAGGAAGAGGAGCTGTGGGGGTGGCGGCTGAGGCCGGGTTGGACGGGTCCGGTGTCGGTATCGCTGCCTCCACCGTACGCACTTCGTCGACCCGCCACGGCTCGCCCTTGCCCGCGCGCACCAGCTTCACGTACACCGTGGCCTGAGGGCCGGTCCCCGTCCAGCCGTCGCGGCCGTGTGCCGTGCCGTCGACGAAGAGGGCACGGTAGGCGTCCCTGGCCGAGTCGGAGGGCGCGTCCCCGTCGTCGTCCGGTTCCACGTCGACCGTGGTCCACGCCTTGTGCGCGGCCCAGGAGTTCCACTGTTCACCGGCGCCGCTCGCGGGGCGGTACGAGCGCTCGGCCTTCGCCTTGGCGGCGGTGAACCAGCGCGCGGAGCGCAGGACGGCGTCGTGCGGGCCGGTGTCGTACTTGGTGTCGTAGCCGTACGCGACCTCGGTCCAGGCCTCGGCCACGGCGGTCGCGTCCGTCTCGTCGACGCCGGTGGGGCTCGGGACGTGGGCGTCCGGGCCGAGCGACTTCCCGGAGGGGAGGGGGGCCTTGGGGGTGAACGGCGGTTCGGACGTGGCCGTGGAGCCGCCCGCCGTCTCGCGGTGGTCCTCCAGGCCGCAGGCGGTGAGGACGGCCACACCGGTCACCGTCGCGAGCACGGCCACACCCGCCCGACGGACAACGCCGGCTCGTCGGACAACGCCGGCTCGTCGGACAACGCCGGCTCGTCGGATCAGCCCGCCACCGGTTCCGTACCGGGCACCGGGCAGGTGCGGTCCGCCCTGCACCCGCGCTTCCCCGCGCGCGTCACGCTCCTCGCGCCCCCCGCGTGCATCACGCATCGTGTTCACCCTCGTTCCCCTGCTCACCTCAGTGTCCTGCCCCGTCGAACCGGTCGTCCACGCCGAACGGCGGTTCCGCGCCGCCCACTTCGCCCTCGTCACCACTACAGCCCCAGCCACGGCGCCGGATTCACGTACGCCCCGTTCTGCTGCACCTCGAAGTGGAGATGGGCGCCCGTCGAGTAGCCGGTCGAGCCGACGAGACCGACGCGTTGGCCGACCTTGACCTTGTCACCGACGCCGACGTTGAGGCCGGACAGCATGTGGTTGTAGGTGGTGGAGATGGTGTCGCCGTTGATGGTGCCGTGGGAGATGACGACACGGTTGCCGTAGCCGTTGCTCCAGCCGGCGAAGGTGACCTCGCCGTCACGGGCGGCGAGGACCGGCGTGCCGGCGGCCGCGCCGAAGTCGATGCCGGTGTGGAGTTTGCGGACCCCGAGCGTGGGGTGCATGCGCCAGCCGTACGGTGAGGTCACGGGCGGGTTGCCGGGGAGCGGCATCGCCATCTCCCGGCCGGCCGGGAGTTTGCCCGGCGGGTCGTCGACCGACTCGTACTTGGAGATCAGGGACTTGATGCGGGCGACGTAGTTCTGGGTCTCGGTGTAGGGCGGGATGCCGCCGTACTTCTGCACGGCTCCCGGACCGGCGTTGTACGCGGCGAGCGCCAGATCGAGGGTCTCGCCGGTCGCCTGGCCGCTGTCCTTGTAGCCCTGGACCTGCTTGGCGAGGGCACAGTCGTAGCGGCCCTGAGCCATGATCGCGTCGCCGGGGTCGTACGGCGAGACACGGCCGTTGCCGTCGTCGTCCTTGCCCCAGCTCGGCCAGGTGCCGGGCATGAACTGGCTCAGCCCCTCGGCGCCGACCGGGGACTTGGCGTTCGGGTTCCAGCCCGACTCGGCCTCGATCTGCGCGGCGATCACCGCCGGTTTGATGACATCGCACATGGTGCCGGCCTTGAGCACCCACGCCCGCGATCGCGTCCCCGGCGATCACGCCGACGGCCATCGGCAGGAAGAAGGGGAGCGTCGCGGCCAGCGCCGTGAACACCAGGAACAGGCCGTTGTTGGTGATCTGCGCGATGAACGCGGGCCCACCACCACCGCCGCCCCCTCCGTCCGGTCCGCCGCCCATCGACGACCCGTCGCCCGTCTCGATCCGCACCGCGATCCCGACGAGGATCGGCACCGCCGCGAGCACACCCAGCAGCGCGATCGTCCGCCACCGCCGGAAGGTCGTCAGCAACTCGCTGCGGAACAGCCCGAAGGTCCACAGGAGGCTGGGCGCACGGACGGGGGCGGTCGGCCCGGGGGTGACGTGTGTGGTGGCGGCCTGCGCGGTGGTCTCCGGCAGGGCCTTTGCCCCCGGTGTGTCAGCCCGCGACATCGAAACCCTCCCCCGTGAGTGCCACGAACGCGTCCTCCAGGGAGGCGCGTTCGAGGGTGAACCCGCGGACGCGCACGCCCGCGGTGACCAGTGCGGCGTTCAGTTCGGCGAGGTCCCGGCCGGGCGGCGGCGGTTCCGCCGTCACCCGGCCTCCCGTCTCGGTCCCGGCACCCTCCGCCCCCTCGACCACGACCACGTCGGCGACTCCCTGCTCCTTGAGCACCCGGGCCGCGTCCGCCGTGTCGGGGGTGGTGACGACGAGACGGCCACGTGCGCCGGCGGCCAGGTCGGCGACCGCGCCCTGGACGATGAGCCGGCCCCGCGCCATGACGGCGGCGTGCGTGCACACCTGCTCGATCTCGTCGAGGAGGTGGGAGGAGAGGAAGACGGTGGTGCCGTCGGACGCCAACTCCCGTACCAGGGTGCGGATCTCACGCATCCCCTGTGGGTCGAGCCCGTTCGTCGGCTCGTCGAGGACGAGGAGCCGACGCGGCTGGAGCAGGGCCGCCGCGAGGCCCAGCCGCTGTTTCATGCCCAGCGAGTACGCCTTCGCCTTCTTGCCGGCGGCGGCCGCGAGCCCCACCCGGTCGAGGGCGGCCGCGACCCGCGTACGCCGGGTGCGCGGGTCGGCGGTCGGGTCGGCGGAGTCGTAGCGGAGCAGGTTGTCGCGGCCGGAGAGGAACCCGTACAGCGCGGGCCCCTCGATGAGCGCGCCGACGTGCGGGAGGACGGTCCGGGCGGAGCGCGGCATGGGCCGGCCGAGGACCTGGGCCGTGCCCGAGGTCGGCTCGATCAGACCCATCAGCATGCGGATGGTGGTGGTCTTGCCCGAGCCGTTCGGGCCGAGGAAGCCGAAGACGCTGCCGCCGGGAACCGTCAGTCCCAGATGGTCCACGGCCACCTGTCCGCCGCGGAAGGTCTTGGTCAGCCCCTGGGTGTGGATGGCTGCGTCGCTCATGGCTCCCCTCGGGTACGGCCGGGGGGGCGGGGCGGGAGG
>NZ_JAVRFJ010000024.1:0-150533 GCF_031845845.1 Streptomyces gottesmaniae
GACGAGGAGGGCGCGGCGGGGGGTCGGAGGGGTGAGGGACAGGGGGGAGGTGGGGGGAGGGGTGGGCGTGGTGGGTGTCGCGGTCGGCGTGAGGGCTCCGTCCTCGACGGTGCTCGTGGGCTGGGCTGCGGCTCTGCGTCCCATCTCGGCTTCTCCTGTGGGGGGTTCGGCCCGCCTGTCATGTGTCCACCGTCCGCCGCGCCCTCCTCGTCGAACTCGTTTCGACCGCGTCGCCCCCGGTCGAGGAGTTCGGCGGGCCGATGACCTGGAGTGGCGCGGCCGCGTACGGCACCGGGTGGTACGGCGGTGGGGCGACAGGCGATTCCTATGGCGGGCCGCGAGTGTGGCAAGCGCTTTCCATGGGCGTCAAGGGGCGGGAGGGGTCCGCTTGGTCCGACGCGCCTGCGGGCGGGCCGTCCCACGCCACCCCGCCCGCAGTCCCGCCCTCAGTCCCGCCCTCAGTCCTGCCCTCAGTCCTGCCCGCGATCCTGCCCGCAGCCGTGCCAGGGCCCATGACGCGCGCGTAACTCTGGGTAACTCGCGACCTCACGTATGGTCAGGGGGCGCGAGGAAGATACGAGATACGAGATATCAGGAGGGGCAGTTGGCGCTAGAGCCGGTGCGGTTCGCGGTTCTGGGGTCGGTCCGCGTGGAGCGGGCGGGGGTGGAACCGGCGCCGGGGCGGCCGCAGGAGCGGGCGCTGCTGGGGCTGTTGCTGGTGCGGGCGGGGCAGCCGGTGACGGTGAGCGAGATCGTCGACGTGCTGTGGGGCGGGCGACCGCCGGACAGCGCGGTGAACGTGGTCCGGCGCCATGTGGGGTCGCTGCGACGGCTGTTGGAGCCGGGCCTGCCCAACCGTGCCACCGGACGGTGGCTGATACGGGACGCCGGCGGGTACCGGCTCCTGGTCGACGACGACTCCCTCGATCTGCTGCGGTTCCGTCGGCTGCGGGACGAGGCCCGTCGAATCGCCGGTGACACGCACCAGCCGGCGGCACGGGTCGTGGAGCTTCTCACCGAGGCGCTGGCGCTGTGGCGGGGACCGGCCGGGGCCGGGCTCCCCGCCGAGATGCGGGAGCGCGCCGGGTTCGCGGCCGTCGACCGTGAACGGACGGCGGCCGTACGGGAAGCGGCCGACGCGGCGCTCCGGGCCGGCACCCCCGCCGCCGTGCTCCCCCTGCTCCAGGAGGCAGCGCACGACGAACCGCTGGACGAACCTCTGCTGGCCCGGCTCGTTCGCACGCTCGCCGCCACCGGGTACGAGGCGCGGGCACTGGACACCTACCGAGCCGCCCGCGCGAGGCTCGCCGACGAGTTGGGCATCGATCCGGGACCGGAACTCCGCGACGCCCACCAGTCCGTGCTGCGGGGCACCGGGCCGGACGTGGAGGTGCGGCACGAGGGCGGTCGGGCCGACGCCGTTCCGCACGACGCCGGTTCGCCAAGAGGCGCTGCTTCCGGGGCGGACGACGCCAACACCGGCTCTCCGCCCTCGGTCTCGGCCTCCGCCGCGCCCCAGCCCCCGACCCCACCAACCGCACCGAACGCACCGAACGCACCGAACGCACCGAACGCACCGAACGCACCGAACGCACCGAACGCACCGACCACCGTCCCCGCCCAACTCCCCCATGACCTCCCGACGTTCACCGGTCGTCGCGCCGAGCTGGACCAGGTCCTGGCACTCCTCACCGGCCACGACGACAGCGGCCCCGGCGACGACAGCCACAGCGGTACCGGCGACGACAGCCACAACCGTGCCGGTGGAGGCCCCGCGCACCCCGCCGACACCGTCGTGATCGGCGCCATCGGGGGGATGGCCGGCATCGGGAAGACCACGCTGGCCGTGCACTGGGCCCATCGGGTCGCGCACCGTTTCCCGGACGGGCAGCTCTACGTCGACCTCAGGGGGTTCGCGCCCTCGGGTCGGGTGATGGAGGCGGGAGAAGCCGTGCGGGTCTTCCTCGACGCGCTGGGCGTACCGCCGGAGCGGGTGCCCCACGGTGTCGACGCCCAGGCCGCGCTGTACCGCAGTCTGTTGGCGGGACGGCGGTTCCTGGTGCTCCTGGACAACGCACGGGACACCGAGCAGGTGCGGCCGTTGCTGCCGGGGACTCCCGGCTGTCTGACCATCGTGACGAGCCGCAACCAACTGTCGGGCCTGGTCTCCGCGCACGGCGCGCACACGCTGGCGCTGCGTCCGCTGGACGCGGCGCAGGCACGGTCGTTCCTCGAACGCAGACTGGGAGCCGGGCGGCTCGCGGGCGAGGCGCGGGCGGTGGCGGAGATCGCGCCCCTGTGCGGGGGTCTGCCGCTGGCGCTGGCCTGTGTCGCGGCGCGGGCGGCCACGCACCCGGACTTCCCGCTGTCGGCGATCGCGGCGGAGCTGCGTGCGGCGCACGGCAGTCTGGACGCGTTCAGCCGGACGGACGCGGCCGCGAACGTCGGGGCGGTGTTCTCCTGGTCACTGGGGGCCGTGTCGCCCGAGGCGGCGCTCCTCTTCCCGCTGCTCGCGCTGCATCCCGGCCCGGACTTCTCCGTGGCGGCGACGGCGTCGCTCGCCCGTCTGTCCCCGCGCCGCACACGGTCGCTCCTCGCCGAACTGTCCGACGTCCACCTGGTGGGCGAGCCCGCGCCCGGCCGGTACGCCCTGCACGACCTGCTGCGCGCCCACGCGTCCGAACTGCTGGAGGAACAGCACCCGAAGAGCGCGCGGGAGGCGGCCGTCGAGCGGCTGTTCGCGCACTACCTGCACACCGCGCACGCCGCCGAGCCGCTCCTCGCCCCGCACGCGGACCCGTTGTCGCCGGGTCCGCTCCCACCCGGCGTCCTGGCCGAACGGCCGGCCGACCACCCGCAGGCGCTGGCCTGGCTCACCGCCGAGTATCCGGTGCTGCTCGCCGTCGTCGGGGCGGCGGCCCGGTCCGGCCGCGACCGGGTGGCCTGTCTGCTCGCGTGGTCGCTGGAGCCGTTCTTCGACCGGCGAGGGCACTGGCACGACTGGACGACCGTCCAACGGATCGCGCTCGACGCGGCGCTCAGGACGGCCGATCCCGGGTGGGAGGCCAGGGGCCTGCGGGCGCTGGCCCGGGCCGAGAGCCGACTCGGTCTGCACGGGTCGGCCCGGCTCCGCCTGGACCGCGCGCTGTCGCTCTTCACCGAGTCGGGCGACACCGTCGGGCGGGCCGACACCCATCGCAGCCTCGGCTGGACCCACGACCAGGAGGGGGACCTGCCCGGCGCCCTCCACCACAACCGGCTGGCCATGGAACTCTTCCGGGACAGCGGTCGCCGCGCCGCGTACGCCAGCGTGCTCAACTCGGTCGGCTGGTACCACGCGCTGCTCGGCGAGCATCAGGAGGCCCTGAGCCACTGCCATCAGGCCCTGACCCTGCTCCAGGAGCTCGGCGACCGTTACGGCGAGGCCGCGACCTGGCACACCATCGCGTACGCCCACCACCACCTCGGGCGCCATCCGAACGCCCTTCTCGGCTACGGCAACGCACTCGCCCTCTACCGGGAGCTGGGCGTTCCCTACCTGGAGGCCTGCACCCTCGTCCACATCGGCGACACCCATGCCGCGATGAGCGACCACGCCGGCGCCGTCGAGGTCCGGCAGCAGGCCCTCACCCTCCTCATCACCCTCGGCCACCCGGACGCCGAACAGGTCCGGGCCCTGCTCACCACGAGCGAGCGACACGCGTGACCGACGTCGTTCGACACCGACCCCTCGTCCGGCGGGGGGCGGAGCTGAGTTTCGACGTGCTGGGGCCGCTCCGGGTGCGCCGGGACGGAGAGGAGCTCGACCTCGGTTTCCCGCAACAGCGGGCCCTGCTCGCGCTGTTGGTCGTACGGGCGGGCCACGTGGTGCCGTCGGGTGACGTCGTCGACGTGCTGTGGCCGGAACGGGCGCCGGCGAGCGCGATGAACGTGGTGCGCCGGTACGCCGGTTCGCTGCGGCGGCTGCTCGAACCCGGACTGCCGCCCCGGGCTCCCGGACGGCGGCTGCTGCGCCGCGACGGGGGGTACCTGCTGGACGCCGACGAGGACGAGGTCGACCTGCTGCGTTTCCGCGCGCTCACCAAGCGGGGCAAGCGGGCCGCCGCCACCGGGCGGTCCGAGGCGGCGACACGCTGCTTCGTCGACGCGCTGGGCGAGTGGCGGGGGCCGGTGGCGAGAGGGATCCCCGCCGCCGTGCGGGAGCACGCCGTGTTCGGGGAAGTGGAACGCGAGTTGCTCCGTACGACCAGGATGGCCGCCGACGCGGCGCTCCTCTGCGGGAGGAGCGAGCAGGTGTTGCCCCGGCTGCGCCAGGCCCTCGAACTCGACCCCCTGGACGAGTCGTTGCACGCCGCCCTCGTCATGGCCCTGGCCGCGACCGGCCTCCAGGCGGAGGCGCTGGCCGCCTACGAGCGCGTACGACGGCTGCTGGCCGCGGAGTTGGACGTGACACCGGGTGCGGAACTGACCACGGCCCACACCAGGGTGCTCCGCCAGGAGTGGACTCCGCTGCGGCCGCCCGCACAGCCGGGTTCCTCGCCCCTCCGTTCGGCCGACCTGCCGGAGGAGCCCCCGGGCGCGGCAACCGGACCGGCGCTCGCGCCGCCCGCCGTCCCGCTCACCCAACTGCCCCCCTCCGGGCCCGTCTTCGTCGGCAGACGCGGTGAACTCCGTCGCCTGGCGGAGATCACGGCCACGGTCGGCCCTTCCGGCGGAGCACCGGCCACCGTGCTGATCAACGGAATGCCCGGGATCGGCAAGACGGCACTGGCGCTGCACTGGGCGCACGCGGTCGCGGAGCGATTCCCCGACGGCCAACTCCACCTCGGGCTGAGGGGTTTCGACCCGGCGGAGGCCCCGCTGGAGCCGGACGCGGCACTGCGCGCGCTCCTCACCGCGCTCGGGGTGCCGCCCGCGCGCCTGCCGGGCCGCACGGACTCGCTCACCGGGCTGTACCGGAGCCTGCTGGTCGGCCGACGACTGCTGTTGGTGCTGGACGACGCGGCCGACACCGAACAGGTACGTCCGCTGCTGCCCGCGTCGCCCGGCTCACTGACCCTGGTCACCAGCCGCAACGGCCTGTCCGGCCTCATCGCGTCGGGCGCCCATCCCCTCCGCCTGGACCTACCGTCGAAGGCGGACGCCCGGACCACACTGACGGCCCACCTCACCCACGCCGACCGGCCGACCGGCCCACCCGAACTGCTCCAGCAGGTCACCCCCTCCGAGCCCACCGACCTCACCCACTCCACCTACCCCGCCCACTCCACCGATCCCACCGACTCCACCGATCCCCTCCACCAGATCGAACCCATCGAAGAGATCGTCAGCCGGTGTGGCCGGCTGCCCCTGGCTCTGGCGATCATCGCGGCCCGTGCCGCCCACCACCCCTCCCGCCCCCTCGCGGCTCTCGCGGCCCTCGACGCGCTCGCCGCCGAGCTGCGGCACGCCCGCCGCGGGCTCGACGCGTTCACCGCGCCCGGCGGCACACCCGACCTCCGCGCCGTCCTCACCCGCTCCTACCGCCGCCTTCCGCCGGAGCACGCCCGGCTCTTCCGTCTGCTGTCCCTGCACCCCGGCCCCGACCTGGACGCCGAGACGGCCGCGGCCCTTGCCCGACTCCCCGTCCGGCGCGCCCGGCAGGTGCTCGACGGCCTCGCCGACGCGCACCTCGTCATGGAGCACACGCCCGGCCGCTACGTCCAACACGAGCTGCTGCGCGCCCTCGCCGCCGAGTTGACCGGTACGCACGACTGCCCCCAGGACCGCCGTACCGCCCGTCGGCGCCCCGCCCACCCCGACCCCGACCCCGACCCGGGCGCGGCCGACACCTAAAGCCCTTCTGATGAATCTCCGCGTCGACCACCGTCACTTCACAGTCACTCTTTTTTCACATCTCCCTTCCTAGGCTCCGGGTGCAGTGCTTGAACGGTCTGCTCGAACGGTGTGCTCGAACGGCCTTGGAGGTAAAGACAGATGACCAGGTCCGACATCGGCACCATCGCGCCGGCGGGGCTCCGCATCGCCGTCCTCGGCGGGAACCCCGCCGAGTTGCCCGGCGAGGGACGGCCGGGCATCGGGGCCTACCGGCTGACCGCACGGGCCGGGGGCGCGTACCTGTTCGTGGGGGTGCGCGGGACCCCCGCCCCGTCCGCCGGACGGCTCCCCGATCTCTCGCTCCAGCCGGGGGACATCTGTTTCTACGACGCGAACCATCCGCCGTTACTGGACTTCCCCGAGCACTGCCGTCTCAAGGTCTTCCTGGTCCCGTGTGAGGAACTGGGGTTGGAGGACGGCAGCGACGACCTACGGCGCGTCGTCGCGAACCCGGTCTCCCGGTCGTCCCGGCTGGGGACCCTGCTGTCGCCGTTCCTGTCCGAGCTGGCCGACACGGCGGTCTCCGCGATCTCCACGGAGCCCCCGGTCGGCGAGATGCTCGCCCGGAACGCCGTGAACCTGTTGGCCATGCTCGCCGCGGAGCAGCTGGGGCGGACCAGGAGCGGTACGCCGGGCGCCGGCCCGACGGACACACCGGTCGGCCGCTCGCCGCTGATGGCGCGTGTCCTGCGGTACATCGACGAGCATCTGGCCGACGCGGACCTGTCACCCGAGGTGATCGCGGGGGCCCACCACATCTCGGTGCGCTATCTGCACAGGCTCTTCCAGGACGACGGGACGTCCGTGGGCCGCTGGGTCCAGCGCCGTCGGCTGGAGGAGTGCCGGCGCGACCTGGTGCTCGGCGTCCGCAACCGTCGGACCATCGCCTCGGTCGCCGGGCGCTGGGGCTTCCTCAGCGCGACCCACTTCAGCCGGGTGTTCCGGGCCGCGTACGGCATGTCGCCGAGCGAGTGGCGGGACTCTGCGGGGCAGGGTCCGACGGGCGGCCGGGGCACACCACTGCACCACCGGTAGCCCCGGCCGCCGGCCCAAGACCGCGCGGGCCAGGGCGCTTCTGATGGATCTCCACGGGAGAAGGAGGCGTCCGCTGACACGGATCGCGGCGATGCCGGAAAGCCGGGCGGGCCGCACGTCTCCCTTCGGTCCGGCCGCGCACGGCGTTCGTCCTCACAGCGCCCGGGGAACACACGTCCCCCATGTCGTGCGCTCCCGGACCGACGTCGGTGCGCTGGTGGGCAATTCGGCGGCCGGCTCCGGGCCTAGCGTGCTGGCCGTGGCACCGCCCGCGCGGCCCACCGAACAGGACGCCGCCCGCCCGACACCGGGGACCGGGTGCCGCCCGCACGACATCACGACCCATCGGGAGAACCACATGTCCGACACCTCCGAGCCGACCCGCCCGGTCCTGGAACCGGCGGCCGCCGCCTTCGCCGAAGCCACCGCCAACCCGCCCTTCCTCTTCGAACTGCCGCCCGCGGAAGGCCGTAAGGCGGTCGACGAGGTGCAGTCCGGCGAGATCGCGAAGCCGGAGATCGACGAGGAGTGGATCACCGTCTCCGGCGGTCCGACGGGCAGTGTCCGGGCGCGGATCGTCCGGCCCGCCGGGGCCGAGGGCGTCCTGCCCGTGATCCTCTACATCCACGGCGCGGGCTGGGTGTTCGGCAACGCGCACACCCATGACCGGCTGGTGCGCGAGCTGGCCGTCGGCGCGCGGGCCGCCGTGGTCTTCCCCGAGTACGACCTCTCCCCCGAGGCCCGCTACCCGGTCGCCATCGAGCAGAACTACGCGGTCGCGAAGTGGGTCGTCGAGCAGGGCGCGTCCAAGGACCTGGACGGGGCCCGGCTGGCGGTCGCCGGTGACTCGGTCGGCGGCAACATGACCGCCGCGCTGACCCTGATGGCCAAGCAGCGCGGTGACGTCCCGCTGGTCCATCAAGTGCTGTTCTACCCGGTGACGGACGCGAGCTTCGACACCGGCTCCTACCACCAGTTCGCCACGGGCTACTTCCTGCGCCGCGACGGCATGCAGTGGTTCTGGGACCAGTACACGACCGACGAGGCCGAGCGCGCCCAGATCACCGCCTCCCCGCTGCGGGCCGGCGTCGACCAGCTCAGGGATCTGCCCCCGGCCCTCGTGATCACCGGCGAGGCCGACGTCCTGCGCGACGAGGGCGAGGCGTACGCGAACAAGCTGCGCGAGGCCGGTGTGGCGGTGACCGCCGTGCGCTTCCAGGGCATCATCCACGACTTCGTCATGCTGAACGCCCTGCGCGAGACCCACGCGGCCGAGGCCGCGATCACCCTGGCCACGACCACCCTGCGCACGGCCCTGCACGCCAACTGACACCGCACGGCGAGCGCCGCACCGGCCGGCGAGAGACGCACGGTCGTACCGGCGCACATCCCACAGTTCCACAGAACAGAACGGAGCAACCCGCCACCATGTCCCCCACCCCCACCGTCCTCCTCGTGCACGGAGCCTTCGCCGACGCGTCCAGCTGGGCGGGCGTCGTCGAGGAGCTGCGCGGCCAGGACATCCCGGTCCGCGCGCTGCCGAACCCCTTGCGCGGTCTCGCCTCCGACGCCGCGTACGTCGCGTCGGCGGCGGCCCAGATCGACGGCCCCGTCGTCCTCGTCGGCCACTCCTACGGCGGCGCGGTCATCACCGTGGCGGGCGCCGCCGAGAACGTCGTCGGCCTGGTCTACGTCGCCGCGTACGTCCCCGAGCAGGACGAGAGCCTGGGCGAGTTGCAGGGCCGCTTCCCGCTGTCCCCGCTGGTCGCCAACCTCGACGAGTGGACGTACCCCGTCGAGGGCACGGACCCCGCCGTGGAGGTCACCATCAAGCCGGAGGCCTTCCCCGGCATCTTCGCCGCCGATGTCCCGGCCGAGGTCACCGAGATCCTCGCCCTCTCCCAACGTCCGCTCGCCGCTTCGGTGTTCACGGAGACAGCCCGCACCGCCGCGTGGCGGACCAAGCCCTCGTGGGCGGTCGTCGCCGAGGCGGACCAGGCCATCAACCCCGACGTCCAGCGCTTCGGCGCCAAGCGCGCCGGCGCCACCGTCACGGAAGTCGAGGGCGCCTCCCACGCCGTGGCGGTCTCCCGCCCCAAGGAGGTCGCGACGGTGATCCAGGAAGCGGTACGAGCCACCACCTGATCACCGGGCGCATCACCACCTGACCAGCGGCAGAGGAACGAGGGCCCGCCCACGGACACCGGGCGGGCCCTCCGCCCACCCCTCCCACCGCCGCACGCCAATCCCCGTGCGCAGAGCACCGTCGCGCTGATCTTCCCGTGCCCTCGGACAGCTGAATGTACGGTGAAGACTTCCGCCGATCACGGGCGAACACAGGCGAGCACAGGCGAACACAAGGGGGACCCATGCCGCGTACCGCGGTCGTCATCGGCGCCAGCATGGCCGGCATGCTCGCCGCCGCGGCCCTGGCCCGGTCCGTCGACGAGGTGATCGTGCTGGAACGTGACGACCTTCCGGACGAACCCCGACCGCGCCGAGGGCTCCCGCAGGGCCGCCACGCCCACATCCTCCTGCCCAGCGGCCGCGACGCCATCGACGAACTCGTGCCGGGCGGCGAGGTGCGGGGCCGCCTGCTGGCGGCGGGCGCCCGGGAACGCGGTCTCACCTCCGGCCTGGTCACCCTGGGTCCGCAGGGCTGGTACCGCCGCTCACGCCATCACGACGCCTACCCCCTGCTCATCGGCAGCCGTGACCTGATCGACCGGACCGTACGCGACGCCGTCCTCGCGAGCACCACCCGCGTCAGGATCCGCCGCGCCTCGGCCACCGGCCTCCTCGGCACCGCCGAGCGGGTCACCGGCGTCCGGCTCACCACCGACACGGAGGGGAGCGCGGGCTCGAGCGCGGGGGCCGCCGAGGAGCGTCTGCCCGCGGACCTGGTCGTCGACGCGAGCGGACGTGGCACCCGCGTCGAGCACTGGCTCGCGGACCTCGGCATCACCGGCGTCCGCAAGGACGTGGTCGACTCCGGGCTGGTCTACGCGACCCGCCTCTACCGCACCCCCGTCGGGGCGGAGAACTTCCCGCCGGCGCAGGTGACGGCGGACCCGAAGGGCGGCCGGCCCGGCCGTTCGGGGCTCCTCCTCCCGATCGAGGGCGACCGCTGGCTGGTCAGCCTCGCCGGTACCCGGGGCGGCGAACCGACCAGCTCGCCCGAGGACTTCGTCCCCTTCGCCCTCAGCCTGCGCCACCCCCTCGTGGGTCGGCTGATCGCCGGCGCCGAACCCCTGACCGACGTGACCCTCAGCCGCAGCACACGCAACGAGCGCCGCTACTTCGAGAAGTCCGAGCGGTGGCCCGAGGGTCTGGTGGCGCTCGGGGACGCCGTCGCCACCTACAACCCGGTCTACGGCCAGGGCATGTCGGTGGCCGCGCTGGGCGCGCGCGAGCTGAGCCGGGAGCTGGACCGGGCCGGCGTCGGCGCGCCCGGTCTGGCCCGGCGGGTGCAGCGGGCCGCCGCGAAGGTGGTGCACGCGGCGTGGACCATGTCGGTCGGCCAGGACCAGTGGTTCCCGGGGGTGCGGGGCAAGTCCCCCACGCTCGCCGACCGTCTGCTGTCCGCCTACGCCGGCCGGATGTCCCGCGTGGCCACCGGCTCGTACCGTGTCTCCGCCGCGATGTGCAGGGTGACCACCCTCCAGGCGGACGCCCTCCACCTGCTCCACCCCGCCCTGCTGCTGTCCACGGCCCTCGGCCCGTTCCTCCCGCCCCTGTCGGGCCCCCCGCTCACCCCGGAGGAACGGAACATCCTGAGCGGCCTCGACACCCCCGCCCCTTAGGGGCGCGGGGCACTGCGCGACAAGCCCCCACCGGGCGACCCGCGGAGGAACGCCGCGCCTACCGGCTCTTCGCGCGCTCCGCGCGCACCGCCCCCTCCACGACCCCCGCCCGCACCGCCCGCGACATCCGGATCAACGACGGCTGCCCGGTGTCCAGCCCCTGCCCCTCGGCCGCGGGCCCCGCACAGCCCCCGCCGAGCCCCACGAGGGCGTCCAGGGCGGCACGGTCCAGGCCCCCCTGACGCGGCCCCCCGACCGGCTCCCGCGTGCCGGACACCACGGCGACGGCCACCATCGCCGCGTCCCCGATGGCCTCGGCCTCGCCGGCACTGGAGCCGAGGGAGAGGGCCTGCCGGTAGGCACGGTCGCGGACCGCCTCGTCGAAGTGGACGGACACGTCCCGCAGTCCGTCCCGTATGGCCGTCGTCCGGTGCGTCAGCCGCAGCTCGACGTCGCCGAGGGAACGCCAGGACAGCAGCGCGGTCCGTCTGATGCGGCCGGTGCCCCGGGAGCCGACGAGCCGGAAGAGCGGCCCGAGCCGCAGGAAGGCGACCAGGCTGTCGATGCGCGGCCCGAGCAGCGGCAGGACATAGCCGGCCGAGGTGAGGACCGCGCCGACGGTGACCAGCATCGGAGCCAGCCGGGTGCTCAGCGGATCCCAGTGCTGCCCGGTCCAGCGGCCGGCGACGGCCACCACCTTCAGGACCCCGTACGCGCTGGTGCACAGCCACCCGACGGCCAGCACGGCCAGTGCCCGCCGGGTCCAGCCGCTGATCTGCAGGGTCCAGCGCCAGCACAGGATCGTGGTGGTGAGGGCGGCCGCCATGTGGGCCACCAGATAGAGGACGATCATCTCGCGGATGAACGGCGTGTCCGCGTAGTAGGTGTCGAAGTCGGTGAGGCGCTCGACGGGCGCGTCCCCGACGGCGAAGAGCGCCGTCTGCGCCGCGATGATCACGGCGTACCCGAGCAGCCATCGGCGGGAGACGCGTCGCAGCCGGGCGGGGTCGTCGGCACCGCGCCAGTGGACGATCAGCACCAGCGAGGCGGCGGAGAAGGCGTTCACCGCACCGTAGGTGAGGCACGCGGCGGCGTTGGGCACGCCGACGGCACGGTTGACGAAGCCGACGGTGGGCGGGGCGCCGAGGGCGAAACAGAAGCCGGCCAGGAAGATCACGGCGCAGAGCGCACGCTTCACGGGATCACGCCGCTCGCGCCACAGGCCGGGCAGCTGGGCGGCGAAGCCGGTCCACAGGGCGGCGGCCGCCAGAAAGTAGACCAGTCCGTTCACGTCAGGCCCCCCGGCTCGGTCCGAGAGACCTCTCGCGTCAACACCCTTCACACAGTAGTCACGCGGTCAACCCCGACAACGGGCGGATGTGCGACGACAGGTGAAGGGGTGTCGACGGCCGGCGGTCAGCCGACGCGGGCGGTCAGTCCTCGTCGGCGGTCAGCGTCAGCGAGATGCTGTTGATGCAGTACCGCTGGTCGGTCGGGGTGGCGTACCCCTCGCCCTCGAAGACGTGTCCGAGGTGCGAGCCGCACCGCGCGCACCGCACCTCCGTGCGCACCATCCCGTGCGACCGGTCGGCGAGCAGCTCCACCGCGTCGCTGTCCTTCGGGTCGTAGAAGGACGGCCAGCCGCAGTGCGACTCGAACTTCGTGTCGGAGGTGAAGAGTTCGGCACCGCAGGCGCGACAGGAGTAGACACCCTTGGTCTTGGTGTCGGTGTACTCGCCGACGAACGCGGGCTCCGTGCCGGCCTGCCGCAGTACGGCGTACTCGGCCGGTGTCAGCTCCGCCCGCCACTGCTCGTCCGGCTTCTCGACGTCGTACGACATGAGCCTCAGCCCCTCAGCTCGAAAGACGGTCCAGGATCTGCGGGCCCAGGTCCGTCACGTCACCCGCGCCCATGGTGAGAACGAGATCACCGGGCCTCGCCATTCCCGCGATCGCCGCGGGCACCTCGGCCTTGTCGTGCAGGGCGGTGACGTCCGCGCCCGCGGTCCGGGCCGCGTCGATGATCAGCTCGCTGGTGATCCCCGGGATCGGGTCCTCGCGGGCCGGGTAGATGTCGAGGACGACCGACGCGTCCGCGAGGGCCAGGGACTGCCCCATCTCGGTGCCCAGCTCCTGGGTGCGGGAGAACAGGTGCGGCTGGAAGACGACCAGGATCCGCGCGTCCCCGGCGGCGGCCCGCATGGCCTCCAGGTCGGCCGTCATCTCGGTCGGGTGGTGCGCGTAGGAGTCGATGACCTGCACACCGGCCGCCTCGCCCTTGAGCTGCAGCCGTCGCTTCACCCCGGTGTACGCCGCCAGCGCGGGCGCCAGCTCCGCCGCCGGCACGCCGAGCGCGACACCGGCCGCCAGCGCGGCGACGGCGTTGTGCGCGTAGTGCCGTCCGGGGACGGACACGGTGAACGTCGTCTCCCGCCCGTCCAGCAGAACCGTGACCTCGCTCTTCAGCCCCTGCGCCACGACCGACAGCACGCGTACGTCGGCGTCCTCGCGCTCGCCGTACGTCACGGTCCGCACCCCGGACAGCCGGGAGGTCAGCTCACGCGCGCCCTCGTGGTCGGCGGAGATCACCAGCGTGCCACCGGGCACGATCTTCCCCGCGAACGTCTCGAAGGACTCGTAGATCTCGTCCATGGACGCGTAGTTGGCGTGGTGGTCCAGTTCCACGTTGAGGACGATCGCCACCTCGGGCGCGTACTTGTGGAAGCTGCGGTCGCTCTCGTCCGCCTCGGCGACGAAGATGTCGCCGTCGCCGTGGTTCGCGTTCGACCCGGGTACGTCGAGATCCCCGCCGATGGCGTACGACGGCCGCAGCCCCAGCTCGCCCAGCGACACCGCCAGCATGGACGTCGTCGTGGTCTTGCCGTGCGTGCCGGCGACCGCGATCGGCCGCAGCCCGTCCATCAGCCGGGCGAGCGCGTCCGACCGGTGGACGACGGGGATGCCGAGCTCGGCGGCGCGGGCCAGCTCGGGGTTGTCGGCCCGGATGGCCGACGAGACCACGACGGCCGTCGCGTCGTCCGCGAGGTGCTCGGCGGCGTGCCCGATGTGCACGGTCGCCCCGAGCGCCCGCAGGGCCTCGGCCGTCTCCGACTCCTTGGCGTCGCTACCGGCGACCTTGGCCCCCCGCTGCGCGAGGATCTTCGCGATCCCCGACATCCCGGCCCCACCGATCCCGATGAAGTGCGGCCGTTCCATGGCGGTAGGCAGTCCGGGTGCCATGTGTGTTCTCCAAGCGACGGTACGAAGACGATCCACGCCCCGAGCAGGCGCGCCCCCACCCTAGCCACCACCGGGTCCCCGTGTGGCCACGGGCCGGGGGCCGCGCCCCGAAGGGGGGCGGGGAACCGCGCGACCGGCCACGACGAACCCGCACCCGACGACGCACAGCACCCCCACGGCGCCCCCGGTTCCTACGCCGTCGTACTCCCTGCCTACGCCCGCGCGTGCGAGAACAGCTTCAACACCGGCACCCCCACCTTGTGCCGGGCCCGGGAGGCCCAGTCCCGGTGGAAGAACTCCTCCACGTAGTGCGGATCGGTCAGCACCAGCACCTCGTCCGCCCCCACCTCCTCCACCAGCGACTTCAGCGCATCCAGC
Organism: Streptomyces gottesmaniae; assembly: GCF_031845845.1. Lineage (NCBI taxonomy): Bacteria > Bacillati > Actinomycetota > Actinomycetes > Kitasatosporales > Streptomycetaceae > Streptomyces > Streptomyces gottesmaniae. Next base: position 14,334 of record NZ_JAVRFJ010000024.1, read on the forward strand.
GGATGATCCTCGATGAGCCGCCCCTCCGCCGTGCTCCCGGCCCCGCGCAACGCCTGCAGGGACACCTCCAGAGCCCGTTCCCCGGCGTCCATCGCCTGTTCCCCCTCCGGCGTCTCCCCCTCCCGCGCGGCCTCGTCCAGCTCCCCGAGGGCGAGGTCGTCGATGGCCCGCAGCAACCGGTCGGCCTGATTTCCGCGCGGCTGGAGCAGCACGTGGAAGGAGGCCCGCTCGTCGCCGTGCAGGGTCGTGACGAACTCGACGTCCGCGGACGTCAGAGCCTTCTCGATCATCAATACGCTCGTGAACGACACCACAGGCGCCCTTCTCCTCGGAGGGCCCCATGGGCCCTCGCTCCTCAGAGTTCTAGTGTGCCCGTCGAAAGCTAAACGGAACGGCAGATTCCGCCCGCTTTCACGTGCGACGGTAACGGCCGAACAGGAACCCGGACTCCTCCAGCAGCGATGCCAGGGCGAAGCGCTTGGGCACCGCCACCGAGGGTCCCCCGGCGATCCGCTGCGCGTCGCCCGCCGTGAGCATCGGCGACACGGTCAGACAGAGTTCGTCGAGGACGTCGGCGGCGATCAGCTGGCCCAGGACGCGCGGACCGCCCTCGGTGAGCAGCCGGGTGAGCCCCAGGTCGGCGAGGGCCCGTACGGCGCGGGCGGGGTCGACGCCCATCCCGTCCCCGGCGACCACCACCCGGACCCCCGCCTTCTCGGCGGTGGCGACCCGGTCCGGGGCCGCGGCGGCCCCGGTGAGCAGCATCGTGGGCGTCAGCGGCGAGGTGAACAGCGGCAGCGAGAAGTCGAGGTCCAGGCTCGCGCTCACCACGGCGACGGCGGGCGCTGGAGTCTGTCCGGCCGCCCGGCGCGCCTCCGCGAACGCCTCACGCGCGCGTGCCGGGCGGTACCCCTCCTGCCGTACCGTCTCGGCGCCGACGATCACCACGTCCGCGAGCCCGCGCAGCGTGCCGAAGATCCGCATGTCGGCGTCGCTGGAGATCGGCTGCGAGCGTCCACCGTGCTGGGCCGCGCCGTCGAGGGTGGACACCATGTTGGCCCGCAGCCACGGCTCCCGCCCACCCGGCGCGGGCTCGGGGTACGCGTACGCCGCCGCCAGTTCGTCGAGACTCCACTCCCGCTCGACGAGATCCGACCCTCCGGCCGCCGCCGGGGAGCGGCCGTCCCGCGCGCCCGGCGTCCGGGCCCCCGCCGGACCCTCACCCCCGCCCACCGCCGGCACCTCGGCCGCACTCGCCCCACCGGTGGCTTCCGGTGTCCGGGCCGCTGTCTCTTCGGTCACAGGGAACAGGCGTCGCATGTCGTGCAGTGTGGCACGACCCTTAGACTCGGTAACCGTGTCGTCGTCCTCAGCCACCGTGTCCGGAATCGGTCCGATACCCGAAGCGGCCCCCGCGTCCCTGTGCACCCGCGAGCCCCATGTCCCCGCGGACCGGCTCGTCGCCGAGATGGTGCCGCCGCCCCGCTTCGACTCGGTGCGCTTCGAGACCTACATCCCGGACCCGAACCAGCCCAGCCAGACCGAGGCCGTCCGCGTCCTGAGCGGTTTCGCGGCAGGCCTCGGCGGCGCGCACGCGACCGGCGCCGGCCGGCGGGGCTTCCTCGGCTTCGGCCGGGCGAAGGCCCCCAAGGTCCCGGCGGGCCCCCGCGGCGTCTACCTGGACGGCGGTTACGGCGTCGGCAAGACGCACCTCCTCGCCTCCCTCTGGCACGCCACCCCGGCCGAACCCTCCCTCAAGGCCTTCGGCACCTTCGTGGAGCTGACGAACCTGGTGGGCGCCCTCGGTTTCCAGAAGACGGTCCAGACCCTTTCCGGTCACCGTCTGCTGTGCATCGACGAGTTCGAGCTGGACGACCCGGGCGACACGGTCCTGGTGTCGACCCTGCTCGGCAAGCTGGTCGACGCGGGCGTGGCACTGGCCGCCACCTCGAACACACTGCCGGGCAAGCTCGGTGAGGGCCGGTTCGCGGCGGCCGACTTCCTGCGCGAGATCCAGGGCCTGTCCGCCCACTTCCGCGCCCTGCGGATCGACGGCGAGGACTACCGCCACCGCGGTCTGCCCGAGGCTCCGGCGCCGTACTCCGAGGAGAAGGTCACCAAGGCGGCGTACGCCACCGAGGGCGCCTCGCTCGACGACTTCCCGCATCTGCTGGCCCACCTCGCGCGCGTCCACCCCAGCCGGTACGGCGCTCTGACGGACGGCCTCGAGGCGGTCTGTCTGACGGGCGTCGAGCCGGTGCCGGACCAGTCCACGGCGCTGCGGCTGGTGGTGCTCGCCGACCGGCTGTACGACCGCGAGGTCCCCGTGCTCGCCTCCGGGCTGCCCTTCGACCGGCTGTTCAGCGAGGAGATGCTGAACGGCGGCTACCGCAAGAAGTACTTCCGCGCCATCTCCCGCCTCACCGCCCTCGCACGCGACGCCAAGCGACTCGTGGAGCACTGAGCCCACAGCCACCGGCAGTGGCGCGATCCAGGAGAACTCCCCCAGGTCAAGGGACGATTCCAGCCAACCCGACCTCGCTTTTCAGGCTCTCTTCAGCTCGCAACGTTAAGTTAACCCTGCAAACAACTTTGCAGGGTTAACGTGTTTCTTGACCAGTGGTTGACCATCGGTTGACCAAGTCGAGCAAGTGTCGACGCACGGGAGACACCCGGAACTGCCAGTGGGGAGGCTCATATTGCGAGGTACGACGACCCGGACCGTCTTTTCGGCCCTCTTCGCCGTCCTGCTCACGCTGGCGTTCTTCACTCCCACGACATCCTTCGCAGCCGCGCACACGCTTGGTCACGTCAAGGCCAAAGCCGAGCCCGGAAACACCCTCACCGCGGAGCCGGTGCGTGACACGGCAGTCACCCACCGCACGTGCGCACCCCAGCAGGACCCGACCGGTCCTCATCGCACACGCGACCGGCATCGCATGGCCAACCACACCGTTCCCGGGGCGTCCGCGCGCCCGCCGTTGGGGGAGAACCCGGCGGCCGCGAGCGCACCCGAACGGCCCTCGGCCCCGTACCACCGGGCGTCGAGACCTTCCACGGCCCACACCCCGGCCGTTCTCCAGGTCTTCCGCTGCTGAGCCGCGGAGCGCCTGTTCCCCCCACTCTGTCGTGCAAGCCCGACGCGCCACGAGGCGCGCCAGGAGGAGTCACCACATCATGCAGCCCCTCATCGACAACGCCCGTACGTTCGGACAGCGCCCTGAGGAGTTCGCCAGGCTGGCCGAAGGCCAGTCCCCCGAGGTCCTGTTCATCACCTGCTCCGACTCGCGGGTCGTCCCGGCCCTGATCACGGGCGCCCGCCCCGGCGAGCTGTTCGAACTGCGCACCGCCGGCAACATCGTCCCGCCGTACGCCGCCGACCGCCCCACCGGTGAGACGGCCACCATCGAGTACGCCGTGGAGGTCCTCGGCGTCACCGACATCGTCGTCTGCGGACACTCGCACTGCGGCGCCGTGGGCGCCCTGGTGCGCGGCGACGACCTGGACGCCGTACCGGCCGTCCGCGACTGGCTGACCCACGCCACCCCCCGCCCGGAAGGGGCGGTCGAGGATCCGACGGTCGCCGACGGCGTGCAGAACCACGTCCTCAGCCAGCTGCTGCGCCTGCGCTCCTACCCGTGCGTGGAGAAGCGCCTCGCGGACGGACGGCTGCGGTTGCGCGGCTGGTACTACGAGGTCCACACGGGTTCCGTGCGCGAACACCGCGCGGACACCGACAAGTTCGAGACCCTGTGACCGGCGGCCAGGTGTCCGAGATGAACTCCAAGACCTCTCCCCCGTCCCCGTCCTCCAGGTTTCCCCATCTGCGACAGGACTTCGGCGCCTCGCTCGTCGTGTTCCTGGTCGCCCTCCCCCTGTGCGTCGGCGTCGCCGTCGCCTCCGGCGTACCGGCCGAACTCGGCCTGGTCACCGGCATCGTGGGCGGTATCGTCGCCGGTCTGCTGCCCGGCAGCAGCCTCCAGGTCTCCGGCCCGGCGGCCGGTCTGACCGTGCTGGTCTTCGAGGCGGTCCGCCAGTTCGGGCTGCCCGCCCTCGGTGTGATCGTGCTCGCCGCCGGTCTGCTCCAACTCGCCATGGGCGCGCTGAAGCTGGGCCGTTGGTTCCGCGCCATATCCCTATCGGTCGTCGAGGGCATGCTCGCCGGCATCGGCCTGGTGATCATCGCGGGCCAGCTCTACGCGGCGGCCGGTCTGAAGGCCCCCGCCTCCGGCCTCGACAAGATCGCGGGCCTGCCCGGCGCCTTCGTCGACGCCGTCAGCAGCACCGCCGCACTCGCCTCGCTGGCGGTCGGCGCGGGCACCATCGCGGTGATGGTGCTGTGGAAGCGCCTGCCGAAGAAGGTCCAGTTGGTCCCCGGCGCGCTCGCCGCGGTCCTGCTGGCCACCCTCGTCACCCTGGCCTTCAGCCTGCCGGTGGCGAACGTCGAGGTGCAGGGGCTGCTGGACGTGATCCAGCCCCCCGGCCTCGACGCCTTCAGCCGGCTCGCCGACGTGGCACTGCTCGGCACCATCCTCGCCTTCACCCTCATCGCCTCCGCCGAGAGCCTGTTCAGCGCGGCGGCCGTGGACCGGATGCACGACGGTCCGCGCACCGAGTACGACAAGGAGCTGATGGCCCAGGGCGCCGGCAACACCGTGTGCGGGCTGCTGGGCGCGCTGCCGATGACGGCGGTGATCGTGCGCAGCTCCGCCAACGTCCAGGCCGGCGCGAAGACGAAGGCCTCCCGCGTCCTGCACGGTGTCTGGCTGCTGGTCTTCGTGGCCCTGCTGCCGGGTGCGCTCGCCCTGATCCCGCTCCCCGCTCTGGCCGGCATCCTCGTCCACGCGGGCTGGAAGCTGATCCCCTTCCGGGAGGTCGTCTCCCTGTGGCGCAGCCACCGGGGCGAGGCGCTGATCCTGGTCGCCACGGCCGTGGCGATCGTCGCGGTCAACATGTTCGAGGGCGTCCTGATCGGTCTGGCCCTGTCCGTGGCCAAGACCGCCTGGGAGGCCTCGCACATCAAGCTGGAGGTCATCGACAAGGGCGCCGGGCCGGTCCAGGCCTACCTCTCCGGCAACGCGACCTTCCTGCGCCTGCCGAAGATCCTGGACGACCTGGAGTCCCTCCCCCAGGACCGCCCCGTGGAACTCCACCTCACCGGCCTCCACCACCTGGACCACGCGTGCCGCACCGCCCTGGAGAACTGGGCGGCCCGCCACAGCACGACAGGGACGGAGCCGGTACGGATGACCGTCCCGGAACTGGAGAACGCGACGTCAGGCACGTCCTGACCTCGCTCTGACCGGTCCTCCTGACCGGTCGTGCTGACCGGTCCTGCTGACCGGTCCTGCTGAACCGTCCTCCCGTGCCGTCCTGGCGCGCATCGCTCTCACCACGGGCGATCGTGCCGCTGGGGCGGCACGGGTGTGCGCGGGCGGCACCCGGCCAGCGCCGGTAATCGCCGGTAATCGCCGGTAATCGCCGGTGAGTGAAACCCGCCCCCGGCCGACAGTCGCCCCGCCCCCCACCTCCGACATATCGTGGTATGCGCACCGCTAGCGGACGACTCAAGGGGGTCGTCATGGTCGAGACGCTGGTCATCACCGCCGCGGCGATCGGCTCAGCCGCGGTCGTCTACGTCGCCGCCGCGGCCCGGGTCGTGAAGCAGTACGAACGAGGCGTGGTCTTCCGCCTCGGCCGGCTGCGGGGCAACCCCAGAACACCCGGCTTCACCATGGTCGTCCCCGGTATCGACCACATCCGCAAGGTCAACATGCAGATCGTGACGATGCCCGTCCCGGCCCAGGAGGGCATCACCCGCGACAACGTCACCGTCCGTGTCGACGCGGTGGTCTACTTCAAGGTCGTCGACGCGGCCAGCGCGGTCGTCCAGGTCGAGGACTACCGCTTCGCCGTCTCCCAGATGGCCCAGACCTCCCTGCGCTCCATCATCGGCAAGAGCGATCTCGACGACCTCCTCTCCAACCGCGAGAAGCTCAACCAGGGCCTGGAGCTGATGATCGACAGCCCCGCCGTGGAGTGGGGCGTCACCATCGACCGGGTCGAGATCAAGGACGTGTCCCTCCCCGACACCATGAAGCGCTCCATGGCCCGCCAGGCCGAGGCCGACCGCGAGCGCCGCGCCCGCATCATCAACGCGGACGCGGAGCTGCAGGCGTCGAGGAAGCTCGCCGAGGCCGCGAAGGAGATGGCCGACACGCCCTCCGCCCTCCAACTCCGCCTGTTGCAGACGGTGGTCGCGGTGGCAGCCGAGAAGAACTCCACCCTCGTCCTGCCCTTCCCGGTGGAGCTCCTCCGCTTCCTGGAACGATCCCAGGCGGGCCCCCCACCGGGCCCCCCACAGGACGTCGCGCGCCCACTCCCCCAGCAGCCCCCCTCACCTCCTCCCGCCCCTCCCTTCCCACCCCCTCCGACCGAGTGACACGGGCGACGACTCCTCCCCCGACCTCTACGCGCGTGGTTCACGCGGCGTTGACCGCGTGATACACACAGGCGGGTCACATCCTGTCCGCCAACAGGAAGGTTTTCCCGTGTCAGTGACCCGCCGTCAGGCCCTCGCCCGCTCGGGCGCGGGTATCGCAGGTATCGCGTTCACCGGAGCCCTCTCCGAACTCTTCGTGGGCACGGCCACCGCGCAGAGCCCCCTCGGCCACTCCGGCTACGGCCCCCTGATCCCCGACCCGAACGGCCTGCTCGACCTGCCGAAAGGTTTCCGCTATCGGGTCCTCTCCCGCGAGGGCGACCCCCTCCGCTCGGGCGAGGGCCCGGTCCCCAGCAACCACGACGGCATGTCCGCCTTCCCCGGCAGACACGGTCGCGTCCACCTCGTCCGCAACCACGAGAACCGCCACAACGGCCGTATCCCGGTCCCCACCATCGAGGGCCTCACCTACGACCCGACGGGCAAGGGCGGCTGTACGTCCCTCACGCTCGACGCCCGGGGCAAGGTCGTCGCGGAACGCGTCGCCATCGCCGGCACCGCGGTCAACTGCGCCGGTGGGCCCACCCCTTGGGGCACCTGGCTGACCTGCGAGGAGAACGAGGACAAGGCCGGCACCAACGGCTACACCAAGGACCACGGCTTCATCTTCGAGGTCGACGCGGCCGACCCGCGACGCTCGGGAGCCGTACCCCTCACCGCGATGGGCCGCTTCCAGCACGAGGCGATCGCGGTGGACCCGAAGCGGGGAGTCGTCTACGAGACGGAGGACGCCTTCGAGCGGCCCTTCGGCCTCTTCTACCGCTTCCTCCCCGACAAGCCGAAGGGCGGCCTGGGTTCCCTGCGCGCGGGCGGCCGCCTCCAGGCGATGCGCGTCCCCGGCGTACCCGACCTGTCCCCCATCCAGGAGCCCGGCGCCTGCTTCGAGGGCATCGAATGGGTCGACGTCCCCGACCCCCTGGCAGCCCAGACCCCCATCCGCCACCAGGACTTCGGCCCCAAGGGCATCACCCACGCGCAGAAGCTGGAGGGCTGCTACTGGGGCGGCCGCTGCGTCTACTTCGTCTCCTCCTTCGCCCGCAGCTCGGAGGGCTCGGCCGCCGACCACTACGGCCAGATCTGGCGCTACGACCCCGACCACCGCACCCTCACCCTGGTCATCGCCTTCGGCCCCGACACCGACCTCCAACTCCCCGGCGAATCCCCCGACAACATCTGCCTCGCCCCCTCCGGCGGCCTCATGGTCTGCGAGGACGGCAACGGCGCCCAGCACGTCTACGGCGTCACCCGCCGCGGCGAGGTGTACGCCATGGCCCGCAACGCCCAGAACATCGGCACCGCCGAGGAACCGGAATGGGGCGAGTTCGCGGGCGTCACCTTCTCCCCGGACGGCGACACGATGTACGTCAACTGCTACACCCCGGGCACGACCTTCGCGGTGACGGGGCCGTGGCGTCGGACATGACCCTCTGAACCCTGTGATCGTGGGCGCGGCCAGACTGATCGGCTGAGGTCACCGCGCCCACCCGCAGGACGACGAAGTCCAGCACGGCGAGGGTCCCCAAAGGACAATAGGCAGGAACCCATCGCGATTTCATGCTCACGGCATGAAACGGGCCGTGAAGCCGAACCCGTGGGACAGACGCGTCCGAGGACAAGAAGTACGACGCCGGCAAAAGGGCCAGAAGATCGGCGTCATCAACGCCAACTGTCGCAACCAGCCCAACAACAAGTGCCCCGCATGGATGAACCAGTGACGCACTGCGAGGACCGGGGAGCAGCAGGCTGCCGTCAGCCGTCTACTGCTGTACCACCTGAACACGCCCCTCTCGAGGGCTGCCGATGTCCTGCCCGCCCCGGCGGCCGTACGGATCGCCGTCCACGCCGGTGACCCCGAGGAGGGCGTCACCTTCCTCTACGAGATCCCCCACGACGTCGTCGCCCCCGCGTACGTCCCCGGCATCCTGCGCACCACCCTGGCCGGAACCCAGCTCTACAGCAGCGACGACATCGGTGAGGTCATGGGGATGACGCTGATCCGCCTCCACCCGGAGCGGATCACTCCCGCCCCCGAGTCCGAGGAGGAGCGGGCCCTGGTCGTGCTGCGCGCCCTGTCGGACCCCGGCGAGGACGAGGACCCCTTCCTGATCGGCTTCCTGATGCGGGGCGACGGCCTGCTCCGGCTGTACGTGCGGCACCCCGACGGCACGCGTGTCATCGGCGCCGACATCCGTCCGGCCGACGCCCTCACCGCTCTGATCGCCTCGCTCCCCTCCCTCGTGGAGGAGGAGGAACGGCACCGGCCCAGCCCGGACGATCCCCACTGCGATGTGCTGGTGGACCTCACCGACCGGTAATGGTGGCGCGCGGCGAGCGTGTACGGCACCGCGCCGTACACGCGTGTTCGATGGACAGTACGCGTAACCGTTCGTGACTCTGGGTGAGTTGATCGTGGGGAGATCCGACTCATCTGGAGGTGGCCGAGCATGGGTGTCGACTGGGAGCCGGACCCGTCCGACAGTCTGAAGACGTTCGGGGCGTTCGTACAGGCGCTGCGCGAGCATCACGGCTACACACGGGAGCAGTTCGCCCCGCTGGTGAGCTTCAGCGTGCACACCGTCGCCTCGATCGAGCTGGGCAGACGGATGGCGGACGAGGTGTTCGTGGAGCGGGCGGACCGGGTGCTGGGGGACACGGGCGCGCTGCGCAGGGCCGCGAAGCACGTCTCACGGCAGCCGGGCCTGGCGTCGTGGTTCCGTCGGTGGGCCCAGTTGGAGCGGCACGCGGTGAGCCTGTGCACGTACGAGTGCCGCCTCGTACCGGGGTTGTTGCAGCCGGAGTCGTACGTGCGGGCCTTGTGCGACGAGGACGTCCCGCCCTTGCCCGACGACGAGTTGGAGGCTCTCGTCACGGCTCGCATGCAGCGGCAGACCCTGTTCCGCGACGAGCCCAGGACCACGTTCGACTTCGTCGTCGAGGAGGCCGTGCTCATGCGCCGCCTCGGCGGCACGGCCGTCTGTGTGGAACTGCTCGACCACCTGCTGGCGGCAAGCACATTGCGCAACGTCACCCTCCAGATCATGCCTGCGCGCACAGAGCACCACGCCTGCCTGGCCGGCCCCATCCGCCTCCTCGAAACCCCCGATGCGCAGCGGTACGCGTACTGCGAGGGTCAGGAGAGCGGGCGCCTGATCGCCGACAGGAAGGAGGTGGCCAAGCTCTCCCTGCGCTATGCCAGACTGCGTTCGCAGGCCCTCTCCCCGCAGGACTCCGTGGGCCTGTTGAAGAGAATGCGAGGTGAGCTGTGAGCACCACTGAACTGCGCTGGACCAAGAGCAGCTACAGCAGCGCCCAAGGCGACGACTGCGTAGAAGTCGCCCCCCTCCCCTCCGCCGTCCACGTCCGGGACTCCAAGCGCCCCACCGGCCCCGCGCTGACCCTCTCCCCCGCCGCCTGGGCCCCCTTCATCGCCCAGGCGGGTGACTTCGGGGCTGACTCCCTGGCGTTCGGCAGCTGAACCGACTGTCCGCTGACCGCATCGCCGTACTTTCGTGCGGTGATCAGTCCCGTACGAACCATCACCGCGCTCTGCGCGCTCTGCGCACTCGGCGCGCTCGGTGCAGCTCTGACCGCCTGTGGCACCCCGCACGCCTCGACGCGCATCGTCAACGCCACCGCCAGCCCGTCGGCGGCGTCGGTGTCCCGGCCGCCCACGCTCGCGCCGGGTCCCGCCGGGCTGACGCCGGTGTTCGAGCACGGTCTGCGCAGCCGCACCGACAAGACCGTCGCGCTCACCTTCGACGCGGACATGACCGCGGACCAGGGTGAGCGGGCCGCCGCGGGCGAACGGTTCGACAACCCGGAGCTGATCGCCGCGCTGCGTCAGCTGAAGGTTCCGGCCACGCTGTTCATGACGGGGCGGTGGGTCGAGGAGTACCCGATCCAGGCGCGGTCCATCGGACGGGACCCCCTGTTCGAGGTCGCGAACCACTCGTACAGCCACCACGCCTTCACGGAGGACTGCCACGGCCTGCCGACCATGGCGCCCGCGCGCATGCGGGCGGATCTGGAGCGGGCGTACCGCGTGTTCCGGGAGGCGGGCGTCAGCGATCCGATGCCGTACTTCCGGTTCCCCGGCGGCTGCTACGACAGCCGCGCGCTGCGCAGGCTGAGCGCGTCCGGGGTGACGGCGGTGCAGTGGGACGTGACGAGCGGCGACGCGTTCGCGACGGACGCGGACGACGTGGTGCGGGAGGTGCTGGACGGGGTGCGGCCCGGGTCGATCGTGGTCATGCACTGCACACGGAGCGCGGCGCCGGTCACGGAGCGGGCCGTGCGGAAGATCGTGCCGGCGCTCCGGGAGCGCGGCTTCCGGTTCGTGAAGGTGTCGGAGCTGGTCGGAACGACGGCGGCGAGGGCGGTCGCGGCGCCCTGAGCAGGTCGGCGCGAGGCCGCTCTACGCTGGATGTATGAGCGACGACGACTACTGCGGCGGCGGCGAGGGGGCGGCGACCGCGACACCGGATCCGGCGCGGGCCCTGTCCCCGGAGACCGCCGGCGGTCCTCCCTTCGCCGAGTGCGTCCTGTGCCGGCAGCCCACCGAGTACCCGGAGTCCCACAGGGGGATCACCCTGTGCCCGGTGTGCGAGTGGAGGGAGGCCGAACGGACGGCCTGTTCAGGCTGAGCGGCGCCTGGTCAGGGCGCAGGCCACGGCGGTCGCGGCCGCCGTGAGGAGTCCGGCCGCGAGCAGGGGCAGGACGGGGACCGGGACGGTCGCGTGCCGCGAGCCGTCGACCAGGGCCGTGACCGCCGCCCTGGCCGGGGAGCCGGCCACCACCAGGGCCAGCAGGGCGCCGAGCAGGAGCGCGGGGACGGCCCGGCCCGGCGAACGCAGCAGCGGCCAGTTCGTGAGCGCGCCGACGGCCGTGCCGAGGAGGGCGCAGACGAGGGCGGCCAGGAGGCCCGCGCCGCCCGCCGGGAGTGCCTCGACGCGCGTCTGGTGGTCCGTGCTCGTGGGGGCGCTGATGAGCGTGACGAGGACCGTGGCCGCCGTCCCGAGGAGCGCGGCCGCCGAGAACGCGACCAGGACACAGGCCAGGTGCGCACGGCCCGGACCGGCCGCCGCCCCCGTACAACTGCGCGCGACGGGCGGCTCGTTGGTGACGCAGATCCGCATCAGCCACGCGGACACGGGCAGCAGCGCGGCGGCGGTGTAGCCGAGCGAGTCGAGCACCGGCTGTCCGCTCTGCACGCCGATGCCGAGGAACGCCGCGTACAGGATGACGGGCGGCAGCCAGCGCTGGGAGCGGACGAGAAGGGCTGCCTGGTAGCGGAGGAGGGCGGTCATCAGGAGCTTTCCACTTTCAGTTCCGGTTCCGGTTCCGACGTTCCCTGGGCCGCTGGTTCGGACACCGGGGTCACACGCACCACGTGCCAGGGCGGACGCGCTCCCAGCAACGCCCTGAGCAGCGCGTCGGAGCGGGCGGCCGGGACCGTGAACAGGCTGGTCCCTGAGCCTGACGTCTCTACCGCCGAGATCAAATCGTCTACGCCGGACGGCACTTGAGCCCCTGCCGCCCCCTGTCTCCGTCCCTCCACCACGACGAAGGTCCCTGCCGAGGTGTCCCCCTCCCCCGACCGGAGGTCGAGCGCGCCGTCGACCACCGCGTACGTCGCGTCGGCGGCCCCCGCGAGCCGGCGCGGGTCGTGGTCGACGAAGACCGCCGCGGCACCGGCGGCGGTCCGCTCGACCACCACGCGCTCCAACTCCTCGCGGGCGTCGGCGTCCAGGCCGGTCCACGCCTCGTCGAGCACGAGCAACTCCGGTTCGGCGAGCAGTGCCTGCGCCACGGCGACCTTCTGGCTGCTGCCCTTGGAGAGCTCCGCCATCGGTGTACGGGCGTACTCGGCGGCGCCGAAGCGCTCCAGCCACGCGTGGGCGGCGCGGGCGGCGGACGGGCGGTCCAGGCCGTGCACGGCGCCGAGGTGCGTGAGGTACGCGACGGCGGTGAACGGCAGCGCGGCGGGGAAGCGCTCGGGGACGTACGCCGTACGCGGGCGTCCCGTCACCCGGCCCTCCGTGGGCGCGTCGAGCCCGGCGAGGACACGGAGCAGCGTCGACTTCCCGGTGCCGTTCGCGCCCTCCACCCGGATCAGCGCGCCGCCGGCGATCTCCAGGTCGACGCCGCGCAGCACCCAGTCGCCACGGAAGCCGTACCGTCGGCCGACCCCCTCCAACCTCAGCAGTAACTCACGTTCCATGCCCCCATCCTCGTACAGGCGAGCGAGCGGGGGGGCGGGGCAGGGCGTTTCCGCCTGGCAGACTGGGCGGGTGACCACCGGTGACCCCACTCAGGACAGCCCTTTCCGGGACGAGCGGACCTCCCGCGACGAGGCGCCGCAGTTCGTGCTGCCCCTGGTCGCGCACATCGAGAAGGCCTCTCCCCCGGCGCGTACGGACGCGCTGGAGACGGCGGCGCGGGCGGTGTTGGTGATGCTGAGCGACGCGCGGTCGCGGGGCGACGGGGAGTGGGCCGAGGCGATGCGAAGCTGGCAGGACGCCCGGATCCGGAAGGTGGTCCGGCGGGCGCGCGGCGCGGAGTGGCGGCGGGCCGAGGCGCTGCCGGGGATCACGGTGACGGGCAAGTCGGCCGAGGTGCGCGTCTTCCCGCCGGTCCCGCTCGACGGCTGGCCCAAGGACCTGGCCCGCCTCCAGGTCTCCGGCACGGACCTCGACGACCCGGAGCCACCGGCCGACCCCGAGCCCGCGGCCCCGGTCCTGTGGCTGAACCCGGACGTCGAGATGTCGGCGGGCAAGGCGATGGCCCAGGCGGGCCACGGCGCCCAGCTCGCCTGGTGGGACCTGGACACCGCGGCCCGCGCCGCCTGGCGGGACGCGAACTTCCCGCTCGCCGTGCGCACCGCCGCCCCCGCCCACTGGCACACCCTCACCACGACCGACCTCCCCGTCGTACGCGACGCCGGCTTCACGGAGGTCGCCCCGGGCTCCTGCACGGTGGTCGCGGACCACCGACCCCTGCACGGCTGACCCCAGGCCGCCCGAAGAGCCGACGGCGGGCAAGCCGACGCCCCAAGCCGACCACGACGCCCAGCTCGCCTCATGGGACCCGGACACCGCGACCCGCACCGCCTGGCGAGACACGCACTTCCTCGCCGGCTTCACAGAAATCGCCCCCGGCTCCCGCACCGTGGTCGCGGACCACCGGCCCCTGCATGGCTGAGGGCGGCGGCCCGAGGCCCGAGCCGTGGTGAATCGTGTCCGCCTGAGCAGCCCTTCCTCAGCCGGCTCAAAGCCCGTTGAACAACTCCGCCGCACCGCACGTACTTCCCGGTACTGGCCAAGCAATTGCCCCAACGACCAGTTGGCATCACCCGGGAGGATCACTTTGCGGCGTCTCAACGGCTCGCTCATCGCCAGCCTGGCTCTCGTCGTCACCGTCGGCGCGCTGGCGTTTCCCGTATGGTCCTACGCCGACCGATCGGGCACCGCGCAGGCCAACATGGCCGCCAGCACGGTGAACACCCAGTGGGGGCCGCTGACGGCCGCCGACCGGGACCTCATCATCCGCGTGCGCCTCGCCGGACTGTGGGAGCTGCCGGCCGCCGAGAAGGCGATGGCACGGTCGAGCAGCCCGGAGGTCAAGGAGGCCGCGGACCACCTGATCGTGGGTCACAAGGACCTCGACGAGCGGGTGCGCAACGTCGCCTCACAGCTGGGCGTCGAGCTGCCGAACGTGCCGAACGAGCAGCAGGTGGGCTTCCTCGCGCAGATGGACAACGCGACCGACGACCAGTTCGACCGGGTCTGGGCCAACCTGCTGCGCTCCGCGCACGGCAAGATCTTCCCGGCCATCGGGCAGGTGCGGAACATGACCGAGAACACCCTGGTGCGCCAGCTGGCCTCGGACACCAACCAGACCGTGCTCGACCACATCACGATGCTGGAGAAGACCAACCAGGTCGACTTCGACGCGATCGCCAACGGCACGATCTGACGCGGCCCCGGCCCGCCCCCGAGCGGCGGGCCGCGACCGGACAGTCACAGCGGTACCCCAGCGGTCACCCTCCGCGCCCCAAGCAACAGTCAGTCCCCAACGATCAGTTGGTTTCCTCCGGGAGGCTCATTTGCGACGCTCCAAGGGCTCTGTCCTCGTCGCCCTGGCGATCGCCGGCACGCTCACCGCGGTCGCCTACCCCATCTTCTACTCGTACCCCAACCGCAACGCGACAGCCGCGGCCGCGCTCACCGGTGACACGGTGACCACGCAGTGGGGGCCGCTCACCCCCGCCGACCGTGACCTGCTGATCCGGGTGCGGCTGGCGGGCCTGTGGGAGCTGCCCGCCGGGCAGCAGGCACTGGAGCGCAGCGGCAGCCAGTCGGTCAGGGAGGCCGCCGACCACCTGATCGTGGGCCACACCGACCTCGACAAGCGCTCACGGGTCATCGCCGCGAAGCTGGGCGTCGAGCTGCCGAACCAGCCGACGGCGGAACAGCAGGGCTGGCTGGACCAGATGACCGCCTCCAAGACCGAGGCCGAGTACAACAAGACGTGGGCGAACCTGCTGCGGGCCGCCCACGGCAAGATCTTCCCGGCGATCGCCACCGTGCGGAACTCCACCCGCAACACGCTGATCCGCCAGCTGGCCTCCGACGCCAACCAGACCGTGCTGGACCACATCACGATCCTGGAGAAGACCGGCGAGGTCGACTTCGCGACGATCGCCGACAACTCGGTGAGCGGCACCGCGAGCCCGACCGGCCCGCCGCCGCCCGTCCCCGGCCAGGTGCCGCCGGCCGCGCCCCCGGCCGTGCCGTCCACCAACCCGGACGTGCAGTCCAAGCCGTCGCCCTTCGAGTCCGACGCGGTCCCCACCGGTCGTCCGGACCCGGAGGAGATCAACAAGGACCAGGGTCTGCCGCAGGTCCAGTAGAAAGCTCAAATGTTGCTCTGAAGGTCCCCTCCACGGGGTTCGGCCCCGGCTGTCGGGGCCATGACTCCGTCACGCCGGAACACAGGTCCGCCGTAAGGAGACACACACAGGGTCCTGGTGAAGCCGTGGCCGACGTGACCGAGGAGGGGACGGGGACGATGGAGCAGATCGCACAGTTGGGGACGGGGATCGGCTGGCGGCCGGAGATCGCCGACGCCGTGGAGCGCATGGCCGGTGCGGACGGCGGTGTCGACTGGGTCGAGGTCGTCGCCGAGAACGTCTGTCCCGGCCACATCGCCGAGTCGTTGCTGCGTCTGCGCGAGCGGGGCGTCACGGTCGTGCCGCACGGTGTCTCCCTCGGTCTCGGCGGCGCCGACCGCCCCGACGAGCAGCGCCTGCGCTCCCTCGCCGAGCGCGCGGAGGCACTGGGCGCCCCCCTCGTCACCGAGCACATCGCCTTCGTCCGGGCGGGCGGCGCCCTCACCGCGTCGCCGCTGCTGGAGGCCGGTCACCTGCTGCCGGTGCCGCGCACCCGGGACGCCCTGGACGTGCTGTGCGAGAACGTCCGGATCGCCCAGGACGCGCTGCCGGTGCCGCTCGCGCTGGAGAACATCGCGGCGCTCATCAACTGGCCGGGCGAGGAGATGACCGAGGGACAGTTCCTCTACGACCTCGTCGACCGCACCGGCGTCCGGCTTCTCATCGACGTGGCGAACCTGCACACCAACCACGTCAACCGGGGCGAGGACCCCGCGAAGGCGCTCGACGAGCTGCCGGTCGAGGCCATCGCGTACGTCCATGTCGCGGGCGGCTTCGAGCGCGACGGGGTCTGGCACGACAGCCACGCCCACCCCGTCCCGCAGCAGGTCCTCGACGTCCTCGCCGACCTCGCCTCCCGTGTCGCCCCGCCGGGCGTGCTCCTGGAGCGCGACGACAACTTCCCCGAGCCGGGCGAGCTGGAGCGGGAGCTGGGGGCGATCCGAGGGGTGCTGGAGAAGGCCGGGGCGCCCGAGCCCGGCAAGGGGGTGCGAGGCCCCGACAGGAGTGTGCGAGGCCCCGAGCGGAAGGCGCCCGCGGCCGGATCGGCCACAGGTGCGGAGGCCGAGCCCGTCGCCCGGCAGCGGCTCGGGCTCGCGCAGGCGGCGCTGCTGTCCGCGCTGGTCGCGGGGACCCCGGTGCCCGAGGGGTTCGACCGGGTGCGGCTGGGCGTCCAGGCGCGGGCCCTCGCGGCCAAGCGGGCGGACGTGGTGGCCAAGGTGGCGCCGGAGCTCCCGGAGATCCTCGGATCGTCGTACCGGCCGACCTTTGTCGCGTACGCGCAGGGCCACCCGATGACCGACGGTTACCGGCGGGACGCCCTGTCCTTCGCCGAGCACGTGCTGCTCACGGGCCGCCCGGAGGACGCGGACGTCCTGCGGGAAGTGCGCCGCTGGTGGCTGGAGCGCTCGGGCCCCGCGCCGCTCTCCCAGCGGCCGACGGCCCGGCTGGCCCGCGCGACCCGCAGGGTACTGCTACGCCGGTGAGCCGGGGCGTTCACCCCCAGATGTGCTGCGATTAACAGACCCGTGCCCCCCGCACGGGTCCACCGGCCCGTGCGCCATGTTTTGGCGTGATTCGTCCGCCCCTTCACCTACCCCATCCTGCGCGCTTTGTCCCCTCCTCAACCGTTCCTCCGCATACGGCAGTTGGCGTAGACCGGGCAGTAACATACGGGTGTGTAGGCCGATCAGCACCCGTTGCGCACTAGCGTGCGGTGCCGCGAGCAGGAGGCACCATGCGAACCACCAACGGCAGAGGAGGACTGTTCAGTGGCACAGGACTCATCGTCGCCGGACTGACGGCGACGCTCGTCGCCTTGCTCTTCCCCATCTGGTCGTACGCGGACCGCTCGGGCACCGGCGTGAGCGTGCTCAACGCGTCCACCGTGACGACGCAGTACGGCCCGCTGTCCGCCCTGGACCGCGACTTCGTCACCAAGGTCAGACTGGCGGGGCTGTGGGAGCTGCCGGCCGGGCAGCAGGCCCAGACGAAGGGCTCCACCCTGGCCGTACGCACCGCGGGGGAGCATCTCGTCGAGGGGCACACCTTCCTCGACGCGCGGGTCCGCAATGTCGCCGCGCGCCTCGCCCTGCCCCTGCCCAACCAGCCGAGCGACCAGCAGAAGGCATGGCTGGACACCCTGACCGCGGCGCAGGGCGAGACCTACGACCGCGAGTTCGCCAACATCCTGCGGCTGGCACACGGCAAGGTCTTCTCCGTCGTCGCCCAGGTCCGGGCCACCACTCGCAACTCGCTGGTGCGTGACCTCGCCGACGACGCCAACACCACCGTCCTCGACCACATCAAGGTGCTGGAGGCCACCGGGTTCGTCGACTACGACGCGATCGCCCGCGACGCCGCCTCCGCGAGCGCCCCGCCGCTCACCAACTCCCCCACCCCGCCGACCCCGTTGGACGACCCCGGCTCCCCCGTCCCGGTGACCCCCTCGCCCACGCCGTCACGGCCGGACCCGTCACCGACGTACTCCCTGCCTCCGGCCGCCAACGGCCCGGTGGACGACGGCTGAGGACGGATCACGGCTGACGATGGATTAAGGCTGAGGACAGGGCACCGGCCGGGCCCGAAGGACCGGCCGCCCGCCGCTGCCCGGTCCTGCCAAATGCGGGCCGCGTCGGCGAACAAACGGAAGAGAGCGGCCACCTTCCCCGCCGATAACGGACATCGCGCGATGCGGCCCGGGGCGGGCGCATAGAAACACGCCATGCTCTGGGTCCTCTTCCTCCTGCTGGCCTGGGCCGCCGCCGGCGTGTCCTGTGCCCGACTCTGTCTGACCTCGATGCGTGCGGCGGCGGCCGACTCCGACGTCCACGCCGACCACGCCCACCACTGCCACCGGCTCACGCTGTACGAGGCGGCGTTCCTGTCCGGCGGCCCGGCACGCGTCGCCGACCTCACCCTGGTCTCCATGGCCGGCCGGCGCGGACTCCTGCTCGCGCACACCGGTTGGGTGACGGTGGTGGACCCGGACGGCCGGGACGACATGGAACGCTCCGTGATCGGCGCGATAGGCCCCGGCGGACAGTCCCGGATAGCGCCCGTACGCCGGACCGCCGCGGCCGCGGACTCCGTACGCCGCCTCTCCGACCGGCTCGTCGCGGCGGGGCTGGCCGTGCCCGACGCCGCGCGCACGGGCGTGGCCGACGCGGTCACCCAGGTACGGGGCGCCGCGCTGGGCGTGTGCGGACTGGGTGCGCTGGCGTTGATGCTGCCCTCGCAGGGGTACGCGGAGCATCACGTGCTGGTCGCGCTGTGGTTCGCGTTGCCGCTGGTGCTGACGCTCAGCTGTCTGGTCATCGCACGGGTCGAGAGGCGTCCCGGTACGCGTTGGGCGACACCGGAGGGGGTGCGGGTGCTGCGGACCGTCGCGGGCCGGGGCGGAGGCGACCTGGCGGATCTCGTCTCCGTGGCCGTCTGGGGCGTGGGGGCGGTGGGGTCCCCGGAGCTACGGGCGGCCTTCGGACAGCGATAGCGACGACGACACTCCCTGACAGTCCTTTACATTCGCCCTATTTAAGGCCAAACATCCCTTTGTCGCTGTCGTGCTTCGGAGGGATTCGCCATGCGGGCTGCCGTTCTCCACGGGACTGTCGGGGCGCTGGTGCTGAGTTGCCTCGGTGCCGCGCCGGCCGCGGGGGACACGAGCCGGACGGCGGCGGAGTCGGTCGCCCTCGCGGCGGAGTCGGTCGCCCTCGCGGCCGAGCGGGCCGCGGACGAGGGAATCCGGTTCGGTAGGTGCCCGGTGGCGGAGGGGCTGCCGGACGGGGTGCGGTGCGGGACGGTCGAGGTGCCGCTCGACTACGCACGGCCCGACGGCCCGCAGATCTCACTGACCGTCAGCCGGATCGAGGCCAAGGGCAAGGACGCGAAGGGGAGGAAGGTCGCCCGGCAGGGGGCACTCGTCTTCAACCCGGGCGGGCCCGGCGCCTCCGGGATGTACTTCCCGCTCGCCGGCTATCTCCCGGGCTGGAAGCGCGTCGGCGCCGCCTACGACCTCGTCGGCTACGCCCCGCGCGGGGTCGGCCGCTCGGCACCGCTGTCCTGCCAGGACCCGAAGCGACTGCACCGGGGACCCGCGCCGGCGCCGACGCACCCCTCGGAGACGTACAAGAAGGAACGCGTCGCACGAGCCCAGGCGTACGCGCGAAGCTGCGCGCGGCGGGGCGGGAGCGCGCTGCGGCACTACCACTCCCTCAACAACGCTCGTGACCTGGACGTCCTGCGCGCCGCGCTCGGCGAGCCACGACTGACGTTCATGGGGGCGTCGTACGGGACGTACATCGGGGCGCTGTACGCGGCCCTGTTCCCCTCGCACGTACGCCGGATGGTCTTCGACTCGGCCGTGAACCCGGCCCCCGAACAGATCTGGTACCGCAACAACCTCGACCAGTCGGCCGCGTTCGAGGGGCGCTGGGCGGACTTCCGGGCCTGGGTCGCCAGGCACCACCGGGTGTACGGGCTGGGTGACACCCCGCAGAAGGTGCTGCGGAGCTACGAGCGGGCGGCGGCGCGGCTGGCCGCCCGGCCCGCCGCCGGCAAGGTCGGCCCGGGCCAGCTGCAGGGCGCGTTCCTCCAGGCCGCGTACTACGACGACCACTGGCCGCAGCGTGCCCTGGCGCTCTCGGCGTATCTGAAGGGCGACCCGAAGCCGCTCGTCCAGATCGCCGGTCCGTACCCGGAGGCCGCCGTCGAGCAGGAGAACACGAAGGCCGTCTACACGGCCGTCGAGTGCAACGACGCGCCCTGGCCGACGCGGTGGAGCGTCTGGGACCGCGACAACACCCGGCTCGCGCGGACCGCGCCCTTCGAGACGTGGGACAACGTGTGGACGAACCTGCCGTGCGCCTACTGGAGCGGTCCGCGGCAACGACCGCTCGACGTGCGGACCGGCCCCGGCGAGCTGCCGCCGACGCTGATCCTGGCGGCCGAGCGGGACGCGGCCGCGCCCTACGACGGGGCGATCGAGCTGCACCGGCGGCTGTGGGGTTCGGTACTGGTCACCGAGCGGGACGCGGGGAACCACGGGGTCGCGGGCGGGTCCAACGACTGCGTCAACGCGTACCTGGAGGCTTACCTGTTGCGGGGGCGGGCGCCCGTGCGGAGGGCCGCGTGCGCGGGGCGGCCGGAGCCCGGCGCCACGCCGGGCGGCAAGGCCGTCGGGGAACCGCGGGCCGTCAGTGGCTGATCGCGCAGTTCCCCGCGCCCTTCACGGGCCTAGGCGAGGCCCGCCACCAGCTCCGCCACCGACTTGCGGCGGCCCGTGTAGAACGGGACCTCCTCGCGGACGTGCATCCGGGCCTCCGAGGCACGCAGGTGCCGCATGAGGTCGACGATGCGGTACAGCTCGTCGGCCTCGAAGGCGAGGATCCACTCGTAGTCGCCCAGCGAGAAGGAGGCGACCGTGTTGGCCCGGACGTCGGGGTAGCCGCGGGCCATCTTGCCGTGGTCGGCGAGCATGCGGCGGCGGTCCTCGTCGGGCAGCAGGTACCAGTCGTAGGAGCGCACGAAGGGGTAGACGCTGACGTAGTCGCGGGGCGTCTCGTCGGCGAGGAACGCCGGGATGTGCGACCGGTTGAACTCGGCGGGGCGGTGCAGCGCCATGTTCGACCACACCGGGGTGAGCGCGCGACCGAGCCGGGTGCGGCGGAAGAGGTTGTACGCCTCCTGGAGCTGGTCGCTGGTCTCGGCGTGCCACCAGATCATGACGTCGGCGTCGGCGCGCAGGCCCGACACGTCGTACGTACCGCGGATGGTCACGTCCTTGGCGGCGAGCTGGTCGAACAGCTCCTGGACCTCGTCGGCGTAACCGGCGCGGTCCTCCGGCAGCACGTCCTTCAGCCTGAAGACGGACCACAGCGTGTAACGGATGACCTCGTTGAGGTCCTTGGCCAGCTTGCCCTTGTTCGGGATCCGGCCGGACTCGGTGGTGGGGGCGTCGTCGCTCATGGGTCTCATTCTCCCGCTCCGCCGTGGAGGCTCTGCACCGGGTGGGCCGTGAGGTGCCGCACCGCGCGCAGGTCACCGTGGATCTGGTCGACCGCGGCGGCGGCGCTCGCGACGCACGCCGGGATGCCGACGCCGTCGTACGCCGCGCCGCAGACCGCGAGGCCCGGCAGCTTGCCGAGGTGCTCGCGCAGGCGCGCCACGCGTGCGTGGTGGCCGACCGGGTACTGCGGCAGACCGTCGTCCCAGCGGGTGACGCGGGTCTCCAGGGGGACGGCGGACAGACCGGTGGCCTCGCGCAGGTCGGTTCTCGACACCTCCACCAGGTGGGCGTCGTCGCGCTCCAGGATCGCCGTCTCGCCGTACCGGCCGACCGAGGTGCGCAGGACCAGCAGGTCCGGGTTCTCGTCGGCGATCCAGCCCCACTTCTGGGAGGCGAAGGTGGACGCCTTGATGGTGCGGCCGTCGACCGGCGGCACCAGGAAGCCGCTGCCCTCGGGGAGGGTGACGTCGGCGCGGCGGTAGGCGAGGGTGACCAGGGCCATCGAGGCGTACTCGACGGCCGCCAGCTCGGCGGCGGCCTCGGGCGCCTCGGCCCGCAGCAGGCCGGCGGCGACCGGGGCGGGGACGGCCACGACGACGGCGTCGGCGTGCAGGACCCGGGTGTCGCCGTCCTCGCCGCTCCCCGCGCCGCCCGCACCGCCTCCGGTGACGACGCGCCAGCCGCCCGCCGCCTGACGGCGCAGTTCCGTGACGGGGGTGCGGGTGAGGATCTCGGCGCCGCGCGCCCGCACCGACGCGGCGACCGCGAGCGGCAGCCGCCCCACACCGCCCTCGATTCCCATGAAGACCGGCCCGGTCTGCCCGGCGACGGCCGCCCGCTCCTGGATGCCCCGGACGGCCTCGGTGAGGGAGGCGTGGGTCCGCGCGGCCTCGAAGAGCTGCGGGACGGCCGAGCGCATCGAGATGCGGTACGCGTCGCCCGCGTAGACCCCGCCGAGCAGCGGCTCCACCAGGCGGTCGACGACCTCGCGGCCGAGGCGGGCGGCCACGTACTCCCCCACCGCCACGTCGTCGCCGATCTCGGTGCGCGGCAGGTCGGCGTCGCGCTCGATGCGGGCCAGCCCTTCGTCGGACAGCACCCCGGCGAGGGCGGACGCGGTGCCGGGGACCCCCATGACGTGGCCCTTGGGCATGGGGCGCAGGGCGCCCCGGGTCCAGAGGGAGGCGGTGGCGGTGGCGGGCGGCTGGAGCCGGTCGGCGAGGCCGACCTGCCGGGCGAGGGCGACCGCCTCGGGCCGACGGGCCAGGATCGACTCGGCGCCAAGGTCGACGCGGGCACCCGCGATCTCGCCCGGCAGCAGCTTGCCGCCGACCCGCTCCGAGGCCTCCAGGACGGTCACTCTCGCACCCCGGTCCAGCAGCCCGTGCGCGGCGGCGAGTCCCGCGATACCGGCCCCGATGACGACGACATGCCCGGCGTCGCGCCCGACGTCCGTAGGTGATCCGCTCATGGTTCCAGCCTCTCAGACGTCACTGACAGTCATGGCGCCGGTCCCGCCCGCCGTGGTGGAGCCGTCGTGGCCCCGCCGAGTCCCGACCGTGACCGCTTCGCGACCGCCCCCGCCCAACGTTCCGACCCGCTCCGGCGTCAAAGGACCGTCAGCAAGGCAGACAGGCAGTTCTCGACCCTCGGGGGGACACCGCAATGGCCGAAACACGTGTACGACGTTCCCGGCGGCGGGCAGGGGCCCTGGCCGCCCTGTTCCTCGCCGCCGCCCTGGCCGTCACGGGCTGCGGCGCCGGCGACGCGGCAACCGACTCGGCCAAGAGCGGCGCGGGCGTGGGCCGGGCCGACGACGGCATGGCCCAGCAGGAGGGCGCCCTCGCCGACCAGAGCGGCAACAGCGACTACACCGGCAAGGGCAAGGCCTCCGACGCGCCGCCGAGCGTCAGCCCGAGCCACATCATCCGCACCGCCACCCTGACCGTGCGGGTCAAGGACGTGCCGAAGGCCCTGGACGACGCCCGCACCGCCGTCGAGGGCGTGGGCGGCTTCGTCGGCAGCGAGTCCACCACCCGGGACGGCGAGGACCGCGAGCGCACCCGGGTCGTCCTGCGCGTGCCCGCCGAGAAGTACGACGAGGTCCTGACCGAACTGGAGGGCACCGGCAAGCTGATCGAGCGGAAGACGAAGGCCGAGGACGTCACGGACCAGGTCGTCGACGTGGAGAGCCGCATCAAGACGCAGAAGGCGAGTGTGGCCCGGATCCGCGAGCTGATGGACCGGGCGACCAAGCTCGGTGACGTGGTCACCCTGGAGGGCGAGTTGAGCACCCGTCAGGCCGACCTGGAGTCGCTGCTGGCCCAGCAGAAGTCCCTGAAGGACCGCACCAGCCTGGCCACCATCACGCTGACCCTGTCCGAGACCGCGGTGAAGAAGGCCCCCGAGAACGACGACCCCGGCTTCATGGACGCGCTGGCGGGCGGCTGGGGCGCGTTCGTCGCCGTCTTCCGCTGGCTGGGCCTGGCACTCGCCGCGGTCCTCCCCTTCGCGGTGGCGACGGCTGTGCTGCTGCTCGTGTGGTACCGCCTCAACCGCTCCCGCCGGCCCGCGACGGCGACGGCGGGAGCGGGAGCGGCCGCTCCGCTGCCGGCCGCCACGCCGGACACGGAGAAGAAGAAGGAGGAGAAGGAGGGGAAGGAGGAGCGGGAGTGACGCGGGCTCGGGAGTGGCGCGGGGTCGGGAGGCGGGGACCCGTAGCGTGTCCCCATGAACACGAGCCGCGCTGAAGAACGTTCGAGGGAACGCCTGGTGGTCGTCGGAGGCGACGCGGCGGGTATGTCCGCCGCGTCGCAGGCGCGTCGGCTGAAGGGCCCCGACGCCCTGGAGATCGTGGCGTTCGAGCGGGGCCACTTCACCTCCTTCTCGGCATGCGGCATCCCCTACTGGGTGGGCGGCGACGTCCCCGAGCGGGACCGGCTCATCGCCCGCTCGCCCGAGGAGCACCGGGCCCGGGACATCGACGTCCGCATGCGTACGGAGGTCGTCGAGATCGACGTCGAGGGCGCCCGCGTCCGTGCGCGGGACCTCGACGCGGGCACCGAGTCCTGGACCGCGTACGACAAGCTCGTCATCGCGACCGGCGCCCGGCCCATCCGCCCCGACCTGCCCGGCGTCGACGCGGACGGGGTGCACGGTGTGCAGACCCTGGACGACGGCCAGGCCCTGCTGGACACGCTGACCGCCACCGAGGGCCGTCGCGCGGTGGTCGTCGGCGCGGGATACATCGGCGTGGAGATGGCCGAGGCGCTCATCAACCGGGGGTACGAGGTCACGGTCGTCAACCGCGGCAAGGAGCCGATGTCCACCCTGGACCCGGACATGGGCCGACTGGTGCACAAGGCCATGGAGGGCATGGGCATCACCATGGTGGACGACGCCGAGGTCACCGCCCTGCGCACCGACGACGACGGCCGCGTCCGCGCGGTCGCCACCGAGGACGCCGAGTACCCGGCGGACGTGGTGGTGCTGGGCATCGGCGTCCGCCCGGAGACGGAGCTGGCGCGCGCGGCCGGCCTGCCCGTGGGCGACCACGGCGGCCTGCTCACCGATCTCGCCCTGCGCGTGCGGGGCCATGCGAACATCTGGGCCGGCGGCGACTGCGTCGAGGTCCTCGACCTGGTCTCGGGCCGTGAGCGGCACATCCCGCTCGGCACCCACGCCAACAAGCACGGCCAGATCATCGGCGCCAACATCGGTGGCGACTACGCCACCTTCCCCGGTGTCGTCGGCACCGCCGTCAGCAAGGTCTGCGACCTGGAGATCGCCCGCACCGGCCTCCGTGAGAAGGACGCCGACCGGGCCGGCCTCCAGTACGTCACCGTCACCATCGAGTCCACGAGCCGCGCGGGTTACTACCCCGCCGCCGCTCCCATGACCGTGAAGATGCTCGCCGAACGCCGCACCGGCCGCCTCCTCGGTGTCCAGATCGTCGGCCGGGAGGGCGCGGGCAAGCGCGTCGACATCGCGGCGGTGGCCCTCACCGCGGGCATGACGGTGGAACAGATGACCGCGCTCGACCTCGGCTACGCCCCGCCCTTCTCCCCCGTCTGGGACCCGGTCCTGGTGGCGGCGAGAAAGGCGACGGCGGCGGTGAGGTCGGGCACCTCATGAATCGGGCGCCGGTGAACCCGGGGGGCGTGGCCTCCAGGGGCGCGGGGAACTGCGCGACCAGCCACGACGCCCCCGCACCCGGCACCGCACAGCACCGCCACGGCGCCCCCGTCACACAGCTGACGTACCGGTGATCCGGTCGATGGCCTGCCGAGCCTGCTCCGTCGGCGGCCGCGACGGCAGCGAGGACACCGACGCGGCGGACGTCACCGCGGACGGCGCGGTCGTCGGCGCCGCTGTCGGCTTCGCATGGGCCGCCGCCGGCCGAGCCGACCGCAACCGATGGCTCACGGCCTCGTCCAGGGTCACCGGCCGCTGCATCCGCGCGGCCAACCGCCCGGCCTCCTGGCCGAGCGCGGCCACGTCTTCCCAGGGCAGCCGCACCACCAGCGAGATCTCGGCCTCACCATCAGGGGTGGCGTGCATCGCCGGGGCAACTCGGTCGTTCATCGCCTGTTCCTCACGTAGTACGTAGATCCGCGGTTGAGAACTCATACGCACCACTCACCCCGCACGTTCACCGAACCCCGGGGCGCCTGATTCCGGCCCCGTATCCCGGGCACAAGTCCGGTGTGGTCATCCCCGTCCATGACGTGAACCCCGTGGGCCGCACGCCCTACGTGACATACGCACTGATCGCCGCGAACGTCTTCGTCTTCGTCTTCATGCCGGGTCTCGCCGGCTCCCTGCCGGGTGACAGCGAGCCTGCCCGGCTGTGCCACACACAGGCGTTCCTGGAGCAGTACGCGGCGATACCCCAGGAGTTGATCCGCCATCAGCTGCCCCGGCTGGTGCCCACCGGCGAACTCGCCCCGTCGGGCGGCTGCGCGCTGGGCCCGCCGGGCTACGACAAGTCACCCGCGCTGTCCGTCCTCACCGCGCTGTTCCTGCACGGCGGCTGGCTGCATCTGCTGGGCAACATGCTGTTCCTGCTGATCTTCGGCAACAACATCGAGGACCGGCTGGGGCATGTGCGGTTCGCGCTGTTCTACGTGGCGTGCGGATACGCGGCCGCGTACGGTTTCGCCCTCGCGAATGCCGACTCGGCCGACCCGCTGATCGGCGCGTCGGGGGCGATCGCCGGAGTCCTGGGCGCCTATCTGGTGCTGTACCCGAGGGCCAGGGTCTGGGTCCTCGTGCCCTTCCTGATCTTCCTGCCACTGCGGCTGCCGGCCTGGATCGTGCTGGGGTTCTGGTTCGGGCTTCAGGCGGTGCAGTCGTCGGACCAGGGCGTATCGGACGCCGGGACCGTGGCGTATTTGTCGCACGTCACCGGCTTCGTGGCGGGCATGCTGCTGGCCTGGCCGCTGCGGCCCGGCACTCCGCCGCCTCCTGAGCCCCGGGGGCTGCTGTTCGGGAGGCGGGCACGGCCGGGATGGTGAGAACGGCCGGCGCCGACTCAACGTAAGGGGAGGGTCATGCGCTGGGCGATCGCATCGAAAGCTGCACGCCCTCTCCAGTTCGGAAAAGGCAGGCCCCTTCCATGTCCCGCCCGCAAGGGCACACAGCCCGGTCGCGCGGCGCGGAATGCGGCAGAGCATTCCCGTTCGGCGAAACCGGGATTCACAACACCACTTTTTCTTTTCCGCGCCGACATTTGGCGGTGGCAGGCATGCGGTGAGGGCCGCCGCCGCGCAGGCTGCCGGCTCATTTCGGAGCCCTTGCAGGCCTCGGCTCGATCGGCTTGGACGGCGACTTGATCGGCTTGGACTGCGTCCAGGGGTGCTCCCGTCGTGTCACCGGTCGACAAGGCCACCTGCGTTTCGAAGGCCGGCCGGCGCCGGTCTCCTCCTGCGGGACCACCTCCCGCCGCGCGGCGGTGGCCATCCTTGGCTGCCGACCGGAGGCCGGCATGGCCGGCATGTGAGTTTCATGTGAGTCGAAGGGCTCCCCGGTGCGGCCTGCCGAGTCTTCCCAGGTACAGGCTTGGCATTCCCATGAGACGTTCATGTTCGTCCAGATCCGGTTCACGGCGGCGGCGGACAGTGAGTGGTGCACGCGAGGTCGCGTGCACCACCGCCGGTCTGGAGTCTTGATGATCGAAGTACGTGGCCTGTCAAAACGCTATGGCGAGGTCCTGGCCGTGGACGATCTGACGTTCGCTGTCCGGCCCGGGGAAGTGACGGGGTTCCTGGGGCCCAATGGTGCCGGCAAGTCGACCACCCTGCGGATGATCGTGGGCCTGGACGCCGCCAGTTCCGGGACTGCGACTGTGGGTGGGCGGCCGTACGTCGCGCAGCCCACGCCGCTGAAGGAGGTCGGGGCGCTCCTGGATCCGGGCGCGGTGCTGCCCAGCCGCACCGCCTATCACCACCTGCTGGCGCTGGCGGCCGGCAATGGGATCCCGAGCAGCCGGGTCGAGGCGGTGCTGGCGGAAGTCGGCTTGGAGAACGTGAGCCGCCGGCGTGCGGGGACGTTCTCCCTCGGCATGCGTCAGCGGCTGGGGATCGCGGCGGCCCTGCTGGGTGATCCACCGGCGCTGGTCTTCGACGAGCCGCTCAATGGGCTGGACCCGGAGGGCATCATGTGGATCCGCTCGCTGATGCGGAGGATGGCGGCCGAAGGACGCGCGGTTCTGATGTCCAGCCATCTGATGAGCGAGATGGAACTGACCGCTGACCACCTCATCGTCATCGGCAGGGGACGGCTGATCGCCGACACCACGATGAAGGACTTCATCGAGGCTCACTCCGAGCGCGAGGTCTTCGTCCGCAGCCCCCAGGCCGAGGAACTGCGCGGCATGCTCGGTGCGGCCGTTCAGGTGCGGACCGAGAGCGGCGACGCTCTGGTGGTGACCGGCCTGGAGGCCGCCGAGATCGGCGCGCTGGCGTCGGCCGGCGGAGTGGAGCTGCACGAGCTCGCTCCGCGCCAGGTGTCGCTGGAAAAGGCGTTCATGGACCTGACCCGGGACGCGGTGGAATACCGGTCGGAGAAGGAGACGAGTCGATGACACGCCCCCTTGCGCACGTCCTCGCCGGGGCGACGAAAGCCCGCCGGCGCCCGCTCGTGCTCCGACTTCAGCCACAACCGCGGCGTGCGCGGGGTGGGAAGGCGACGTTCCGGCACTGCCTGCACGCCGAGTGGATCAAGATTCGTACGATGCGGTCGACGTTATACGTGGTCCTGGGCACCCTGGCGTTCTGCCTCGGACTCGCCGCGCTGAACAGCTCGTCCGCGGGCCATGAGTTCGCGGACCTGAGCGCTGCGGACCAGGCATCGTTCGACCCGCTGGCCACCAGCCTGCGCGGTTACCTGCTCGCGCAGATCGCGCTCGGTCTGCTGGGCGGTCTGGTCATCACGTCCGAGTACGGCGCGCGAACGATCGTCCCCACCTTGCTCGGGGTTCCGCACCGGGCGCGGGTGCTGGCATCCAAGGCTGTGGTGCTGGCGGGCGTGGCGCTCCCGGTCGGGATCGCGGTGTCGCTGGCCGGGTTCGTGGTCGGGCAGGCGTCGCTGTCCGGGGCGGGCGCTCCGCACCTGGCGCTCTCCGACGGCGTGGCACTGCGCGGCATCTTCGGGGGTGGCTCGTACCTGGCACTGGCCGGGCTCTTCGGACTGGCTCTGGGCACGGTGATCCGCTCCACGACGGCAACGGTGACCACACTGTTCGGGGTGATGCTGATTGTTCAGGCGTTCGCCCCGGCCCTGCCCGGAGGACTGGGCGACTGGGTGTCGAAGTACTGGCCGCCGATCGCTGGCGGGCAGATCATCACCAGCCATCAGGACCCCGACTTGCTGAGTCCCTGGGCAGGGGTGGGTGTCATGGTGGGGTCCGTGGCCGTTCTGATGGCGGCGGCATTCATTGTCTTCCGCAGGCGTGACGCGTAGCGGGGCGGGACAGTGAAGACAGAAGATCATCGGGCGGGGACAGGGGCCATGGCGACGACACAACGACTGCTGCTGGTCGAGGACGAGCCCACGCTGTGTGAGTTGCTGTCCGCCAGCTTGCGGCTGGCCGGCTTCGAGGTGACTCCGGCCCGGACGGGAGGCCAGGCCCTGGAAGCGGTCCGCGACGACCGACCCGACCTGATCGTCCTGGATGTGATGCTGCCCGACCTCGACGGCTTCGAGGTGGCACGTCGTCTGCGTGAGGACCCCTCCGGCCCGGGAATCGGGCAGCCGCCGATCCTCTTCCTGACCGCCCGGGACGCGGCGGAGGACCGCATCAGCGGTCTGCGGGCGGGCGGGGACGACTACGTCACCAAGCCCTTCAACCTCGAGGAACTCATCCTGCGCATCCAGGCCGTGCTGCGCCGCACCAGCGGCCGTCGTCCCGATGGGCTCCTGGTGGTGGACGACCTGGAGCTCGATCCCGACAGCCACCAGGTGACCCGCGGCGGCCGGCCGGTGCAACTGTCTCCGACCGAGTTCAGTCTGCTGCGCGTGCTGATGGAGAACGCCGGCCAGGTGCTGTCCAGGCATCAGCTTCTGGACCACGTCTGGCACTACGACTTCGACGGTGACGACTCCATCGTCGCGTCCTACATCAGCTACCTGCGCCGCAAGATCGACATCGCGGAACCGAAGCTGATCCACACCGTGCGCGGGACCGGCTACGTTCTGCGCAGGTCCCGCGCATGAGTGCCGCTTCACCGCGCGGGCCGATCAGCCGGATGTCGCTGCGCGGGCGGGTCGTGGCCATCACGCTGCTGCTGGTCGTCACCGCCCTGCTGGCCGGCAACGCCGTACTCGTCACCCTGCTGGAGCGGCAACTGGTGCACCAGCTGGAAGACCGGCTGCGCGCCGCTGCCGCGACGGCGGCGCGGCTGTCGAACCTGGAAGACGTGCCCGGTGAGACGGCACCGGAGCTGCGCGAGGCGGTGGAGCGCGACCTGACGGGTGACGTCTACGTCGCCTACCTCGATTCCCAGGGCCGACTGCGGCGTACGCTGCGTCCGGCTGTGCACAGCGCCCCACGTCTTCCCGCCCTGGACGCAGCGGCGGTCGCGGCCCGCGAACAGCGCCCGTTCCAGGTGGCGGCCAAGGGCGACGGTGACGAGTGGCGTGTCATCGCGACTTCTTTGGCCCCGGGTCAGGACGTCGAGGCGGGCAAGGGCGGCAGCGTCGTCGTGGCCGGTTCTGTGGCTCCGGTCCATACGACGATCCGGCACCTGGGCGTGTGGATGCTGGTGATCGATGCGGTGGTGCTCATCGGGTTGGGCGTCGTCGCCTGGTTCGCGGTGCGGGCCGGCTTGCGGCCGCTGCGGCGCATCGAGAGAACGGCAGCCGCCATCGCGGGCGGGGACCTGTCCAGCCGGGTGCCGCAGCCGGCCACCATGCGCACAGAACTGGGCCGGTTGTCCGCTGCCCTCAACGGCATGCTGGACCGCATCGAAGCCGGCGACGCCGCCCGCGCGGCCACCAACGCGCGCATGCGTACCTTCCTCGCGGACGCCAGCCACGAACTGCGCACCCCGCTGTTCGGGATCAAGGGCTTCACCGAGCTGTACCGGATGGGCGGCATGCCCCAGCGTGCGGACGTCGATGCCGCCATGAGCCGTATCGAGCGGGAAGCAGCCCGCCTGGTCCGCCTCGTCGAGGAACTGCTGCTGCTCGCCCGGCTCGACGAAGACGCCACCGCCGACGCGCGTCTGACCCTTCGTCTGACTCCCATGGACCTGCGCACCCTGGCCGCCGACGCGCTGCACGACCTGCGGGTCATGGCACCCGACCGTCCCGTCACCCTGACCGGCCCGGGCGGCGGCCCGCCCGGTGGCGCCCCGGTTCTGGGCGACGAGTCACGCCTGGGGCAGGTCACCTCCAACCTCGTCGGCAACGCCATCGCCCACACCCCGCCCGGCACGCCGGTACGCATCGGTGTCGGCACTCTGCGGGACCAGGCCGTCCTCGAACTCAGCGACGAGGGGCCAGGGATGACAGCCGAACAGGTCACTCACGTCTTCGACCGCTTCTACCGTGCCGACACCGCCCGCGGCCGCACACAGACCGGCGGTGCCGGACTTGGTCTGTCCATCGTCCGCTCCCTGGTGACCGCTCACCAGGGCCGTGTCGAGGTGTGCTCCCAGCCTGGGGAGGGCACCACGTTCCGCGTCCTGCTGCCGTTGCATTCCGACAGCTCCGTCGGCAATTCCTGAGGATCGCCCGAGCCCGTCGGTCCGCTGTCGCGGACAGCGGGCCGTAACCGACACGCAGATTGCTCAACAGAACCGATGGCGTGCTCCGCCAAGTGTGCCGCCGTCCTGTTCTGCGCTGCCTCCTGCCGTTCATCGCAGGAGGCCTACCGGCGGGATATGACACCCCGCCGAGCCCTACTTGTTTTTGAGTACGGGGGATCGTCGATCGGGCGGACGACCCGAATACGGCTTGCCCGGCAGGGTGAATGACGTTCCCGATATCCAGATATGGAGATGTCTTTCATGGCGACTTTCTTGCATCGGGTGGGCCGCTGGGCCTTCCGAAGGCGTCGCACCGTGGTGCTGGCCTGGGTGGCCGTACTGGCTGCCGTATTCCTCGGGGCCTCCAGCGCGTCCGAGGCATCGGAGGACTCGTCCTCCCTGCCCGGCATCGAGTCCCAGCAGGCATTCGACCTGATCAATGAGCGGTTCCCGGGCGCCGAAGCGGACGGTGCGGAGGCCCGCATCGTGTTCGTCGCGGAACACGGCCGGCAGGTCACCTCCGCCGCCGGCCGGTCGGCCATCGGTGAACTCGTCGAGGCGGTGGCCGACGGGCCGCAGGTCGCCGACGCGGCCGGCCCCTTCGACACGAACGCGGTCAGCAAGGACAGGTCGACCGCGTACGCCACCGTCACCTACAAGGTCGCCGGCGACGATCTCACCGACGCCAGCAAGACGGACCTGACCAAGGCGGTCGAGCGGGCCCGGGACGCGGGCCTGACCGTCGAGGTCGGCGGCTCCGCGCTGGAGACCGAAGCCGCGCAGGGCCTGGGTGAAGTACTCGGCGTACTCGTCGCGGCGGTGGTTCTGCTGATCACCTTCGGCTCACTCGCCGCCGCCGGCCTCCCCCTGCTCACCGCCATCCTCGGCGTCGGCATCAGCCTGGCCGGAATCACGGCTCTGAGCAGTGCCTTCGGATTCTCCTCGACGGTCGGTGAACTGGCGATGATGCTCGGCCTCGCCGTCGGCATCGACTACTCCCTGTTCGTGGTCTCGCGCTACCGGGAGGAGCGGGCCAAGGGACACCAGCCGCAGGAGGCGGCGGCCCTGGCCGTGGGCACGGCCGGAAGCGCGGTCGTCTTCGCCGGACTCACCGTCGTCATCGCCTTGCTGGGTCTCTCCGTCATCGGCGTCCCGATGCTCAGCAAGATGGGTATCGGCTCGGCAGGCGCCGTCATGGTCGGAGTCCTGATCGCCCTGACCGCGGTGCCGGCGCTCCTGGGCTTCTGGCCGAACGCGGTGCTCTCGCGCCGTGACCGCAAGGGCGGACGTCGCTCCGGCACCAAGATCCTCAGCCTCGTCGGCAGGACCAGGACGGCCGGCACCACCACGAAGGCCCCCCGGGGTGTCCGCTGGGCGCAGTTCGTGGTGCGCCGCCCGCTGCCCGTCCTGCTCCTGTCGGTGATCGGCCTCGGGGCGCTCGCGGTGCCGTCGCTCGACCTGCGGATGGGCATGCCTGGCGATGAGGCCAAGTCGACCGCGACCACCGAGCGCCGCGCCTACGACGCGCTCGCCGAGGGCTTCGGCCCGGGCTTCAACGGCCCGCTGACCGTCGTGGTCGACGTCCAGGAGGCCAAGGACCCGCAGGCGGCCGTGACAGCGGTCTCCGAAAAGCTCGCCGGCACCGAGGGAGTCGTCTCCGTCTCCCCGCCACGGTTCAACGAGGCCGAAGACACGGCGGTGATCGCCGCTGTCCCCTCAACCGCACCCACCAGCCGACAGACGCAGGACCTGGTGCACACCATCCGCAGCGAGCGCGGTGCGGTGGAGTCCTCCACCGGCGCCGACCTCATGGTCACCGGCACCACCGCTCTGAACATCGACGTGGGCCAGAAGATGCAGGACGCCCTCATTCCCTACCTCGCGGTCGTCGTCGGTCTCGCCTTCCTCCTCCTGGCCCTGGTCTTCCGTTCGATCCTGGTGCCGCTGAAGGCCGCGCTCGGCTTCCTGCTGTCCGTCGGTGCGGCCCTCGGCGCGATCGTCACGGTCTTCCAACAGGGCCACGGAGCCGGCCTCTTCGGCGTCGACGAAACCGGCCCG
Source organism: Streptomyces gottesmaniae (assembly GCF_031845845.1). Classification (NCBI taxonomy): domain Bacteria; kingdom Bacillati; phylum Actinomycetota; class Actinomycetes; order Kitasatosporales; family Streptomycetaceae; genus Streptomyces; species Streptomyces gottesmaniae. Next base: position 48,098 of record NZ_JAVRFJ010000024.1, read on the forward strand.
ATCATGAGCACCATGCCCATCTTCCTGGTGGGTATCGTCTTCGGCCTCGCCATGGACTATCAGGTCTTCCTCGTCTCCCGGATCCGGGAGGCGCACATCCACGGAGAAGGGCCCGGCCAGGCCATCGTCACCGGATTCCGGCACAGCGCCCAGGTTGTGGGGGCAGCGGCGCTGATCATGATGGCGGTGTTCGGCGGGTTCATGACGGGCGGCGAGTCCCTGGTCAAGATGGTCGGCTTCGGACTGGCCAGTGCCGTCTTCTTCGACGCCTTCGTCGTCCGTATGGCCTTCGTGCCCGCGGTCCTGGCGCTCCTCGGCAAGCGGGCATGGTGGCTGCCGCGCCGGCTGGACCGGTTGATGCCCCGCGTCGACGTCGAGGGCGAAGCACTCACCCAGCAGGCCTCGTCGCCGAGTGAACTGCCCGCCGACGATCCACGGGCCTCCATGACGGTCTGACGCACGTGCCGACCGGGCCGCTCCACCCCAGTCCCGGAGCGGCCCAAACCGGCCTCCACTCGGTCCACTTCCCCAGCCCACGGTCACGGCACTGCGGAGAAACCATGGTCACCCGCCTGCGACGTCGCATCGACCGCCATCCCCGCCTGGTCGAGGCGGCCTTCCTCCTACTGATCTACGCGGCCACCAGCAACCAGTACCGCCGGGCCGGCGACGACACCCTGTGGTGGCCGGGCTTCGCCCTCGCGGCAGTCACCTGTACGAGCCTGCCGGCGCGCCGCCGACACCCCGGCACCGTTGTCGTCCTCACCACCCTGGGCACCGCCGTCGCGGGCGCCCAGGGCAGCACCTTCGGACCGCTCCTGCTGCTTCCGGTCATCGTCGCCCTGTACGAACTGACTCTCCGAGCTTCTCAGCGATCCATCCGTCTCCACGGTCTCCTGGTCGCTGTCCTCCTCGTGCCCACCGCCCTGCGCTGGGATGCCGAGGACGAGCCCTGGGCGAACGAGGCGGTGAGTGTGGCCTTCTGGATCCTGCTGCCCATCCTGCATGGGTCGGCCGTGAGAGCGCGCCGCGCGTACCTGGACAGCGTCCGCACCCGCGCCGAGGACGCCGAACGCACCCGCCATGAGGAAGCACGACGCCGCGTCACCGAAGAACGCGTCCGTATCGCCCGGGAACTGCACGACGTCGTGGCCCACCACATGGCCCTGGCCAACGCCCAGGCCGGCACAGCCGCCCACCTGTTCCCCACTCATCCCGCGCAGACCGGCCGCATCCTCACCGAACTCACCGGCACGACCACGGCAGCGCTGCGCGAACTGGAGGCAACCGTGGGCCTGTTGCGCCAGCCGGAGACCGCCGAGGAATCGCTGAACCCCGCACCTGGACTTGACCGGCTTCCTGACCTGGTCGCCGCCTTCGCCGCCGCCGCACTGCACATCACGATCGCTGTCGAAGGCACCGTGAAGCCCCTGTCGGCCGGGGTGGACCTGACCGCCTTCCGCATCGTGCAGGAAGCGCTGACCAACGTTGCCAAACACGCCGCGGTGAACACGGCACAGGTCCACCTCGCCTACACGCAGGAACAGTTGACGATCACTGTGAGCAACGACAGCGGTCCGGTCGCGCCCCCGCGCACACCCGGCGGAGGCTTCGGTCTCATCGGCATGCGAGAGCGCGCTCAGTCCGCCGGGGGCCGCTTCCGTGCGGGGCACCGCCCGGAAGGCGGCTTCGCCATCACGGCCGAACTCCCCGTCACCGTCTGACCAGAGAGCGACCTCCATGACGATCCGCGTACTGATTGCCGACGACCAGGCCCTGCTGCGAGCGACCTTCCAGGTGCTGATCGACTCCTGTGACGACATGGAGGTCGTCGCCGAGGCCGGAGACGGGCGGCAGGCCATCACGCTCGCCGGCATCCACCGCCCGGACGTCGTTGTGATGGACATCCGCATGCCCGGCACCGACGGACTGGCTGCGACCGCCGCCATCTGCGACCGGCCCGAGCTGCAGGACACCCGCGTCCTCATCCTCACCACGTTCCAGACCGACGAGCACGTCGCCGAGGCCCTGCGCCTGGGTGCGAGCGGCTTCCTCGGCAAGAGCACCACTGCCGACGCCTTCCTCGACGGCATCCGCACGGTCGCTTCCGGTGACGCCTTGCTGTCACCCGTAGCCACCCGCTCACTGATCACCCGCTTTCTCGCCCTTCCCGTGCCCAACTCCGTCGGCCGCGACCTCGAGCGATTCAGCACCCTTACTCCGCGAGAGCGCGAGGTGCTGGCCGTGGTCGCGGAGGGCAGATCCAACGACGAGATCGCCGCCGCGCTGTTCCTCAGCCCCCTGACCGTCCGCACCCACGTCCAGCGGGTCAAAGCCAAGACGGGCGCCCGCGATCGTGCGCAGCTCGTCGCCTTCGCCTACCAGTCCGGCCTGGTGCGACCGCCGCGGTGACAGGCAAGGGGGCCGGTGCTCTTCACCGCCCCCCGGGACGCTGCCAAGTCGCCCGGGTCATCGCGGTGTCCGCCCCTGCTGAAGGAGTGGGGCGGCCGGCCCTCAGGCGCACCCACCGGTCGAGAACAGTGCTCGATCACAGCCCGGTGGCCAGCCAGATGGTCACGGCCGCGGTGGCGATGAGCCCGACGTTGAGGGTGATGCGGCGGTCTTCGCCGGTCAGGTGGACGGCGACCGCACCGAGCTGCAGGAGCAGGAAGCCGATGGCCGCGGCCGGTGCCAGCGAGGGAGCGATGCCGGTCAACGGCGGAAGGATCAGCCCGGTCGCCCCGAGTGCTTCGACCGTCCCCAGCGCCCGCACGGCGGGCAGCGGTATGCGGTCGACCCAGGCCATCATCGGTCGGAGTTGATCGCGGCTGCGGATCACCTTCACCGCGCCCGCGTAGAAGGAGAAGAGGGCGAGAGGTCCCGCGACGGTCCAATAGGCGATGTTCATGGTTCCCGTTCATGGGCGACAGGTTTTCGGGGAGCGGTCGATGCGTCCATTGCCGGAAGAGCTTCAGGTGAGGCCGGTGGCGGGCTCGGTCGCGTAGCGGCTCATCGCGCCGATGTTGGCCTGTGGCGTCAGCGGCCGGCCGTCGGCGAGCACGTCCTGGAGGTCTCGGAAGTACTGCACGTACAGGTCCGGGGTGAAGGTGCTGAGCATGACGGCGGGTTGGTCGGTCACGTTGGCGAAGGTGTGCGGGGTACCGGGCGGAACCATCACGAGCGTGCCCGCGGTGGCGTCGTGGTCGTCGTCCCCGACGGTGAACCGCACGGTGCCGGAGAGGATGTAGAAGCCCTCGTCGTGCCGGGCGTGACGGTGTTGCGGCGGTCCCTGGGTGTGCGGGGCGAGGACGGACTCGGCGATCGCGAGGCGGTGCCCTGTGTGGCTGCCGTCCTCCAGGACGCGCATGTGCGTGGTGCCCAGAATGATGGTCTCGCCGTCGCCGGGACCCACGACGGATACGGCGGGGTCGGCCTGCGGCTCGCTGGTCTTGGCTTCTTCGTTCATGCTCACGAGTCCACCGCCGGGGCCCTGCCGGTGTCCAAGACCCATCCCGCAGCGCCGATACCTCACGGGTATCGTTGCAGCGTGGAGCTACGGACCTTGCGCTATTTCGTGGCAGTCGCCGAGGAACTCCACTTCGGCCGGGCCGCCGTGCGACTGCACATGAGTCAGCCGCCGCTGAGCCGGGCGATCAAGCAGTTGGAGGCCGACGTCGGGGCCCTGCTGTTCGCCCGCTCGCCGGCCGGCGTCACGCTCACTCCGGTGGGCACGGTGCTGCTCGACGAGGCGCGAGCCCTACTCGACCATGCCGACCGCGTCCGTGCACGCGTGAGTGCGGCGGTCGGCGTCGCGACCATCACCGTCGGCATCCTGGGTGACGGCACCGACCCGGGAGTGACCAGGCTGGCCGCCGCCTACCGCCGACGCCACCCCGGCATCGACATCCGTATCCGCGACACCGATCTGGCCGACCCGACGTGTGGGCTGCGCGCCGGACTGGTCGACGTCGCCCTGACGCGAGCGCCGTTCGACGAAACGGCCCTGACGGTACGTGTGTTGCGGTCCGATCCGGTCGGCGTGGTCCTGCGCACCGATGACCCGCTGGCGCGCCGTGGCCGGTTGCGGCTGGTCGACCTGAGCGACCGCCGCTGGTTTCAGTTCCCGCGGGGAACCGACCCCGTCTGGCAGTCGTACTGGAACGGCGGCAGGCCGCGCGAGGGTCCGGTGGTGCGTGCTGTCCAGGAATGCCAGCAGGCCGTGCTGTGGAACGGCACGGTCGGCCTGGCCCCGCTCGGACACGACCTGCCTGCGGAGTTGGCTGTGGTGCCGCTGATCGACATGGCGCCGAGCCGAGTGGTGGCGGTGTGGAACGAAGGTGACAACAACCCGTTGATCCGATCCTTCGTCGAGATCGCGACAGCCGCGTACCGCCACTGAGCACCGGCGCACCGTGCTGCGAGTGGTTGCGGTATCTGTCGTACTTCGTGGCGCCACCGGTCGGCGTCGGCGCTGTCCACCCAGCCGGTCGCCATCCTGATCCGTCCCGGAGAACCCGGTCCGGTGGCCAGTCTCGCCGCCGCGTGAAGCGAGGCCGGCAGTTCGGGCAGCGGTTCCCGGGGGCCGTCCTCGGGGTCTATCACGACGGGAGCCAAGTCCGCGGCGAGGTCACTGACATCGGTTACGGAGCGCGGAGGACCCGCTCGCCGTGCAGTGCGCAGCCGGCGCGTCCGAACCCTGGCCCTCGAGTGCTGTTCCGCAGACGGGCGCGGCCCGGCTGGTGACCCGGGAGCGCTACCGGGCGGTCTGGGTGTGGACGTACTCCACGAGGCGCGTCAGCGAGTCCGGGTCGGTGCTGGGCATGACGCCGTGGCCCAGGTTGAAGACGTGGCCCTCAAGACCGGCGGCGGTGTCGAGGACCTCGCGGGTCTTGGTCTCGACGGCCTCCGTGCCGGCGAACAGGACGGTCGGGTCGAGGTTGCCCTGGAGCGCCTTGCCGGGGCCGACGCGGCGGGCGGCCTCGTCGAGCGGGACGCGCCAGTCGACGCCGACGACGTCCGCCCCGGCCTCGCCCATGAGGCCCAGCAGCTCACCGGTGCCGACGCCGAAGTGGATGCGGGGGACGCCGTAGGACTCGACGGCCCGGAAGACCTTCGCGGAGGCGGGCAGCACCGAGCGGCGGTAGTCCGCCGGGGCCAGCGCGCCGGCCCAGGAGTCGAAGAGCTGCACGGCGGAGGCGCCCGCCTCGATCTGGACCTTCAGGAACGCGGAGGTGATCCCGGCGAGGCGGTCGAGCAGGTCGGCCCAGAGCTCGGGGTCGCCGTACATCATCGCCTTGGCGTTCTCGTACGTGCGGGACGGGCCGCCCTCGACGAGGTAGCTGGCGAGGGTGAAGGGGGCACCGGCGAAACCGATGAGGGGGGTCTCGCCGAGTTCGGCGGTGAGCAGCCCGATGGCCTCGGTGACGTAGGAGACGTCCTCGGGGGTCAGGTCGCGCAGCTGGGCGAGGTCGGCGCGGCTGCGGATCGGCTTCTCGACGACGGGGCCGACGCCGGGCTTGATGTCGAGGTCGATGCCGATGGCCTTGAGCGGGACGACGATGTCGCTGAAGTAGATCGCCGCGTCCACCCGGTGCCGGCGGACCGGTTGGAGGGTGATCTCCGTGACCAGCTCGGGCCGCATGCACGACTCCAGCATCCCGATGCCCTCGCGCACCTTCAGGTACTCGGGGAGGGAACGCCCGGCCTGCCGCATGAACCACACCGGTGTGTGCGGCACGGGCTCGCGCCTGCACGCCTTCAGGAAGGCGGAGTTGTACGTGGCGGTCGGCTGGTGGCCCGAGGGGCTGGCGTTGGCACTCACGAGGCAAAGTCTCGCACGCCCGCTTGACAGTGATGGCCCGGGCCGTCGCCGAGCGGGGCCCGCGCTTCGGCGGTCGGCGCCCGCGCGCGTCGGCGGGGCCCGCGTTCGCTCAGCGCGATGCGACCGTGACCCAGCGCACGGGTGTCTTGCCCTGCGCCGGGGCCCCGTTCCCCTTAATGTTCCGGCATGGCTGCGGCTCAGGGACGACTGTCGGACGGCGCTGGCGGGATGGACGACGCGAAGGAGGGGGAGGGCGATGCGAGGGAGACGGCACCGCTGCCGTTCCGCTCCGCCGTCGAAGCGCTGAGGTCCACACGGCTGCGGCCGGAGATCGAGATCGAGTCGACCAAGCCGCCCCAGCGGCTCGCCCCGTACGCGTACGCCCTGGAGGCCGCGGTCGTCGAGGGCGACGAGGATCTGGCCGACGGCCGGCTGGTGCTGCTGCACGACCCGGCGGGACACGACGCCTGGCAGGGCACGTTCCGGCTGGTGACCCTGGTCCGGGCGGAGCTGGAGCCCGAGATGGCGGCCGATCCGCTGCTGCCGGAGGTGTGCTGGTCGTGGCTGACCGGCGCGCTGCAGTCCCGGGGGCTGTCGTACGGGGAGCCGAGCGGGACGGTGACGCGGGCCAGTTCCCACTACTACGGCGGGCTGGCGGCGCGGCCGGCCGCGTCGCAGATCGAGATCCGGGCCTCGTGGACCCCGCGCGAGGTCCTGGGCGGGGTTCCCGACACCGCCGCGCATCTCGCGGCGTGGTGCGACCTGCTCGCCCAGATCGCGGGCCTGCCTCCGGCGGTCGACCCCGGGGACGCGGCGGTGGTGTCGTTGCCGCAGCGGCGGGGGCCGCAGTCCCGCTGAACCCTTCTCGTCCCCAGGACCGTGCTCCGCGGAGCACGGTCCTTTTTCGTGCGCGAGCTACCACGCCGACCAAAACCGTCACTTTGTCGATACGGCCACTTTCGGCCTCGTATCGACATGAAGTGACACCGTTCGATCTTCGAATGATCGAAGATTTGTCCGAATTGAACGTATTGTTACTCACCAAATCGTGATCATTCTCTAAAGGAGCAGAGGTTTGGTGCCGAAGACCTCTGTGACCTTGAAAGCACGGTTCGTCCCGGCTTCGACCCCACGAGCCCAGCGAATCGCCCCCCGTCCCGCACCCCAGGAGGCCTGGTGTCCGTTCTCCTCGAGCAGCCCGCAAGCCTGGTCGCCTACCGTCCGAACAAGCCGACCGCGATGGTGGTGGTGGCGGATCCCCGGGTCCGGTCCACCGTGACCCGCCACCTGTGGGCCCTCGGGGTCCGCGACGTGATCGAGGCCTCGTCCATCGCCGAGGCCCGTCCCCGCGTCGGCAACCCCCGTGACATCTGCGTCGCAGACGTCCACCTGCCGGACGGTTCCGGCCTGACCCTCCTCTCCGAGACCCGCGCGGCGGGGTGGCCCAACGGCCTCGCCCTCTCCGCCGCCGACGACATCGGCGCCGTACGCAACGCCCTCGCGGGCGGTGTGAAGGGATACGTCGTCACCGGCACCCGTACCAACATCGGACTGCCCACCCGCCCGGGCGCCGCCCCCATCGGCTCCGCCGCCCGTATGCACCGCCGCCCCCCGGGCGCCCCGAGCCACCCGGGCGGCTACCGGGAGCTCTCGGGTCGCGAGGTCGAGGTGCTGCGTCTGGTCGCGGAGGGGCAGTCGAACAAGGCGATCGGCGTCTCCATGGGCCTGTCCGCGCTCACGGTCAAGAGCCACTTGGCCCGAATCGCACGCAAGCTCGGCACCGGCGACCGCGCCGGGATGGTGGCGGTGGCCCTGCGCACCGGGATCATCCACTGACGCGGAGGGCTTCGAAGCAGCAAGAGGCCGGGATTATCCCTACACGACCGGCCTCTCCCGGTTCGCCGGGAACATTCACTGACACGTGTGACACGTGACTGGTTTACGACCCCGCAAGGCCCGTCAGCGGAACGTTCCGTCGGCGGGCCTTGTCCATACACGGATACCCTTGACAGGTGACCGACGCCCAAGAGACCGCAGCAGACAGGACCCTGCGAACCACCGGAGGCGCCCCTCCGGACGACGGCGGATCCTCTGAAGCGGGGGCGCCGATCCCTTTGCTGGAGCCGAGGGACGGAATTCCGGCCGTGATCGCCGACGAGTCCTCGCTCGCCGCGGTGATCGCCGACTTCGCCGCCGGCTCCGGCCCCGTCGCCGTGGATGCCGAACGCGCGTCCGGTTACCGCTACGGTCAGCGGGCCTATCTGGTGCAGCTGCGCCGCGAGGGCGCGGGCACCGCGCTCATCGATCCCGTCGCCTGCCCCGACCTCTCCGGCCTCGGCGAGGCCCTCTCCGGCGTGGAGTGGGTGCTGCACGCGGCCACCCAGGACCTGCCCTGTCTGCGCGAGATAGACATGGTGCCGACGCGGATCTTCGACACCGAGCTGGCCGGGCGGCTCGCCGGGTTCCCCCGGGTCGGCCTCGGCGCGATGGTCGAGGGCGTCCTCGGCTACGTCCTGGAGAAGGGCCACTCCGCGGTCGACTGGTCCACCCGCCCGCTGCCCGAGCCGTGGCTGCGCTACGCCGCGCTGGACGTGGAACTCCTCGTGGACCTGCGGGACGCCCTGGAGAAGGAGCTGGACCGGCAGGGGAAGCTGGAGTGGGCGCGGCAGGAGTTCGACGCGATCGCGTCCGCGCCGCCCGCCGAACCGCGCAAGGACCCGTGGCGGCGGACGTCCGGGATGCACAAGGTGCGGCGGCGCCGGCAGATGGCGGTCGTCCGCGAGATGTGGGAGGCGCGGGACCGCATCGCCCAACGGCGGGACGTGTCGCCGGGGAAGGTACTGAGCGACGCGGCGATCGTGGAGGCGGCCCTGGCCCTGCCGGTCAACGCGCACGCGCTGGCCGCGCTGACCGGGTTCGGGCATCGGATGGGACGGCGGCAGCTGGAGCAGTGGCAGGCCGCGGTGGACCGGGCCAGGGCCCTGCCGGACTCCGCGCTGCCGGCGCACGGGCAGCCGGTGACGGGCCCGCCGCCGCCGAAGGCGTGGGCCGACAAGGATCCGGCGGCGGCGGCGCGGCTGTCCGCGGCGCGGGCCGGGGTGTCCGCGCTGGCGGAGCAGCTCACCATGCCGCAGGAGAATCTGATCACTCCGGACACCGTTCGGCGGTTGTGCTGGGAGCCGCCGGTCACGGCCGACGCCGAGTCGATCTCCGCGGCGCTGGCCGGGTACGGGGCGCGGGCCTGGCAGGTGGAGCTGGTCACGCCGGTTCTGGTGGGGGCGCTGTCCGCCGCGGCGAAGGTGAAGAAGGCGTAGGCGGCGCAGGGGCCCTCTGTGCGTGGGCTGGTGCGGGTCGCGTGTGGTCGCTCGCACAGTTCCCCGCGCCCCTCGAGAGCCTGCCGCACCCCTCGGGCAGCCGTGATCCCTACTTCGTCGCCCCCCTCGTGAAGCCGTTGTAGATGAACCTCTGGAGCAGCAGGAAGGCGATCAGGGTCGGCAGGATCACCAGGACCGCTCCTGCCGAGATCGTCTCCCAGTGGGCTCCGAAGGGGCCCTTGAAGCGGAAGAGGGACGTGGAGATGACGCCGCGGTCGTCGGAGGGCAGGTAGAGGAAGGGGATGTAGAAGTCGTTGTAGACCGTGATCCCCTTGACGATGACGACCGTGGCGATCGCCGGTTTGAGCAGCGGGAAGATGATCTTCCGGTAGATGGTGAAGGCGTTGGCGCCGTCCAGGCGGGCGGCCTCGTCGAGGGAGACCGGGATCGACCGCACGAACTGCAGGAAGATGTAGATCGAGACGATGTCGGTGCCCATGTAGAGGGCGATCGGCGCCCAGAGGGTGTCGAACATGCCGAAGCTGTCGACGATCTGAAAGGTCGCGACCTGGGTGGTGACGCCGGGGACGAGGGTCGCGACGAGGAACAGGGCGAGGACCGGTTTCCGGAAGCGGAACGTGAAGCGGTCGATCGCGTAGGCCGCCATCGAGCCGATGAGGACCGTTCCGGTGATGGCGAAGAGAAGGATGAAGGCCGTGTTGCCGAAGGCGGCGAGCATCTCGCCGTCGCGGAAGGCCGTGGCGTAGTTCTCCAGGTTCAGGAAGTTGTCCGGCAGGGTGAGGGCGCCGCTGTCGTCCGCCATCTCGCGTTCGGTCTTGAGCGAGGTCAGCAGGACCACGGCTAGGGGCAGCAGGACCACGACCGACGCGCCCACCAGGGAGAGGTAGGTGAGCGTACGGGCGACTCGCCCGCGGGTCACCGGGGTTGGGGTCGTGAGCGTCGTCATACGAGGTCAACCCTGTCGTCGGGGACCAGTCGGCGTTGCAGCCACGTCACCGCCAGGATGATCAGCAGCAGGACGACCGCGGCGGCGGACGCGAGGCCCGTCTTGTTGAACTGGAAGGCGAGCTTGACGGTCTGGATCACGAAGGTCTCGGTGCCGGTGGCGCCGCCCGTCATGATGTACGGGATCTCGAAGACCGAGAGCGAGCCGGAGATCGAGAGGATCACGCTCAGGCTCAGCACCGGTCGGATGGCGGGCGCGATGATGTACCGGAACTGGTGCCAGCGGTTCGCTCCGTCGAGTTCGGCGGCCTCGTACAACTCCCCCGGGATCGACTGGATCGCGCCGAGGAAGAGCACGAAGTTCAGGCCCATGTAGCGCCACACCGAGACGCCGGCGAGAGAGACGTTCGCGGAGGTCTCCGTGCCGAGCCAGGCGCGGTCCGACTCGTGGCCGAACAGGGCGAGGACCGAGTCGAGGGTGCCGCCGTCCTGGAAGAAGTAGAGGAAGACGAAGCCGATCGCGACGCCGTTGATCAGGTACGGGAAGAAGAGGATGCCCTTGAAGACGTTCCGGAAGCGGATGTTGAAGCTGAGGACCGTCGCGAAGTAGAGGGCGGCCACGATCTGCACGGCGGACGCGGCCAGGTAGTAGGCGCTGACGAAGAAGACCCGGAACAGTTCGGGCCGGGTGAAGATCTCGACGTAGTTGTCGGTGCCGGTGTAGGTCAGCTCGGGGCTGACGCCGTCCCAGTCGGTGAAGCTGTACGCCAGCATGTTGGCGACCGGCACGTAGGTGAAGGTGATCAGCAGGGCCAGCGGGACGGCCAGGAAGAGCCAGGGGGTGAGCCCGCGCCACAGGCGCACCCCGCGAGGGGCGCGCCGGGGCGTGGGGGGCCGGGGCGCGGCCGTCGAGGGCCGCGCCGCCTTCTCCGTCGCGTGCGAGGGGGGTGTCGTACGCGCCTGGGGCATCAGGACCCCACGGTCTTCGCTGCCTCGGTCCAGCGCTTGCCGAGGTCGTCGAGGAAGTCGTCGACGTCGCCGTCCTTGGCGCCCCGGGCGATGTCGACCAGTTCCTGGCGGTAGGCCGGCGCGTTGATGCCGACCTCCGAGGCGTTGTCGATCTCCTTGACCGTCCCGCCCTTGGCGTCGTCGAGCTCGATGAGCTCGACGCCCTGCTCCTCGTACGGCTTCAGGACCTCGGGCAGAGGGGCGTCCTTGAGCGTGGAGATCGAGAGGTTGTCCTGCGCGTAGCCCGACTTGTCGGTGAACCAGTCGATCCAGGCGCGGGCCGCCTCCTTGTGCTGGGAGTGGATGCTGACGGCCTGGTTGTAGTCGGGGTTGACGGTCGCGCAGGCCTTGCCGTCGACCCGGGCGGGGAACGGCATGAACCCGATGTCGTCGGGGTCGGCCCCGGCCTTCTCGGCGGCCTGCCGGAACTGGATGACCGCCCAGCTGCCGAGCCAGGCCGTCGCGATCTCGCCCTTGGCCAACTGGGGTTTGGAGTTCTCCCAGTTGGTGGTCGTCGGGTCCTTCTCGATCAGGCCTTGGTGCACGATGTCGTACAACAGCTGGTCGGCGACGCGCAGTTCGCCGTCCTCGCCCCACGGGTTGCCCTCGGCGAGCCTGGTGGTGGCCTCGGTGTCGCAGCTCACCGAGCCGTTCACGGCGGTCCACTGGCTGAGCGGCCACTGGGCCGCGAAGTTGGTGTAGTACGGGACGGCGTCGGTCTTCGACTTGATGGCCTTCAGCGCGGTGAGGAACTCCGCCGGGGTGGTGGGCCAGTCGGTGACGCCGGCCTCGGCCCAGATCCGCTTGTTGTAGAGGAAGCCGGGGGCGGCGCCCATCGGACTCTGGCCGTAGACCTTGCCGTCGACGGCGGTGAAGTCGGTGAAGCGGTACTTCTCGCTCAGTTCCTTCTGACTGCCGAGCGAGGCGAAGAACTTGGGGTAGTCGTTCTTCTTGATGACGGCCGGGATCATGAGCACGTCGCCGTAGTTGTCCGTGTTCATCCGGATCTTGACTTCGGCCTCGTAGTCGGTGATCGCGTCGAACTTCACCTTCACCTTCGGATAGGTCTTGTTGAAGTCGTCGGCGTACTTCTTCATCGTGCCGTCCTGCACGATGTCCGTCCGGTGGGTGAGGACCGTGATGGAGCCGGACACCTGTGCCGGGTCGTCGGCCGCCTCGGCGTCGGCGCCCTTCGAGCTTCCTCCGCCGCCGGTGCAGCCCGACGCGAGCAGCGCGGCCGCCAGCAGTGTTCCGGTGAGCGTCTTCCGGTGGTTCATGTGCACCAGCTCCGTTCGGGACGGACGAGCACGAGTGGGATGGCTGGTTCGGCACTCTGGCAGCCTGTCACTGAACCGGTAAAGTCCCTATTTCGCCAAGGATGCCGAAAGATTTCGCGATCGTGTCGAGGCATTTGACTGGACCGGTTTAGGGAGTGCGCATGCTGGACGCCACACCGCTCACCGAGGGCTGGATCCTCCGGCACGAGCGGGGACCGCTCGCCGCCGTGGTGCCCGGGTGCGTGCACACCGATCTGCTGGCCGCGGGGCTGATCCCGGATCCCTTCCTCGGACGCGCCGAGGACGAGGTGGCGTGGGTGGGCCGCCGGGAGTGGACGTACGAGATCGAGTTGCCCGGGGTCGGCGCGGCCGGCGGTCACGACCAGACCGACCTGGTCTTCGACGGGCTCGACACCGCCGCCGAGATCCGGCTCGACGGGCGGCTCCTCGGCTCGGTACGGAACATGCACCGCTCCTACCGCTTCGACATCACCGGCACGAGCGGTCTGCTCTCGGTGCGCTTCGTCTCCGCGTACGCCGAGGCCGAGGCGGTGCGCGGACGGCTCGGCGACCGGCCGAACGCCTATCCGCAACCGTTCCAGTTCATCCGGAAGATGGCCTGCTCCTTCGGCTGGGACTGGGGGCCGACCCTCGTGACGGCCGGCATCTGGCGGCCCGTCCGGCTGGAGAGGTGGTCCACGGCCCGGATCGCCCGCGTACGGCCGCTGGTGACCGTCGACGGCACGACGGGGCGGGTGGAACTGCTCGTCGACGTGGAGCGGGCGGCCGTGGAGGCGGGGCTGCGGCTGGAGGCCCGGGTGGGAGGGGTCACCGCGGCCGCGGAGATCGAGGGGACGAGCGGCGTCGTACGGCTTGAGGTGCCGGGCGTGGAGCTGTGGTGGCCCCGGGGCTACGGTGAACAGCCGCTGTACGAGGTGGAGTTGACCCTGTACGGCGAGGCTGACGCGCTCGATGTGTGGCGGCGGCGGGTCGGGTTCCGAACCGTGGAACTGGACCGGGGCGCCGATGAGCACGGGACCGGGTTCACGCTCGTCGTCAACGGGGAGCGGCTGTTCGCGCGCGGGGTGAACTGGATCCCGGACGACGTGTTCCCCTCCCGCGTCACGCGCGAGCGGTACCGGGAGCGGCTGCGGCAGGCGGCCGGGGCCGGTGTCGATCTCGTACGGATCTGGGGCGGCGGGATCTACGAGAGCGAGGACTTCTACGACGTCTGCGACGAGTCGGGGCTGCTGGTCTGGCAGGACTTCCCGTTCGCGTGCGCGGCCTACCCGGAGGAGCAGCCGCTGCGGGGCGAGGTGGAGGCCGAGGCGCGGGAGAACGTCGTACGGCTGATGCCGCACCCGTCGCTGGTGCTGTGGAACGGCAACAACGAGAACCTGTGGGGGTTCAGGGACTGGGGCTGGGAGGAGCGGCTGGCCGGGGAGTCGTGGGGCGAGGGGTACTACCTGGGGCTGCTGCCGCGCGTGGTCGCGGAGCTGGACCCGACCCGGCCCTACACGGCGGGCAGTCCGTGGTCGGGTTCGTGGGACCGGCATCCGAACGACCCCGCGCACGGCACGCATCACTCCTGGGAGGTGTGGAACCGGCGGGACTACGCGGAGTACCGGGCGAACGTGCCGCGGTTCGTCGCCGAGTTCGGGTGGCAGGCGCCGCCCGCGTACGCGACCCTGCGGCGGGCGCTGCCCGGTGAGGAGCTCGCGTCCGACTCCCCCGGCATGCTGCACCACCAGAAGGCCGAGGACGGGAACGGGAAGCTGGAGCGGGGGCTCGCGCGTCATTTCGTGGTGCCGGAGGGGGACTTCGACCGCTGGCACTATCTGACGCAGGTCAACCAGGCGCGCGCGATCGCGGCCGGGATCGAGCACTGGCGGTCCCACTGGCCGGTGTGCGCGGGCACGGTCGTGTGGCAGCTCAACGACTGCTGGCCGGTGACCTCTTGGGCGGCGGTCGACGGGGACGGGCGGGAGAAGCCGCTGTACCACGAGCTGCGCCGGCTGTACGCGGACCGGCTGCTGACTCTTCAAGTGCGCGGGGAGGGACTGGTGTTGGCTGTCGTGAACCAGGCGGGCGACCGATGGGTCCCGGGTGGACTGCGGTTGCGGCGGATGTCCGTGGAGGGGGCCGTCGTCGCAGAGGTGGCGGTGGAGGTGTCCGCCGCCCCGCGTACGGTGGCCGAGGTGCGGGTGCCGCGTGAGGTGGAGCCCGTGGGAGCGAAGGAGTTCCTGGTGGCGGACGGGCATGACGGTCAGGGGCCGCTGCGGGCGGTGCACTTCCCGCTGCCGGATCGTGAAGTGCCTTATCCGAAACCGGAGTTCGATGTCGAGGTCGGTCCGGGCGCGGTGACCGTGAAGGCCCGGACGCTGCTGCGGGACCTGCTGCTCCAGGCGGACCGGCTGGGGCCGGCGGCGCGTGCCGACACCGGGCTGGTCACCCTGTTGCCGGGTGAGCGGGTGACCATCGGGGTGCGTGGGCTGGAGGCCGTGCCGGACGTGGCGGACGTGCGACGGGCCCTGTACTGCGTGGAGCCCGCCCGATGAGCACCTCGCCGACTCCGCCACCGCCCCCGCCGCCCGGTCCGCCCCCGGCCCCGCGCGTGACCATCAAGGACGTCGCCGCGCTCGCCGGGGTGTCCAAGGGCGCGGTGTCGCTCGCCTTCAACCGGAAGCCGGGGCTGGCCGACGCCACGCGGGACCGGATCTTCGCGGCGGCGCGGGAGCTCGGGTGGGCGCCGAACCTGGCGGCGCGGTCGCTGTCGAGCCGGCGGGTCGACGTGGTGGGGCTGGCGATCTGCCGGCCCGCCAAGCAGCTCGGGCTCGAACCGTTCTACATGGAGTTCATCTCCGGCGTGGAGAGCGTGCTGACCGAGCGGTCCTGTTCCCTGCTGCTGCG
This sequence comes from Streptomyces gottesmaniae, assembly GCF_031845845.1. NCBI lineage: Bacteria > Bacillati > Actinomycetota > Actinomycetes > Kitasatosporales > Streptomycetaceae > Streptomyces > Streptomyces gottesmaniae. Next base: position 63,394 of record NZ_JAVRFJ010000024.1, read on the forward strand.
GCTGGTGCGGAATCTGGAGGAGGAGGTGGGGCTCCAGGACGCGTGGTGGCGGGGGCGGCAGGTCAGTGGGTCGATCCTCGTCGACTTCCGCGCGGACGATCCGAGGGTGGCCGCGGTGCGGCGGCTGGGGGTGCCGGTGGTGGCCGTCGGGCATCCGTCGCTGACCGGCGGGCTCACGTCCGTGTGGACGGACGACGCGACCGCCGTGACGGAGGCGGTGCGGTATCTGGCGGCGCTGGGGCATCGGCGGATCGCCCGGGTGGGGGGCGCGGCCGCGCTGGGGCACACGGCCATTCGTACGGCGGCGTTCGATCAGGCGGCGCGGGAGCTGCGGCTGGCCGGTGCCTGGCAGGTGGCGACCGATTTCTCGGGGGAGGCGGGGGCGCGGGCGACGCGGTCGCTGCTGACCGGGGCGGGGGACGACCGGCCCACGGCGATCGTCTACGACAACGACATCATGGCGGTGGCGGGGTTGTCGGTGGCGGCGGAGATGGGCGTGCGGGTGCCGGAGGAGGTGTCCCTGCTCGCCTGGGACGACTCCCAGTTGTGCCGGCTGACGCGGCCGACCCTGTCGGCGATGAGTCATGACGTGCACGGGTTCGGGGCGGATGTGGCGCGGACGTTGTTCGAGGTGATCGCCGGGAGCGGGGCTTCCCGTCCGGCGGCCACGCCGGTGCTGGTTCCGAGAGGGTCGACCGCGACCGCCCCTTGACCGCCGTACGGGACAGGGGGTGTGTCGGGGCTGGTCGCGCGGTTCCTCGTGCCTTTCGGGCGACTTTATGTAACCGGCGGTAACATGCAGAAGGCGTGTGACGTTCGCCGCTCCCCTCCCCAGGGGTGGGCAGCACAGTTACCCGCAAGTAGCATGGGCCTGAGCGCGCGCTCAGCGGTTGCGCGTCGCAGCAGTGCCGTCCCGCACCTCTGGAGGAGAGCCATCGTGCCTCGTACCGTCAAGGAAGTCGTCTTCGTCGACGGCGTCCGCACCCCGTTCGGCAAGGCGGGCCCGAAGGGCATCTACCACGAGACCCGCGCCGACGACCTCGTCGTGAAGGCGATCCGGGAGCTGCTGCGCCGCAACCCCGGTCTGGAGCCCGCGAAGATCGACGAGGTCGCCATCGCCGCGACCACGCAGATCGGCGACCAGGGCCTCACCATCGGCCGTACGGCGGGCATCCTCGCCGGTCTGCCGCAGTCGGTGCCCGGTTACTCCATCGACCGCATGTGCGCCGGCGCCCTGACCGCCGTCACCTCGGTCGCCGGTTCCGTCGCCTTCGGCGCCTACGACGTCGCCATCGCCGGCGGTGTCGAGCACATGGGCCGCCACCCGATGGGTGAGGGCGTCGACCCGAACCCGCGCTTCGTCAGCGAGAAGCTGGTCGACGAGTCCGCCCTGTTCATGGGCATGACCGCCGAGAACCTGCACGACCGGTACCCGACGATCACCAAGCAGCGCGCCGACGAGTACGCCGTGCGCTCGCAGGAGAAGGCCGCCAAGGCGTACGCCAACGGCAAGATCCAGGCCGACCTGGTGCCGATCTCGGTGCGCCGCACCAACGCCGAGGCCGGCGAGACCGGCTGGGGCCTGGTCACCGCCGACGAGCCGATGCGGCCGGGCACGACCATCGAGAACCTGACGGGCCTCAAGACGCCGTTCCGCGTGCACGGACGGGTCACCGCCGGTAACGCGGCCGGTCTGAACGACGGCGCCACCGCCTCTCTCATCGCGTCCGAGGACTTCGCCCGCGCGAACAACCTCCCGGTGAAGATGCGCCTCGTCTCGTACTCCTTCGCGGGTGTCGAGCCGGAGGTCATGGGCTACGGCCCGATCCCGGCGACGGAGAAGGCGCTCGCCCAGGCGGGCCTGTCGATCGACGACATCGGCCTGTTCGAGATCAACGAGGCCTTCGCCGTGCAGGTGCTCGCCTTCCTGGAGCACTACGGCATCGCCGACGACGACGCGCGCGTCAACCAGTACGGCGGCGCCATCGCCTTCGGTCACCCGCTGGCCTCCTCGGGTGTGCGTCTGATGACGCAGCTGGCCCGCCAGTTCGAGGAGCAGCCGGAGGTCCGCTACGGCCTCACCACCATGTGCGTCGGCTTCGGCATGGGCGCCACCGTCATCTGGGAGAACCCGCACCACAAGGACGCCGGAGGCGACAAGTGAGCACCACCGCTGAGCTTCTCAAGGGCGCGGCCGAGCTGTTCCCCGACGAGGTCGTGACGTCCGCGCACGTACGCCACCTCGACCTGCCGTTCGACGCCGGGCGCTTCGCGCTCATCACGCTGGACAACGGCTTCGACCACACCAAGCCGACCACCTTCGGCCCGGCGTCGCTGGCGAACCTGAACACCGCCATCGACCAGGTCGAGAAGGAGGCCGCGGCCGGCGAGATCGTCGGTGTCGGTGTCACCGGCAAGCCGTTCATCTTCGCCGTCGGCGCCGACCTCAAGGGCGTCGAGCTGCTGAAGGAGCACGAGCACGCGCTCGCCATCGGCAAGGGCGGCCACGAGGTCTTCAAGCGTCTGTCCGCGCTCGCCGTCCCGACCTTCGCGTACTACAACGGTGCCGCGATGGGCGGTGGCGTCGAGGTCGGTCTGCACTGCTCCTACCGGACCGTCTCCGCGGCCCTCCCGGCGTTCTCGCTCCCCGAGGTCTTCCTCGGCCTGGTCCCCGGCTGGGGCGGCTGCACGCTGCTGCCGAACCTGATCGGCGCCGACAAGGCCGTCTCGGTGATCATCGAGAACAGCCTCAACCAGAACAAGCAGCTCAAGGGCGAGCAGGTCTACGACCTCGGCATCGCCGACGCCATCTTCGAGGGCGCCGACTTCCTGGAGCAGTCGCTGATCTGGACGGCGTCCGTCCTCAAGGGCGAGATCGTCATCGACCGCCCGGTGATCGACCGCGGTGAGGCCTGGGACCAGGCCGTCGCCAAGGGCCGCTTCATCGCGGACTCCAAGGTGCACGGGGCGGCCCCGGCCGCGTACCGCGCGCTGGACATCATCGCCGCCGCGAAGAACGGCGACCTCCAGCAGGGCTACGACGCCGAGGACGTCGCCCTCGCCGACCTGATCATGGGTGGCGAGCTGCGCGCCGGCATCTACGCCTTCAACCTGGTGCAGAAGCGCGGCAAGCGCCCGGCCGGTGCCCCGGACAAGAACCTGGCCCGCCCGGTCACCAAGGTCGGTGTCGTCGGCGCCGGTCTGATGGCCTCCCAGCTCGCGCTGCTCTTCCTGCGCCGCCTGGAGGTCCCGGTCGTCCTGACCGACATCGACCAGGAGCGCGTCGACAAGGGCGTGGGCTACGTCCACGCCGAGATCGACAAGCTGCTGCTCAAGGGCCGGATCAACCAGGACAAGAGCAACCGCCTCAAGGCCCTGGTCACCGGTGTCCTCGACAAGGCCGAGGGCTTCGCGGACGCCGACTTCATCATCGAGGCCGTGTTCGAGGAGATCGGCGTCAAGCAGCAGGTGTTCGCGGAGGTCGAGGCGGTCGCCCCGGCGCACGCGATCCTCGCCACCAACACCTCCTCGCTGTCGGTGACGGAGATGGCGTCGAAGCTGAAGAACCCCGAGCGGGTCGTCGGCTTCCACTTCTTCAACCCGGTCGCGATCCTGCCGCTCCTGGAGATCGTCCGGGGCGAGGCCACCGACGACGCCTCCCTCGCCACGGCCTTCGCCGTCGCCAAGAAGCTGAAGAAGACCGCGGTGCTGGTGAAGGACGCCCCGGCGTTCGTCGTCAACCGCATCCTCACCCGCTTCATGGGCGAGATCCAGAACGTCATCGACGAGGGCACGCCGGTCGAGGTCGCCGAGAAGGCGGTCGAGCCGCTGGGTCTGCCGATGTCGCCGCTGGTGCTCCTGGAGCTGGTCGGCCCGGCCATCGGTCTGCACGTCTCGGAGACCCTCAACCGGGCCTTCCCGGACCGCTTCACGGTCTCCGAGAACCTCGCCGCGGTCGTCAAGGCCGGCAAGCGCGGGTTCTACGTCTACGACTCCGGCAAGCCGGAGCTGGACCCCGAGGTCGCCGCGCTCCTCAAGCAGGGCGATGTCGTCCTGACCGAGGAGCAGGTGCGGGCCCGCGTGCTCGACGCCGTCGCCCAGGAGATCGGGCTGATGCTCGACGAGGGTGTCGTCGCCGAGGCGCAGGACATCGACCTCTGCCTGATCACCGGCGCCGGCTGGCCCTTCCACCTGGGCGGCATCACGCCGTACCTGGACCGCGAGGGCGTCAGCGAGCGGGTCAACGGCAAGAAGTTCCTGGAGGCCGGGGTGGCTTCGGTCCCCGCGTAACCACCGGACACGGGTGAGGGCCTCCGCCTGCGGGCGGAGGCCCTCTTCTCATGCGCCCGCCGCCTCCCCTTCGGCCGCGGCGAGCCGCGCCTTCAGTTCGGCGTTCTCCGCCTCCAGCAGCGCGATGCGCTTACGGGCGAAGTACAGCTCCATGACCGCGTCGTGGAACTCGGAGATGAGCTGGTCGGGGGTCAGTTGCACGTCCACGTCCCCTTACGCCAGCTGGGTCGGCGTACCGCCGACGGCCTTCCAGAACAGCTTGCCCCCCTGGGCGTACAGGGAGCCGCCGCCCGCCGCGGCGGGCGCGCCCGTCGGTTCCGTGGCCACGTTCGCGAGGCGTACCGCACCCTCGGCGAGGATGGCCGAGGGCGCGTCGGGTCCCTGGACCACGTGGAGCTGGGACAGGGGTTTGTCGCCCCGCCCCACGCCTATGCCGGTCAGCCCGTTGCCCTTGACGACGAAGTCGTCCCGGCCCGGGGTGTTCCGCAGGATCATGAGGGCGCCGGTGGTCGGACCGTCGGTCGCGGTCACGAAGATGCCCTGGGCGGCGGTCCCCGCCGTCTTCAGGTCGATCGAGAGGCCGGAGGAGCCCGGGTCCGAGCCGTCGGCGTAGCCCACGTGGGAGATCTTCAGCGTGCCGTGCGCGGTCTCCACGCCCTTGAGGTACATGGCCGAGGTCTGCGGGTTGTCCGAGGTGACGTTCAGCGCCACGGTCTTCTCTCCGGACGTGGCCTTGTGGTTGATGGTGACCGTGTGCTCGGTCGTCGACGTCCCCAGGAACTGGGCCGGCGCGGTGTACGACGTGTACTCGGCCGCGGCGGCGGCCGTCTCCGCGCCGCCCGCCGCGACGGTCACCGCACCGGCGGTGAAGCCTCCGAGGAACACTCTGCGTCCCATTGCCATGTCTGTACTCACCTTCCGTCTGGTGGAGTTGGCCATGCGATCACGCTTCACAACAACCGCACAACGGGGTTCCGTCCTCAACGTCCTCCCTCGCCACGGGACTTGGCAGGGAACCGCCCCGTCAACAGGGCGGGGCGACGGTGCCCCTCGTAGGGTCAGGTCCTGGTGGGGTCCTGGTGGGGTCCTGGTGGGGTCCTGGTGGGGTCCTGGTGGGGGCGCGGGGAACCGCGTGAGCGGCCACGCGCAACCCGCACCCGCCGTCTCACCGAACACGGCAGACGCGTGGGCGACACGCACCGTCAGACGACGACCGACGGCGCCAACGCCAACCCGTCCTCGTCGTTCTGCCGGGCGATTCGCAACGCGCCCCCCGCGTCGATCAACCCGAGGACCACCCGCCCGTCGGCGTCCCGAGCCAACGCCGGCACCCCCACACAGCGCTCACGGGTCGGCGACCACCACACCCCGGCCTGCTCGTTCTCCGTACCGCAGGCCGCCACCACGACCCGCCCCTCGACGTCACGATGGGCCAGGACCGTGCAGTCGTACCCGTCGAGCGGCACCCGCAGCACGGCGCCCGGGCCCTCGGCCGGAGCCCCGCCCAGCGGGATCACGTCGCCGCCCGGCCGGTGGGCGACGACGCCTCCGGTCGCCGGGTCGGTCCAGTAGTACGTCGCCCGGTCGGGCCCCGTCTCCAGACCCACCGCGCTGCCACGGGCCACCGAGAGCGGAATGGTGGGCGCCTGGCCGAAGTTCCCGTCGGGCTTCTCCTGCGTCCAGCGCATGATGAGGTCCTCTCCGCCGGCCAACGCCTCGACGCGCCCGGCCGCGTACGCGACCACGGCCACGGGATCCTGCACCAGGCTGCCCTTGAGGTCGGTCCACGCGCTCCACTTGCCGCCCGCCAGCTCCCGGCGCAGCATGACGCCGCCACCCGCGTTGCGTGCGAAGACATGGACGTTGCCGCCGGCACTCACCGCGCCGGTGGGCATCCCGAAGCGCGCCGCCTTCGCCGCGTCCTTGTGCGGATTGCCCAGCGAACGCCATTCGGTGACCGGTCGGCCGGTCTGGTACTGGATGGCGTGCACGATGTCCACGGCGGGCGGGCCGTCTGCCTTGCGGACCTCACGGCGGCCGAGGAAGTGCACATAGGTGTCCGCACCCTGCACGAGGTGAACGTCGGTCAGCCCTGACACGGGGAAGAGGTCCGGGCCCGTCCACTCGGCGCCGCCGGGCCGCGTCTGCGTCCAGCGCAGCAGCCCCGTGCGCGCGCGGGCGTACGCGGTGAGCCTGCCGTCCTTGCCGAGCACGAGCCAGGAGCCGGCGAGCGTGGTCTCGGCCCTGTGCCGCGCGCTCCCGCCGTTCGCCGAAATGCCGGTCGCCGCCCCCTGGGCCGCGGCGCGCCCGGATCTGGTCCGCATGACGTGACCTGCCCTCTCCGATGACACGCGGCCCTATGACGCTCGGCCCGATGGCGCTCGGCTCGGCGCTCCGGCCGCCTTCTCGCCCGCACCACGGGAGGCCGAGCGGAACCCATCATAGGATGAACGTTTTGCCGATCCGGCGTGGCCGCCCGGCATGCGACCCTGTCCTCCATGGACGCCCCCCTGCTCGTGATCGTCGACGCCGCCAACGTCATCGGCTCCGTCCCGGACGGCTGGTGGCGCGACCGACGCGGCGCGGCGGAGCGGCTGCGCGACCGCCTGGCCCGGGACGGGATCCCCGGTCGGGACGGGCCCGTCGAAGTCGTGATGGTCGTCGAGGGCGCGGCCCGAGGCGTGGAGCCGGTGCCCGGCGTGCGGGTCGAGGCGGCACCCCGCAGCGGTGACGACCGCATCGTGGAACTCGTCGCCGAGGAGGCTCACGACCGCCCCTGCCTCGTCGTCACCGCCGACCGCGAACTACGGCGCAGGGTGGGTGAGTTGGGCGCCGAGGTGACCGGGCCGCGGACGGTGCGGGGCGGGGACTGAGCCGCTGGTGGCGCCCGTCGCCGGACCTGCCCGAAGAGGAGCGCGTCTTCATGTCCCAGTCCACCGGCGGGGATTGACCTCAACCATGCTTGCCGTCTGAGACTCCCGTTGTCTCAGGTGTGCCCGGTTCTTGCCGGCAGGCTCGGGCTTCGGATGCGGCCCTGCGGGGCAGCAGCAGGGCGAGCGCGAATGGCACGAGCAGGAGGGCGGTCATCCACCAGAACGTGGTGATGAACGCGGATCCGTCGAACTCCTTGCCCGGCTCCGACAGCAGTTGCAGACTCACCGCGGCCATCGCCCCACCCGTCGCGCCGCCCACGCGTTGAGCGACGGCGCTGATCGTGGTGATGTGCGGAATCGCCGCCTGCGGCGATCGCTCTTGTAGAGAGCCGCCGCCAACGGGATCGAGATGGAGGCGAGACCCGCGCCGCGCAGCGCCAGCGCTGTACCGAGCAGCAGATCGTCGGGGTCCGCGCCGGAGAAGGCGAAGGAACGGTGCCCACGGACCACGGCCCTGCGGTCCCGCCGGAAGCGGGACCGCAGGGCCGGAGAGTCACCGGGCCTCGGGGGCCGGCTACGGGGTGCCGCGTCCCGGCGGCCCCCCGACCTCGTCGGCAGGCAGTTCCTCGTGCCGCGCGAGCCGGCTGTGCGTGCGGCCGTAGACGAAGTAGACGACGATTCCGAGGGCCATCCAGGCGGCGAAGCGGAGCCAGGTCTCGGTGGGCAGGTTGAGCATCAGCCACAGCGAGGCGCACACCGAGAGGATCGGGATGAGCGGCACCCAGGGGGTGCGGAACGACCGGGGCAGGTCGGGGCGGGTCCGGCGCAGGATGACGACACCGATCGCGACGACCACGAAGGCGAACAGCGTGCCGATGTTCACCAGCTCGGCCAGCTCGCTCAGCGGGGTGAAGCCCGCGACGATCGCGATGACCACACCGAGCAGGATGGTCGGCCGGTGCGGGGTCTTGAACCGGGGGTGGACGCGGGAGAAGAAGCGCGGCAGCAGCCCGTCGCGGCTCATCGCGAAGAACACCCGGGTCTGACCGAGCAACAGGATCATGCACACGGTCGTCAGACCGACGGCGGCGCCGAAGCTGATGAAGCCCGCGAACCACGGATGCCCGGTGGCCTTGAAGGCGTCGGCGAGCGGCGCGGTCACGGACAGGTCGGTGTAGTGCTGCATGCCGGTGACGACGATCGACACGGCCACGTACAGCGTGGTGCAGATCAGGAGGGAGCCGAGGATGCCCCGGGGCATGTCCCGCTGCGGGTTCCTCGTCTCCTCGGCGGCCGTGGCGACGACGTCGAAGCCGATGAACGCGAAGAAGACGACCGAGGCGGCCGTGAAGATGCCCATCACGCCGAAGTTGGCGGGTGCCCAGCCGAACATCAGCTGGATCAGCGGGGACTGGAGGCTGTCACCCGCCGGCACCTCCTGCGCCTTCGGGATGAACGGGTCGTAGTTGTCGCCGACGACGAAGAAGGAGCCCGCGATGATCACGGTGAGGACGACCGTCACCTTGATGGCGACGACGACCGAGGTGACCCGCGCGGAGAGCTTGGTGCCGGCCACGAGGATGGCGGTGAGGATCAGCACGAGCGCGGCGGCGAGGATGTCGAAGCCGAAGCCGTCGGCCCCGTCTCTCGTGCCGAGCGCGGCCGGCAGGTCCCAGCCGGCGTTGTCCATCAGCGAGTGGATGTAGCCGGACCAGCCGACGGCCACCACCGCCGTCCCCAGCGCGAACTCCAGCACCAGGTCCCAGCCGATGATCCAGGCGGGCAGTTCCCCGAGGGAGGCGTAACTGAAGGTGTACGCGGATCCGGCGACGGGGACCGTGGAGGCGAACTCCGCGTAGCAGAGGGCCGCGAGCGCACAGACGACGCCGGCCACGACGAAGGCGAGGGCGACGGCGGGACCGGCGTTGTTCTTGGCCACCGTGCCGGTGAGGACGAAGATGCCGGTGCCGATGATGACACCGACGCCGAAGACCGTCAGATCCAGCGCGGACAAGGATTTCTTGAGCGCGTGCTCTGGTTCCTCGGTATCGAGGATGGACTGCTCGACCTTCTTGGTCCGAAAGAGTGTGCTGCTCACGGGCGTACCTCCCACGCTTGTCGTCCTCGACAGGGTCGAGAGGGGGCGAAGGGGGTCCCCCGGTCGAGCGAAGCCGAGACTGGGGGTGCGTTTGCCCCGGCGCGGGCGGTTTCACGCGAACGGGCCGGTCTCACCACCGTAAAGGATGGCGAAACCGGCCCGAGCGGCCCAAGGGGGCACGTCAGTGGCGCGGAGCGTCAGCCACGCGCCGGTACGTCAGTCACGCGCGGGTTCGGCCTCGGCGGGCGCGCCGTCGAGGCGGCCGTCGAGCTTGGAGACGAGCCCCGTGACCTGGCGGGCGATGTCGGGCGCGGTGAGCCCGATCTCGGCCAGGACCTCGGCGCGGGAGGCGTGGTCGAGGAAGCGCGGCGGGATGCCGAAGTCACGCAGCGGGATGTCCACGCCGGCGTCGCGCAGCGCCTGGGCGACGGCCGAGCCGACGCCGCCGACACGGGAGTTGTCCTCGACGGTGACGACGACGCGGTGCTTGTCCGCGAGCGGCGCCATGTGCTCGTCGACCGGCTTGACCCAGCGCGGGTCGACGACGGTCGTGGTGATGCCCTGCTTGTCGAGCAGGCCGGCGATCTCCAGGCACATCGGCGCGAGGGCACCGACGGAGACGAGGAGCACGTCCGGGGTGTCCGTGCCCGGCTCGCGCAGCACGTCCATGCCGCCGACGCGGCGCAGGGCCGGTACGGCGGGGCCGACGGCGCCCTTGGAGAAGCGCACCACGGTCGGCGCGTCGGTGACCTCGACGGCCTCGCGCAGCTGGGCGCGGACCTGGTCGGCGTCACGTGGCGCGGCCAGCCTGAGGCCCGGGACGACCTGGAGGATCGACATGTCCCACATGCCGTTGTGCGAGGCCCCGTCGGTGCCGGTGACGCCGGCCCGGTCCAGGACGAACGTCACACCGCACTTGTGCAGGGCGACGTCCATCAGCACTTGGTCGAAGGCACGGTTGAGGAAGGTGGCGTACACCGCGAAGACGGGGTGCAGACCGCCCGTGGCGAGGCCCGCCGCGGACACCGCGCCGTGCTGCTCGGCGATGCCGACGTCGTACACGCGCTCGGGGAAGGCCTTGGCGAACCGGTCGAGTCCGACCGGCTGGAGCATGGCAGCCGTGATGGCGACGATGTCCTCGCGCTCCTTGCCGAGCTTGACCATCTCCTCGCCGAAGACGGAGGTCCAGTCGGCGCCGGAGGAGGCGATGGGCAGACCCGTGTCCGGGTGGATCTTGCCGACTGCGTGGAAGCGGTCGGCCTCGTCCTGGAGGGCGGGCTGGTAGCCGCGGCCCTTCTCGGTGAGGCAGTGCACGATGACCGGTCCGCCGAACCGCTTGGCGCGGGCGAGCGCGGACTCCAGGGCCTCGATGTCGTGTCCGTCGATCGGGCCGACGTACTTCAGGCCGAGGTCCTCGAACATGCCCTGGGGGGCGATGAAGTCCTTCAGCCCCTTCTTGGCGCCGTGCAGCGTCTCGTAGAGCGGCCGGCCGACGACCGGGGTCCGCTCCAGCAGGTCCTTGCCGCGGGCGAGGAACCGCTCGTAGCCGTCCGTCGTCCGCAGCGTGGCCAGGTGGTTGGCGAGGCCGCCGATGGTCGGCGCGTACGAGCGCTCGTTGTCGTTGACGACGATGACCAGCGGGCGGTCCTTGGCGTCGGCGATGTTGTTGAGCGCTTCCCAGGCCATACCGCCGGTCAGCGCGCCGTCGCCGATGACCGCGACCACGTGGTCGTCGCGTTTCAGCACCTGGTTGGCCTTCGCGAGGCCGTCGGCCCAGCCCAGCACGGTGGAGGCGTGGCTGTTCTCGATGACGTCGTGCTCGGACTCCGCCTGCGAAGGGTAGCCGGACAGGCCGCCCTTCATCTTCAGCTTGGAGAAGTCCTGGCGGCCGGTCAGCAGCTTGTGGACGTAGGACTGGTGGCCCGTGTCCCACAGCACCTTGTCCTTGGGCGAGTCGAAGACCCGGTGCAGGGCGATGGTGAGCTCGACCACGCCGAGGTTCGGGCCGAGGTGACCGCCGGTCTTCGACACCGCCTCCACGAGGAAGGTCCGGATCTCCTCCGCCAGCTGGTCCAACTCCTCCAGGCTGAGCCGGTCCAGATCGCGCGGTCCCCTGATGCGGGTCAGCAGCGGCACCCGTGCCTCCTTGCGATAGTGCTGTTCGAGCGTTACCGGGCTCGACGAAGTCTAATCTTCCGCGCACCGGGCCGACCGCCGGGCGGTCGGGTCCCGTGTCACGCAAACGGCCGTAAACCATCCTGCGCAGACGTACCCGTACGAAACGTCCGACAACAAAGAGAAGTGCCCGGTGCCTGGAAGGCACCGGGCACATGTGCCCCGACGGCGGCTAGGCGCGACCCGCCGCCTTCTGGCTCCTACGGCTGACGGAGTCGATGACGACCGCGCCCAGGAGCACCGCACCCGTGATCATGTACTGGATCGAGGTGTTCATGTTCAGCAGGTCGAGACCGGTCTGGATCGACTGGATCACCAACATACCCAGCAGCGCCGACCACACCGACCCGCGGCCACCGAAGAGGCTGGTGCCACCGATGACGGCCGCGGCGATCGCGAGCATCAGCGTGTTGCCGCCACCGGCGGACAGCGTCGCGCTCGCGGTCTGGCCGGCGAAGAACATGCCGCCGACCGCCGCGAAGCCACCGGAGATGGCGAACACGGTGATCCGGATCATCGGCACGTTGATACCGGCACGGCGGGCGGCCTCGATGCCGCCACCGACCGCGAACACCTGACGGCCGTACGTCGTACGACGCAGCACGAAGTCCACGACCACCAGCGCCGCCAGGAAGATCACCAGCGCGTTGGAGACTCCGGACGCGTTGTTGAGCACGGCTGCGGCGGCGAAGGAGACGAGGGCGAGCGCGCCGACGCGCAGCAGGATCTCGCTGGTCGGCCGGAAAGGTACACCCGCGGCCCGACGACGGCGCTGCTCGCCCAGGTTGCCGACGAGGGAGAGCGCCACGGCGAGACCGGCCAGGATGTACGCGCCGATGATGGCCTGGTCCATGAAGAAGGAGCTCTGGCCGAGCAGACGGACCGGCCCCTCGTCGGAGGGGATGTTGATCGTGCCGCTCTCGCCCAGCAGCCACAGCATCAGGCCGTTCCAGCCGAGGAAGCCGGCCAGGGTGACGACGAACGCGGGTACGCCGATCCTGGCGAAGAACCAGCCGTGCAGCGCGCCGATGGCGATACCGGTGAGGACGGCGAGGACCAGCGACAACCAGGCGTTCATGCCGTTGTTCACCGCGAACACGGCGAACAGGGTGGAGGCCAGACCGCTGACCGAACCCACGGACAGGTCGATCTCGCCGAGCAGCAGCACGAACACCAGGCCGATGGCGAGCATGCCGGTGGCCGAGAGGAAGTAGCTGATGTTCGAGAGGTTGTCGGCGCTGAGGAAACGATCGTTCTGGAGCTGGAAGATCGTCCAGATGACGATCAGGCCGATGACCACCGGCAGCGAGCCCAGCTCGCCGCCCTTCACCTTGCGCTTGAACTCGGTGACGTAGCCCTTGAAGCCCTCTTCGCGGACCAGCAGACGCGGGTCGACGACGGTGACCGGCGCGGCCGTGGGGTCGTCGGCGGGGGCGACCGTGGTCTGGCCCTCGGGCCCCGTCGCGGAATCGCTCTTCACGGTCTTGGACGTGTCGCTCACTTTGCCGCCTCCGTGGTGCGCCGCCCCGCGCGACGGGTCACGGCGTTGTCCGTGGCACCGGTGATCGCGGCGATGATTTCTTCGTGGCTGGTGTCCTTCACGGAGAAGGAGCCGTTGTTCTTGCCCAGACGCAGGACCGCGACGGTGTCCGCGACCGCCTTGACATCGGCCATGTTGTGGCTGATGAGGATGACGGCGAGGTTGCGCTCGCGCAGCCTTTCGACCAGGTCGAGGACCTGTGCGGTCTGCTCGACGCCGAGGGCGGCGGTGGGCTCGTCCAGGATGACGAGCTTGGGGTCACCGATGAGGGCGCGGGCGATGGCGACGACCTGGCGCTGACCGCCGGAGAGGCTCGCGATCGGGATCCGTACGCTCGGGATCCGGATGGAGAGCGTCGACAGCAGCTCCCGGGAGTTCTTCTCCATCGTCACCTCGTCGATGACGCCCCGGTGCAGCAGTTCGCGACCGAGGTAGAGGTTGCCGACGACATCGAGGTTGTCGCAGAGCGCGAGGTCCTGGTAGACCGTCGCGACACCGAGGCCCTGGGCGTCGTGCGGCTTGTTGATCTTGACCGGGTCGCCCTGCCACTCGATGACGCCCTCATCGATGGGGTGGACACCCGCGATGGTCTTGACCAGGGTGGACTTTCCTGCGCCGTTGTCGCCCACCAGGGCGACCACTTCACCGGCGTGGACCTCCAGCTCGACGTCGGTGAGTGCCTGCACCGCACCGAATCGCTTGGAGACTCCGCGCAACGCCAGCACGGGCGTAGCGGACACGTGAACCATCTCCTTCGCCGCCTGACCGGCGGGGATGCCGCGCCTTGAACCAGGCGCGGAGGAATGTGCCTGGCCCCGTGGGTGGGGGCCGTCGCACAAGGCTTACAAGGTGAACATGCGTATGGCCGCTGCTCTTTCGGCAGCGGTTCCGTCCGGCGCCCGCCCCGGAAGCGGGGTCTGAAGACGGGGCGGGCGCCGGACAGGTTCAGGGGGTCGCGAGCGGTCGTGACGCGGGTGACCGCTCGCGGCCCGGGCCCGAGTGACTACTCGAGGCCGGCCTCCTTGCAGGCCTTGGCGTACTCGGCGGTGCAGATGTCGGCGACCGTGTAGAGGCCGTCCTTCACCACCGTGTCCTTGATGTTCTCCTTGGTGACGGAGACCGGGGTCAGCAGCTTCGCCGGGACCTTGTCGCCCGAGCCGCTGGTGACCTCGGTGTCGGCGAGGGACTTGACGTCCTTGCCCTCCAGCAGGTTGACCGCGAGCTCGGCGGCGGTGTCGGCCTCCGGCTTGTAGGCCTTGTAGACCGTGGAGGACTGCGTGCCGGCGACGAGCCGCTGGATGGCCGCGAGCTCGGCGTCCTGACCCGTCAGGGGGATGCCACTGATCTTCGCACCCTTGAGGGTGTTGGCGATGCCACCGGCCATGCCGTCGTTGGCGGCGTAGACGCCCGCGATGTTCTTGGCGCCCAGCTGGGTGATCGCCGCGGACATCTTCTGGGCGGCGACGGTGTCCTTCCAGAGGCCGGACTGCTCGTAGGCGATGTCGACCTTGCCGTCGAGGGCCTTGTGCGCGCCCTCCTTGAACTGGCCGGCGTTCGGGTCGGCGTCGTCGCCGTTGATCATGACGACCTTGGACTTGGCGGTCGCCTTGTCGCCGAGGGCGTCGAGGAGGGCCTGACCCTGGAGCTCGCCGACCTTGACGTTGTCGAAGGAGACGTAGGCCGAGACCGGGCCCTGGGCGAGACGGTCGTAGGCGACGACCTTGACGCCCTTGTCCACCGCGGACTGGATGGAGGACTTGATGGCGGCGGAGTCCTGGGCGGAGACGACGATGACCTTGACGCCCTTGGTCACCATGGTGCTCATCTGCTGAGCCTGCTTGGTGGGGTCGGCGGCGGCGTTCGCGTACTCGACCGTGCAGTCGGAGCAGAGCTCCTCGACCTTGTCCTCGAAGTACGGGCGGTCGAACTTCTCGTAGCGCGCGGTCACGTTGTCGGGCAGGAGCAGACCGATCGTCTTGCTGTCCCCACCACCGGTGCTGCCGCTGTCCGAGTCGTTGTCGTCGCCGGCCTTGCCACAGGCGGCCACGGAGAGCGCCAGCGAAACCGCGGTGGCGCCGATCACGACTCTACGCATCGTTGCGTTCATTTTGGGTTGTGCCTCCCTGACACGGGCCGCAGCGCTGCGGCCGAGGTGGCTGGAAGTCAACTCGGCCACACGTGCGACGTCAAGAAGTAAATCCTTAACGGGTTGGCAACGGCGTGTTTCGTTCTCTAAGTGAAGGCAGGGGTGGCAGCGGAGAGGGTCCCGTCCAAAAGGGTTGAATCACCCATTTCACTGAGGGCCAGCGCCAGGGCCCCGAGGACCTCGGCACGGCCACCAAGTGCCCCTGGCAGCACTGAGAGTTGACGTGCGGCACTCGGGATCGCGTACCGGCCGACCGACTCCCTTATGGGCCCGAGAACCAGCTCTCCGGCCTCGGCGAGATCGCCACCGAGGACCACGCGGCTCGGGTTCAACAGATTGCAGAGATTGGCCACTCCACTTCCGATGTGTCGACCGACGTCGGCGATCACCCGACGGCAGCCCGGATCACCGTCCCTCGCCAACCGCACGACCCCTTCCATGGTCAGGTCGGTGCCGTGGCTGGACTGGAGGAGCGGCAGCACATAGCGCGCGGCAGCGAAGGTCTCCAGGCAGCCGCGGTTCCCGCAGCGGCAGACCGGGCCGGACTCATCAAGAGTAATATGCCCGATTTCTCCCGCCGTGCCACCCGGGCCCCTGTAGATCTTGCCATCGATCACCAGACCGGCACCGACGCCGCTGGAGACCTTGATGTAGGCCAGGTCCCGCACTCCCCGGCCGCTGCCCCAGACCAGCTCACCGAGGGCGCCGAGGTTGGCGTCGTTGTCCACGTGCACGGCGACGCCGAGGCGGTCACGCATCTCGGCGGCGGGCTTGGTGCCGGTCCAGCCCGGCAGGATCGCGGTGGAGCCGAGCGTCCCGGACTCCACGTCGATCGGGCCGGGCACCCCGAGGCCGACACCCGCGATCTTCGTAGGATCCACCCCGGTGGCCTCGATCAATCGGGTGACCAGCTGTTCCGCCCGGTCGAAACCCTGCGCCGAGGAGGCGTCCACGTCCAGCGGCTCGGATTCCTCGGCCAGCACCTGATGGGCGAGATTCCCGATCGCGACGCGCAAATGCGTGTGCCCGAAGTCCACGCCGATCACGATTCCGGCGTCCCCGCTCAACGAGACCGCACGCGCCCGTCGGCCGCCCGCCGAAGTGGGGGTGACCTCGACGGTTCCCCCGTCCTTGAGCTCGCGCACGATGTTCGAGACCGTGGCCGCGGACAGGCCGGTGGTCCTGGCGATCTCCGCCTGCGTGAGCGACCCGGCGAGACGCACCGCCCGTACGACGCGCTCGAGATTTGCTCGGTGCAGCGACGACTGCGACCCCGGAGTCTCCATCGACTCATCCACTCCCGTCCAAGACCGGGCGGCCCGCACGCCGCCCGGGTGACCCAGATCACAGCCACGCAGCCGGGTCACTTACAAGTTGTGAACTCCAAACTCCGCTGAACGGGTTACCGCAGTCAAGTCCTTGAGGGAAACTGAGACCGCCGAATGACCACTAAATGTCACTCTGCGGCTACTTGAGGTCCCGGGACGGGCTACTTGAGGGTGGCGGAGGTGAGCCCCGCCTGCACCTGCCGCTGGAAGGAGAGGTAGACCACGAGCATGGGGATCATGGCGATGGTGACACCGGCGAAGAGGACGGGCAGGTCGGAGGCGTAGCCCTGCTGCTGCTGGAGCTGGATGAGGCCCTGGGTGAGGACGTACCGCTCGGGATCGTCGCCGCTCTGCGGCTGCATGAGGACCGTGGGCAGGATGAACTGGTTCCACTGCCCCAAGGTGTTGAAGATCCCGACACTGATCAGCCCGGGCTTCGCCATCGGCAGCATGACCTGGAAGAACGTCCGGGTGTGCGAGGCCCCGTCGAGGATGGCCGCCTCGAACACGGCGGTGGGCAGCGTCCGGAAGAACGCGTGCATGAAGAACACGGTGAACGGCAGCGAGTAGGCGACGTACACCAGGATCAGCCCCTGGTAGGTGTTCAGCATGTCCAGCCGCTTGACCATGAAGAACAACGGCACGAGAGCGAGGAAGACGGGGAACATCGCGCCGGCGACGAAGAAGTAGTACAGCAGCCGGTTGCCCGTGAAGGGGTAGCGGGCCAGGACGTACGCGGCCATGGAGCCGAACAGCATGGTCAGCGGCACGGAGAAGACCAGCACGATGACCGTGTTGACGAAGTAGTCACCGATGCCCTTGTCCCAGGCGCGGGAGAAGACGTCGAGGGACCAGTTCTCGGGCCAGCCGAAGGCCGAGCCGCCGATCTGGGCGTCGGTCTTGAAGGAGCTGAGCACCAGCCACAGCAGCGGCAGCACGATCAGCAGGGCCCACAGGGCGAGGAAGCCGTGCGAGAAGACGTTCAGGACGACGCCTTCGCCGCGCTCGTCGCCGGTCCCGGTCCGGCCCTTGTTCACCGTCGGTCCGGTGGGGACCGAGTCGCCGCGCGAGGCGGTCTTGAGGGGTGCACTCATCTTCTGTCGTCTCTCCCGCTCAGAACTCGACGCGCTCGCGACGGGTGGCCCGCAGCATGACCACCGACACGATCAGGGTGAGGAGCAGCATCACGACGCCCATGGCGCAGGCGTAGCCGCTCCTGCCGTACAGCAGGAAGTTCCGCATCATCACGGTCGCCATGACCTCGCTGTGGTGGTCGGGGCCGCCTCCGTACTCCCCCGCGGTCATGGTCGAGACCAGGATGAACATGTCCATCGCCGCGATGCCGAGATAGACCCAGGCGGTCTGCACGGAGTCCCACAGCAGCGGCAGGGTGATGCGGAAGAAGGTGTGGGCGCGTCCGGCGCCGTCGATCAGCGCGGCCTCGTAGATGTCTCTCGGGATGGCCTGCATCGCGGCGGAGAACAGCACCAGGTAGAAGCCGACCCCGTGCCATACGACGACCAGGATGAGGGCCCAGAGCACCATGTTCGGCTCGTTCAGCCACTCGATGGGAGCGCTCTCGTCGACCAGTCCCACTTTCATCAGGAGGCCGTTGAGCATGCCGCCGCTGTCGCTGCGGTACACGGCGCCGAAGAGCACCGCGAGGATCGCCAGCGACAGCACCTGCGGGAAGAAGTACACGATCTTGTAGAAGCCCGACCCGGCGACCCCCGAGACACCGCCGGCCCGGCCGCGTCCGCCCGCGTTCAGCATGAACGCGAAGAACAGCGCGAGCAGGATGGTGATGACCGGGATGAACACCAGGAACAGGATGTTGTGCCAGATCGCCTGGAGGAAGATGTCGTCCTCGAACAACGCGGTGTAGTTGTCCAGGCCGATGAAGGAGAAGGTCTGCGACTGTCCCTTCCAGTCGGTCAGCGAATAGCCGAATGTCTGGATGTACGGCCAGATCACGAAGATCAGATAAAGCGCCACGGGGACCAGGAGAAACCCCGCGACGAACCGGTTCTGCCCTTTACGCATTGGTGTTTCCCTGCCTCGGGTTCCAGGAGAGGAAAGGCGCGCTCCGCTTTTCGGGGACGCGGGGAACCGCACGGTGAGCCACGGGCGAACCCGCAGCTCACCACAGTGCGCGGTTCCCCCGGCGCTCCGACGCCCCCTAGTCCCGCCGGTTCTTCTTGGAATCCGGGTCCTCGGCCTGCTTGTCCACCGCGGCCTGGGCCCGCTTGAGCCACTCGGCCGGCTGAATGCGCTTCGCCATCAGTTCGTTCGACGCGTTCTGGATCGCCGTGTCCATCTCGCTGTACCACTCGGTGTACAGGTAACGGAACGTGTTGTCACCGGCGGCCTGGGAGGCCTCGACCGTCGACTGGGTGCCCGGCCGCAGTTGCACGCCGGGGTCGACGCCGTCCTTGAGGATGGTCAGCGAGTTGGCCTCCTTGGCGAACAGCGTCGACCATTCCTTGGAGAGCATCATCCGCATGAACTCCTTGGCGGCCGGCAGGTTCTTGGCCTTGGAAGGGATGATGAACGGCTCGCCGGAGCCGGCCCGGATCGCCTCGAACGGCATCACGCTGTCCGGCAGCAGCGGCATCGGCATGAACTTCATGTCGAAGTCGTCCGGTGTCTGCTTGAGCTGCTCGTTCTCCAGCCAGGAGCCGGAGGTGATGAACACGGCCTTGTACTGGTTCCAGCGGGTCTGGGACTCGGTGTGGGTGAGGCCGTTGGTGCCGGGCATCAGATAGCCCTTCTCGACGATCTCGTAGATCGCCTCGACCCCGGCCTTCGCGGCGTCGGAGCCGACGAACGCCTTCGGGTCGAGGTTGTCGATCGCCTTCATGGCCTCCAGTCCGCCCGTCTTGGCGATCAGGTCCATGATGGCGACGTTGATGTAGTACGGGTACTTGCCCTGGTGCGCGAGGCCGCCGATGTCCTTGGCCTTGGCCTCCTTGCAGATGGTCAGGAAGTCGGCCCAGGTCTTGGGCTCCTCCCAGCCGTTGTCCTTGAAGAGCTTGCCGGAGTACCACAGGCCCCACACCGTGTAGATGTAGTTGAGGGCGACGACCTTGTCCTCCTGCATGCCGGCGTCGAGCGTGCCGGGGATGAGGGTGTCGCGGACCTTCTTGGCCGGGTCGTCGATCGAGGGGGCGTCCAGCACCGCGGCGAGGTCGAGGAGCTGGCCGTTCTTGTAGAGGACGTCGATCGGGATCTGCTGGGCGCCGGAGTCGTCGACGATGTCCGGCGGGTTGCCCGCGTTGAACCGCGGCTGGAGCTTGCCGGTGATCTCCTGGGTGCCGGTGTGGGTGGAGGTGACCCCCCACTTCTTCTGGAAGGCGGCCTCCCATGCCTTGGCGTAGGCGTCGCCGTAGCCGCCCTTGAAGATGACGACGTCGAGCTTGCTGCCCTTCTTGACGCCGAAGGGGTTCGACTCGGAGGTCTCGCCCTGGGTGTCCTCGGAGGTGTCGTCGTCCCCGCCGCCCCCGCTGGCACACGCGGACAGGAAGCTCATCGTGGGAACGGTGATCAGGCCCAGCGCGGCGGAACGCTTGATCAGATCGCGGCGGCCGACGCCCTCGGGGTGGGTGGTGTCGACGCCCTCGGGGCCGTGCTCGTGCTCAGCGGTAGTGGATCCCATGCTCAAGTCCTCGCCTTCTCCAGGACTCAGGCGGTGAACCGGATCCTCCCGGCACCGCGGTCGGTTCAAGCTGGGGTCGTGCGTGAGGATTCAACAGGGGCAAGACGGCGGTCGGCGCGCGGACACGTCCGCGACCACCGGTAATTCCCCCCAGGTAGTGCCGTCCACGATCGTGCGACCACTATGCGGACGCCGACAGGTATAGTCCACTTCCCGCCAGGGGGGCAAGATCGAATGCAAGGTTCGCCTTCGGTCTTTTCCGAGTTGAGACCTCTCGGAAATATGAGCGACCTTGCGCCACCTGACCGGAAAATCCCCGCCATTCGGCCCGGATGACGCAGTCAACGCCCTTGACACCACTCGCCACTTCAACCCCTACTGGTCCCCGCGTTACCCAGTCGACAACGTTGTCCTCTTTCGATCACTTCTTGATCGGAAACAGTACGTCGGACGCAGGGAGGGTGCTCGCTGATGCGGCACAGACGGAGATCCACGGCGGTGCTCGGCGCCGTCGCATTCGCTCTGGTGGTGGCCTCGCAGGGCGCGGCCGTCGCGTTACCGGACCGACCGGCGGCCGGTGCGCGGGAGTTCGGCTCGTCGTTCGAACCGGACGATCCGGCCCCGGACTGGATCAGCACGGTCGACACCGCACCGGACGGCTCCCCGCGGGCCTCCGGGGTCGACGGCGGCTACACCACCGGTATCCCGGGCAACATCACCGACCGGGTCACCGAGGTCCGCGCCAGCGGCGAGAACACCGACGGCGGCGAGGTGAAGGAGAACCTCGTCGACGGCGAGTCCGGCACCAAGTGGCTCACCTTCCAGCCCACCGGCTGGGCCGAGTTCGACCTCGCCGGACCGGCCGAGGTGGTGACCTACGCGTTGACGTCGGCGAACGACTTCGAGACCCGCGACCCGAAGGACTGGACCCTCAAGGGCTCCACCGACGGCAAGGAGTGGAAGACCCTCGACACCCGCTCCGGCGAGAGCTTCACCGACCGGTTCCAGACGAAGTCGTACGACATCCCCGGTGACGCGGTGGCCGGGTACCGGCACTTCCGACTCGACATCACCCGGAACAACGGCGCCTCGATGATCACCCAGCTCGCCGATGTGCAGTTCTCCACGGGCGGCGGGCAGGCGCCCCCGCCGAAGGAGATGCTGTCGCTGGTCGACCGGGGCCCGAACGGCTCGGCGACCGCGAAGGCCGGCGCGGGCTTCACCGGCAAGCGGGCCCTGCGGTACGCGGGCCGCCACACGGCGGACGGACCGGCGCACTCGTACAACAAGATCTTCGACGTCCACGTGGCCGTCGAACGCGACACCGAGCTGGCCTACCGGATCTTCCCGTCGATGGCGGACGGCGATCTGGACTACGACGCCACCAACGTCTCGGTCGACCTGGTCTTCACCGACGGCACCTCCCTCAGCGAGCTGCGGGCGGTGGACAGCCATGGGTTCCCGCTGTCGCCGCGCGGGCAGGGCGCGGCCAAGGTGCTGTACGTCAACCAGTGGAACGACGTGGTCGCGCGGATCGGGTCGGTCGCGGCCGGGCGGACCGTGGACCGGATCCTGGTGGCCTACGACTCCCCGAAGGGCCCGGCGAGGTTCCGCGGCTGGATCGACGACGTCACGCTGCGTGTCCGGGCGCCCGAGCGGCCGAAGGCGCACCTGTCCGACTACGCGGTGACCACCAGGGGAACGAACTCCAGCGGCGGTTTCTCCCGCGGCAACAACTTCCCGGCGACGGCGGTGCCCCATGGCTTCAACTTCTGGACGCCGGTGACCAACGCGGGTTCCCTGAGCTGGCTGTACGACTACGCGCGGGCCAACAACGCGGACAACCTCCCGACCATCCAGGCGTTCAGCGCAAGTCACGAACCGAGCCCCTGGATGGGTGACCGGCAGACCTTCCAGGTGATGCCCTCGGCAGCCACCGGTACGCCCGAACTGAGCCGCACATCAAGGGCGTTGGCCTTCCGGCACGAGAACGAGACGGCCCGGCCGTACTACTACGGGGTGCGCTTCGAGAACGGCGTCAGGGCCGAGATGGCGCCCACGGACCACGCGGCGGCGCTGCGCTTCACCTACCCCGGCGACGACGCCGGCGTGATCTTCGACAACGTGACCGACCAGGCGGGGCTGACCCTGGACAAGGACGCCGGGGTGGTCACGGGATTCTCGGATGTGAAGTCCGGTCTGTCGGCGGGCGCGACCCGCCTCTTCGTGTACGGGGTCTTCGACGCGCCGGTCACGGACGGCGGCTCGACCGGGGTGAAGGGCCACCTCCGCTTCGACGCGGGCGCGGACCGCACGGTGACCCTCCGTCTCGCCACCTCCCTCATCAGCCTGGACCAGGCGAAGGACAACCTGCGTCAGGAGATCCCGGAGGGCACGTCGTTCGACGCGGTGAAGAGCCGGGCACGGGCGCAGTGGGACCGCGTCCTGGGCAAGGTGGAGGTCGAGGGCGCCACCCCCGACCAGCTGACGACGCTGTACTCCAGCCTCTACCGGCTCTACCTGTACCCCAACTCCGGCTTCGAGAAGGTGGGATCGACGTACCGGTACGCCTCGCCGTTCTCCCCGATGACCGGTCCGGACACCCCGACCCACACCGGCGCGAAGATCGTCGACGGCAAGGTCTACGTCAACAACGGCTTCTGGGACACCTACCGGACCACCTGGCCCGCCTACTCGCTGCTGACGCCCGGCCGGGCCGGTGAGATGGTCGACGGTTTCGTGCAGCAGTACAAGGACGGCGGCTGGACCTCGCGGTGGTCCTCCCCCGGTTACGCGGACCTGATGACCGGCACCTCGTCGGACGTGGCGTTCGCGGACGCATACGTGAAGGGTGTGGACTTCGACGCGAAGTCGGCGTACGAGGCGGCCCTGAAGAACGCCACCGTCGTGCCACCGTCGGCGGGCGTCGGCCGCAAGGGCATGGCCACCTCCCCCTTCCTCGGCTACACCTCCACCGACACCCACGAGGGCCTGTCGTGGGCACTGGAGGGCTACCTCAACGACTACGGCATCGCGCGCATGGGTCAGGCGCTGTACCGGAAGACCGGCGAGAAGCGCTACCGGGAGGAGGCTGCCTACTTCCTCAACCGGGCCCGCAACTATGTCGAGTTGTTCGACGAGAAGGCCGGGTTCTTCCAGGGCCGCGACGGCACCGGCGCCTGGCGGGTCGACTCCGCGACCTACGACCCCCGGGTCTGGGGCCACGACTACACCGAGACCAACGGCTGGGGATACGCCTTCACCGCGCCGCAGGACAGCAAGGGCCTGGCCAACCTGTACGGCGGTCGCGGCGGGCTGGCGAAGAAGCTGGACACCTACTTCTCCACCCCGGAGACGGCCTCCCCCGACCTCGTCGGCTCCTACAACGGCGTCATCCACGAGATGACGGAGGCCCGTGACGTGCGCATGGGCATGTACGGCCACTCCAACCAGGTCGCCCACCACGCGATCTACATGTACGACGCCGCCGGGCAGCCCTGGAAGGCCCAGGAGAAGGTCCGTGAGGTGCTCTCCCGCCTCTACGTCGGCAGCGACATCGGCCAGGGCTACCACGGCGACGAGGACAACGGCGAGCAGTCCGCCTGGTACCTCTTCTCCGCGCTCGGCTTCTACCCGCTGGTGATGGGCAGCGGCGAATACGCCGTCGGCTCCCCGCTGTTCACCAAGGCGACCGTCCATCTGGAGAACGGGCGGGACCTGGTGATCGAGGCCCCGAGGAACAGCGCCAGGAACGTGTACGTGCAGGGTCTGAAGGTCAACGGCAAGGCCTGGACGTCGACTTCACTGCCGCACTCCCTCATCTCCCGTGGGGGTGTGCTGAAGTTCGACATGGGCCCGAAGCCCTCCCGCTGGGGCACCGGTGAGAGCGCGGCCCCGGTGTCGATCACGAAGGACGACACGGTGCCGTCCCCCCGTTCGGACGCCGTCGTGGGGGACGGGGCGCTCTTCGACGACACGTCGTCCACGAAGGCAGCCGTGCGGACGGTGCCGCTGCCGACTCCCGCCCGGACCGAGGCGGTTCAGTACACGCTGACCTCCGCCGAACGCGCCGAGGCTCCGGACGGCTGGACCTTGCAGGCCTCCACGGACGGCACGACCTGGAAGACCCTCGACAGACGCTCCGGCGAGTCCTTCGCCTGGGACCGCCAGACCCGGGCCTTCTCCGTCCCGGCCCCGAAGGCGTACGACCACTACCGGCTCGTCCTGGACGACACGGCGACGCTCGCGGAGGTGGAACTGCTGTCCTGACCCTGCCCCTGAGTCTGAGCCTGACGGGGGCACGGGCCCAACCGGCTTGACTTGGTTGCCCATGGGAACGATAGAGTCTTGTCCAGACCACTCGACAACGTTGTCCTGTCGGGGGGTTCTCACAGCCGCACTCCCACCGCTCCCGGTCTCCCCCGTACCGGGACGCGGCTCGCGGACCGGGTGGGCACGCACCGCCCGCCCACCCGGTCCGCCCCGAGCGTGACGCCCGCCCCCGCACAGGGCCGGCGTCACGCGCGGGCCGGGCTCAGCCCACCCGGCAGGGCAGCGTGGTCGCGGGATCACCTCCCGACCCTTGCACCACATAGCCGAAGGTGGCGGTTTCACCGGGATCCAGTGCCCCGTTCCAGTCCGCGTTGTGCACCATCACGTTCTGCCCGGTGTAGGTCGCGCTGCCGCTCCAGAGGCTGTCGACCTTCTGCCCGGCGGGCAACGTCCAATTGACCATCCAGCCGAGCATCGGCACGTCGCCGGTGTTGGTGACGACGACCTCGGACTGGTAGCCACCGGTCCAACTCCCCGTCGTACGCCGGGTCGCGGCGCACTCGCCCGGCACCGGGTCGGTGGGGTCGCCGGGCTGCTTGATGCCGGTCACCTCGCCGTTGCCGCCGTCGAAGACGACGTCGGAGCAGGAGTAGAAGGTCTCCTGGCTGTCGGAGCGCTGCCAGACCATGTAGATGAGGTGGCGGCCCGACTTGTTCGCGGGCAGCTGGCCCCGCCAGGAGTAGTTGGCCTCGACCGTGCCCGGGCTGCCGTTCAGCGGCGGGTGGTCGACGCTCAGGAACGGCTGCGCCTCCATGTCGTTCCAGGTGAGCGTCTTGGTCGGGTCGAAGCCGTCCTTCGTGATGTAGACGTAGAACCAACCCGGGTGCGCCGCCCACGCGTTGTACGAGAAGTCGACGGTCGCGCCGGAGGTGAGGTGGGTCAACGGCCAGTCGGCGCTGGGCGTGTTGAACCCGGTGAAGTTGGTGTTGCCGCCGCTGCACAGCTGGCCGTCCGGGACGAAGCCGCGGGTGCGGCCGGCGCCGTCCGAGCGGAGCACCGAGAACCAGTTGTAGAACGGGGTCGTCCCGCTGACCTGCTGCGCGGAACGACAGGCCGGGTTGATCGGTTTGATCTCCCCGGTGTCGGTCAGCCCGTCCTGCCAGCAGAGGAACGTACGGCTGCCGGGCTTCATCGGAGTGCCGTGCGCCTCCGCCTTGCCGCTGCCGGCGGTGACGACGAGGCCGAGCGCGGGGATCGTGGTGACGAGGGCGAGCAGGACGAGAAGAAGGGCCCTGTGGCGCCGGGGCAGTCTTAACCGTAGATTTGTCACGTGCATGACAGGAGCTCCTTGCGTGTACGGCTTGAAGTGGGGGGACGTGCGGGTGCCGAGATGCGGGTGCCGATGTGCCGGTGCGGACGTGCCAGGTGCCGGTGCGACGTGCCGGTGCGGATGAGTGGTGCGAGTGAGTGGTGCGGATGAGTGGTGCGGGTGGGAGCGGATCCGGGGGTGACGGGTTCCGGTCCGTCACGCCAGAGATGGGAGCGCTCCCACCCCACCTGCTTCGGAAGCTAGCGCGCGGCGCCGTGCTTGTAAACGGCTGTCACGTATTGACGCGCGGGGGCCGCACCCGGGCGGGCGCGGCCCCCCGCTATGACCGGAACACACCCGTACGCCGGGAGCATCGCCGTACGGGACGACTCTGTGCGTGGAAGCTGAGCGGAGCCTGACGCCCGCGGGTGCCGGGGGACCCTCTGACGGCGGCGTGCGCGGAGCCTCGCCCCTCGGACGGCGGCAGGCGCGGGGCCTCGCCCCTCGGACGGCGGCGTGCGCGCGGCGCCGGCCCGGGATTGACGGCGTGTGATTGACGTCGTGGGCGCCGATCCGGTGCTCCGGGACTCATCCGGCCCTTCTCCAGGGGCGTTCGGCCTGGAGCCGGGCGGTCGTCAGCAGTCGGCGGGTGAGCTTCGCGTGCGTGCCTGTGCCCACGGTGAGCAGGCGGTACAGGCCACCGGCCGGGCCGGGGAAGGCGGCACGGGTCTCGGCACGCAGCCGGACGTGGTCGGGCCCCGCCGCTTCGAGGTGGAAGGTCAGGGTGTAGGAGGAGAAGCGGTGGCGGCCCAGGAGGGTCAGCTGCCTGGCCGGGATCGCGGTCAGTGTGCGGAAGCCGGGGAACGTCGTCGCACCCTCGACGGGCGGGCGCGGCCCGGACGCCGTGTGGTCGGCGCAGCCCACGAGCTTGGCGTAACGGACCGCGGCGGGGCGGGAGAAGGCCCAGTCGAGCGCCTCGGCCAGGGCCCACCAGACCTCGTCGGCGTCCGCTTCCACGAGGATCGTGTGCTCGTCGACGTACGGGAGCGGGGTGCGGCGGCGCATCGGTGCATCCATGGGTGCCAGTCTTCGCCCTCCAGCCTCCCGATCGCCAGGGTTGCCGTGCGGAAACGTGCGCGACGGGGGCCGGGGGTGAGGTGGGCGGGTTCGCGGCTCAGGCGTCCGGCTGTCGTTCCCGCAGGGCCTTCGCTGCGTCGGTGACCTGTCGCAGCTGGCTAGCGGTGAGGCGGCGCAGCTCCCAGATGAGTTCGGCGATCTCGGGCGCGTCGAGCTTCGGTGTTCCGGGGGTGGGGGCGCAGGTGGTGGTGGAGGTGGTGGGCAGGGGGATGCCGGTCAGCGCGGAGAGGTCGTCGGCGGGGACGTCGAGCAGCGTCGTGCAGTCCGCCAACAGGTCCGGGGTGAGCGGCTTGCGGCCGCGCCCCACCTGGCCGAAGGTGGCCGCCGCCCAGTAGCGGTCGGTGACCGTCCCGAACGCCCGGGCCGTGGCCGGCAGGTTGAGATTCCGGATGTGCAGCATGCGCAGGAGAAGGGCCCCGGGCCCCGGGGGGTAGCGGTGGCCGGGAGGGGTGTCCGGGACGGGCTGGGTCCGCTGTGCCTGGGGCAGGGACGCGACGAGTCGGCGCAGCCGGCCCCGGTGCTCCGGCGGGAGGCCGGCGGCTTCCTGGATGACACGCGGGACTTCGCGTCCGGCCGTCGCGTCCAGTGGAGCGAGGTCTTCGGGGAGGTCGGCGCCCGCGATCGCGAAGACGTCCGCCGTGTGGAGGCCGAGGGCGGGTGCGAGCCGCCGTAGGAGGGGTGGCGTCGGGGTCTGGTGGGCCTGGAGCACAGCCGTCAGTTCGGGCTCGGGGACGTCGGCGTGGCGGGACAGGGACGTCGGGTGCAGCCCCCGGCGATCGAGCAGCCGCCGCAACCGCGCACCGAAGTCGTGTTCCCCCACCATCGGGTCAGAGTAGGCCGACGGTCACACCGGAACCGACGGATACGACGAATCCGACGGGCCGGAAGGGGCGGACCGGCCGGACCTGCCATGTCCTGATCCTGTCCCTCTTGCCTGGGGGAAGCCTGTGTTCCGGCTGAGCCGGAGCCGTGCGACCTGGCCGTCGGGTGCGGACGGCACCCCGCACGGAGACGTACGGAGACCGCCAACTGCCCTGACCGAAGAGGGCGTTGGCACGGACCGGCCACAGGAATCCCTTGAGCCTCTCTCGGCGCGCCGCCCACTCTGATCACTGGCTTCCGCCCATCGGCCGGAAGCGTTCATCAGCGATTCAGGGGAGGACGCACCACCCATGCGAAGACTCCATGCCCTCGGTGCCGTGGCGGGAGCGGCCGGTCTGCTCGCGGCGGCGATCACGCCCGCGACGGCCGGCCCCGGCACCGCCCCCGGCACGAGCACCGACACCTCACGTGCCCCCGCCACCCGGACCGTCACCCTCATCACCGGCGACACCGTCTCGCTCACCGCCGGACCTAACGGCAAGCACGCTGTCGACGTACGGCGCGGCGTGGGCCGGGAGGCCGCCACGTTCCTGTCGAGCGAACGGGACGGCGAGGTCAGCGTCCTGCCGACGGACGCCGTCCCGCTGGTACGGGCGGGCCGCCTCGACCCGGCACTCTTCAATGTCACCCGGCTGGTGAAGCAGGGGTACGGCGACGACAGGACCGGCGCCACCCCGCTGATCGCGACCTACGCGAAGGGCGGTGCGACGCCCGAAGGCGCCCGGCGCACACGGGCGTTGCCCGGGATCGACGGCGCGGCGCTGAGCGCGGAGAAGTCGACCGCGTTCTGGGCGGACATCGCCCCCGCCCTCGGCACCGAGCCCACCACGAAGGCCGCGCGGCACCTCGGTGAGGGCATCGACAAGCTCTGGCTGGACGCCCAGGTGAAGGTGTCCCTGGAGACGAGCGTCCCGCAGATCGGCGCACCCGAGGTGTGGCGGTCGGGCCACGACGGCAAGGGCGTGAAGGTCGCGGTCCTGGACACGGGCGTGGACACCGGGCACCCGGATCTCGCGGGCAGGGTAGGCGACTCCCGGACGTTCGTGCCGGAGCAGTCGGTGCAGGACGGTCACGGCCACGGCACCCATGTGGCGTCCACGATCGCCGGCTCCGGCGCGGCCTCGGACGGCCTGCGCAAGGGCGTGGCGCCGGGCGCGGAGCTGCTGGTCGGCAAGGTGCTGGGCAACGACGGCCGGGGCCAGTCCTCCTGGATCATCGCGGGCATGGAGTGGGCCGCGAACTCAGGCGCGAAGATCGTCTCCATGTCGCTGGGCGGCACCGCGACCGGCCCCTCCGACGTGCTCAGTGAGACCGTCGACGAGTTGTCCGCGTCCACCGGCGCCCTCTTCGTGATCGCGTCGGGCAACGCGGGCCCCGGCGAGCAGACGGTGGGCACCCCGGGCATCGCCGACTCGGCGCTCACCGTGGGCGCGGTCGACAAGTCGGACCGGCTGGCCCCGTTCTCCGGACGCGGCCCGCGCCCCGGTGACTTCGCGGTCAAGCCGGAGATCACCGCGCCGGGCGTGGGCATCACGGCGGCCCGTGCCGCCGGCACCGCCATGGGGACGCCGGTCGACGACCACTACACGGCGGCGAACGGTACGTCGATGGCGACCCCGCATGTCACGGGCGCGGCGGCGCTGGTCGCGCAGGCGCATCCGGACTGGACCGGCCGGCAGATCAAGGAAGCCCTGGCCACCACGGCGAAGACGAACGCCGACGACTCCGTGTTCGAGCAGGGCAACGGGCGGGTCGACGCCGTACGGGCCGTCGGCCAGCACGTGTTCGCGACCCCGACGCTGAGCTTCGGCAAGTTCGAGGACGGCGACACGGAGGTCGTCACCAAGGACATCACCTACACCAACACCACCGACAAGGCCGTGGAGTTGAAGATCTCGTCGTCGCTCGCCGAGGTCACTCCGGTCGACGGCACCCTGACCGTGCCCGCGCGGGGCACCGCCACGCTCCCGGTCGGCGTCGACCCCGCGGAGAAGCCCCAGGGCCGGTACGCGGGCCACATCACGGCGACCGCCGACGACGGCGTACGGATCACCACGGGCGTCGGCTTCGAGAAGGCACCGAAGATGTACGACCTCGCCGTCTCCCTCCTGGGCCGGGACGGCAAAGCGCCCACCGGCGGGTCGCTCTACACGCTCATGGAGCTGAACGGCGCCGTTCCCGACCAGTACGGCTTCCTCGGCACCGGCTGGACCTGGCAGGTTCCGGCCGGTACCTACTCCATCTCGACCTGGATCCCGGACCGCGACGCGGGCGGCGTGGCGGTCGGCACCTCGGTGGTCGTCAGCCCCGAGATCAAGGTGGGCCAGGACACCGAGGTCGTCCTGGACGCCCGCAAGGCGGTGGAGGTCAAGCCCAGGACGAAGCAGGACTCCGAGTTCCAGGGCTTCAGCACCAATGTGCACCGCGAAGGGCCCGGCGGCGGCTGGGGACTCACCTACAGCCAGGGCTTCTGGACCGACCACCTCTATGTGACGCCGACCGAGCAGGTCACCGAGGGGAGCCTGGAGTTCACCGCCAAGTTCCGGCTGTACGCCAAGGAGTTGACGGCGAGCGTCACCAGCCCGGAGAAGACCGAACTGTCCTCGCTCTACTACGCGCAGACCTACGAGGACTTCCCGCTGAGGATCAGTGGGGAGCACAAGGTCCGTGCGGTGGACGCGGGCGGCGGTACCGAGGCCGACTTCGCGGGGCTCGACGTCAGGGGCAAGGTGGCGGTGGTCGCGCTCGGCGCCACGGAGCGGGCGCAGAACGCCCTGGACAACGCCACCGAGGCCGGGGCGGGTTACCTCATCGCGTATCGCAAGACGCCCGGCTTCTGGATCGAGGCCGTGGACCGTGCCACCACCGTCCCGCTGATGATCACCACCGGAGAGGAGGGTGCCGGGCTCACCGCGCTGCTGAGAACCGGCAAGAAGGTCACGCTGAAGCTGGGCGGGACACCGGACAGCCCGTACGTCTACAACCTGCTCGCCGCCCAGAGCGGCGCCATCTCCGCGGACCAGACCTACGCCCTCGACCGCTCCAACACGGTGAAGCGGAAGGCCCGTTACCACGGGGCCACGGCCGGCGAGACCGGCGCGGACACCCTGTACACCTACCGGCCCTGGCAGCTCTTCAGCATCGAGAACAGCAAGTACATGCGGCTCGGCACGGAACGCGACGAGTACTACTACGTCGACCCCGACACCCGTACCTGGCACGTCGTCTACCCGAACTGGAACACGCTCAGGGGCCAGTGGAGCCCGCTGCGGACCTTCACCGAGCCGGCCACGGAACCCACCGAGAACTGGCTGCGCCAGGTCGTCCGCCCGGGAACCAGCGAGGAGTACGGCCTCTCCACCCGCACCGGCGACAGACTCACCTTCTCCGTCGCGGAGCTGACCGACTCCACACCGGGCCACTACGGCTACATCGACGGCGCCGACAGCACCGGCAAGGGCAGTCTCTACGCGGACGGGAAGCCGGTCGGCGACTCGACACTCGGCGGCCACGGCACCTTCGACGTGGCGGCGGACAAGGCCTCGTACCGCTTCGAGCTGGATGTGCGGCGCCGGGCGGCCTGGGCCAGGTACTCCACGAGCACGCACACGGAGTGGACCTTCACCTCGGCACACACCGCCGCCGAGACGGCCCTGCCGCTGCTCACCGTCGGCATCGCCCCGAAGGGCCTCGACCTCCTCAACCGGGCGAAGAGCGGAAAGGAGTTGAGGGTCGATCTGCCGGTCGCCGACCAGCTGGGCGGGGTGAAGGCGAGCAGCCTGCGCGCCTGGGTCTCCTACGACGACGGCACGTCCTGGAAGGAGGTGAGGGTGAAGAGCGGCGAGGCACGGTTCGAGCCGGCGGCGGACGCCGAGTCGGTGTCGCTGCGGGTGCGGGCCACCGACCGCGACGGCAACGGGATCGACCAGACCGTGCTGCGGGCGTTCGGCCTGAAGTAGGCGACACCCGCCACCCGCTCCTCAGCCTTAACAAAGATCCTCTACCGTGCCGGGACATGGTGAACACGGCACACGACACGGCACGACCGACCCCTGCCGCGAGCCCCTGGTCCGCGGTGGGGGTCTCCGCCTTCGACGAGCTGGTGTACCAGGCGATCCTCCATCAGCCCGATGCCGACGCGGCAGGCTGGGCGCTGCTGACCGGTACTTCCCCGGCGCGGGTGCGGGCGTCCTGTGACCGGCTGCTCGCTCTCGGCTTTCTCCAACCGCCCGACTCCATGGGCGGGTTACGCGCGGTCGACCCACGGGTGGCGATCCGCGCGCTGATCCGGCGGCGCGAGACGGAGTCCGAACTGCTCGCCGCCACCGCCGAGGAGATGGCGACCGCGTACGAGGCGGGGCTGCTGCGCGAGGAGCCGTCCCGGCTGGTCGAGGTGGTCTCCGGCGAGGGCGCCAACGCGGCACGCCTGGAAGAGCTGTACGCGCACGCCGAGCACGAGGTGTGTGTCTTCGACACGCCTCCCTATCTCGCCCCCCGCACCCCGCAGCTGGACCTCCAGGCCGATCTGCTCAGCCGCGGGATCGTGTATCGCACGGTCTACGCGGCGACCGCCCTGGAGGACCCGGACGTCCTGTCCCACGCCTGGAAGATGGTGGAACTCGGCGAACTGGCCCGGGTGTTGCCGTCGGTGCCGGTCAAGTTGCTGGTGGTCGACGGACGTCGGGCGATGCTTCCGCTGACCGCCACCCCGGCGGGCGGCTACTGCGCCGCCGTCGTACGGCACTCGGCCGTGACCGAGGCCCTCCAGAAGCTCTTCGACCTGGCCTGGCAGCAGGCGGCTCCGCTGGGCCGGCCCGCCGAGGACGCCGAACTCTCCGAGGGTGAGCGGGCGTTGACACGACTGCTGGCGGCCGGGATGAAGGACGAGGCGGTGGCCCGCCATCTGGGCGTGAGTCTGCGGACCTTGCGCCGCCGGGTGAGTGACCTCCAGGAACGGCTGGGGGCGGCGAGCCGCTTCCAGCTGGGGGCACGGGCGGCCCAGCGCGGCTGGTTGTAGCACCCCTCCCTCTCGGATCGGCCGTACGGAAGGGCCGTCGAGGACGGCGAAGGGCCGCACCCCCGAAACCGGGGATGCGGCCCTCGACTGCCGTACTGAGCCGCTTAGTTGCGGATCAGGTTGCGCAGCACGTACTGCATGATGCCGCCGTTGCGGTAGTAGTCGGCCTCGCCGGGGGTGTCGATGCGGACGACCGCGTCGAACTCGACGCCGCTGTCGGTGGTCACCTTGACCGTGCGCGGGGTGGTGCCGTCGTTGAGCTCGGTGACGCCCGCGATGGAGAAGGTCTCCTCGCCGCTCAGGCCGAGGGACTGGGCCGAGGCGCCCTCGGGGAACTGCAGCGGGAGGACGCCCATGCCGATGAGGTTCGAGCGGTGGATGCGCTCGTAGGACTCGGCGATGACGGCCTTCACACCGAGGAGGGCCGTGCCCTTGGCCGCCCAGTCGCGGGACGATCCGGAGCCGTACTCCTTGCCGGCCAGGATGACCAGCGGGATGCCCTGCTCGATGTAGTTGCGCGAGGCGTCGTAGATGAACGACACCGGACCGCCGTCCTGGGTGAAGTCGCGGGTGTAGCCGCCCTCGGTGCCCGGCGCGATCTGGTTGCGCAGGCGGATGTTGGCGAACGTGCCGCGGATCATGACCTCGTGGTTGCCGCGGCGCGAGCCGTAGCTGTTGAAGTCACGACGCTCGACACCGTGCTCCGTGAGGTACTTGCCTCCGGGGGTGTCGGCCTTGATCGCACCGGCCGGGGAGATGTGGTCGGTGGTGACCGAGTCGCCCAGCTTGGCGAGGACGCGGGCGCCGGCGATGTCGGAGACCGGGGTGGTCTCCATCGTCATGCCCTCGAAGTACGGGGGCTTGCGGACGTACGTCGACTGCGGGTCCCACTCGAAGGTGTTGCCCTCGGGGATCGGCAGGGCCTGCCACTGGGCGTCGCCGGCGAAGACGTCCTGGTAGGACTTGTTGAACATGTCCTCGCCGATGGCGTTGGCCACGACGTCGTTGACCTCGGCCTCGGAGGGCCAGATGTCGGACAGGTAGACCGGCTTGCCCTCCTGGTCCGTGCCGAGGGCGTCCTTGGTGATGTCCACCTTCATGGAGCCCGCGAGGGCGTACGCGACGACCAGCGGCGGGGAGGCCAGGTAGTTCATCTTGACGTCGGGGTTGATCCGGCCCTCGAAGTTGCGGTTGCCGGAGAGGACCGAGGTGACCGCGAGGTCGTGGTCGTTGACGGCCTTGGAGACCTCTTCCGGCAGCGGGCCGGAGTTGCCGATGCAGGTGGTGCAGCCGTAGCCGACGAGGTTGAAGCCGACCTTGTCGAGGTACGGGGTGAGCCCGGCCTTGTCGAAGTAGTCGGTGACGACCTTCGAACCCGGGGCGAGGGTGGTCTTGACCCACGGCTTGCGGGTCAGGCCCTTCTCCACGGCCTTCTTCGCGACGAGCGCGGCGGCGACCATGACGTACGGGTTGGAGGTGTTGGTGCAGGAGGTGATGGCCGCGACCGTCACGGCGCCGTGGTCGATCTCGTACGTCGAGCCGTCGGGGGCGGTCACGGTGACCGGGTTGGACGGGGCGCCGTTCGGGGCGACGGCCGGGGAGTCGGAGGCCGGGAAGGACTCCTTGCCGGACTCGTCCACGGAGTCGACGTAGTTGAGGACGTCCTGCTTGAACTGCTCGGCGGCGTTCGCGAGGACGATGCGGTCCTGCGGGCGCTTCGGGCCGGCGATGGAGGGGACGACCGTGGCGAGGTCCAGCTCCAGCTTCTCGGAGAAGTCCGGCTCGGCGGCCGGGTCCAGCCAGAGGCCCTGCTCCTTGGCGTAGGCCTCGACGAGCGCGAGCTGCTGCTCGCTGCGGCCCGTGAGCTTCAGGTACTTGATGGTCTCGCCGTCGATCGGGAAGATCGCGGCGGTCGAGCCGAACTCCGGCGACATGTTGCCGATGGTGGCGCGGTTGGCGAGGGAGGTGGCGGCCACGCCCTCGCCGTAGAACTCGACGAACTTGCCGACGACACCGTGCTTGCGGAGCATCTCGGTGATCGTGAGCACCAGGTCGGTGGCGGTGGTGCCGGGGGTGAGCTCACCGGTCAGCTTGAAGCCGACGACGCGCGGGATGAGCATGGAGACCGGCTGGCCGAGCATGGCGGCCTCGGCCTCGATGCCGCCGACGCCCCAGCCCAGCACACCGAGGCCGTTGACCATGGTGGTGTGGGAGTCGGTGCCGACGAGGGTGTCGGGGTAGGCCTGGCCGTTACGCACCATGACGGTCCGAGCGAGGTGCTCGATGTTCACCTGGTGGACGATGCCGGTGCCCGGGGGTACGACCTTGAAGTCGTCGAAGGCGGTCTGGCCCCAGCGCAGGAACTGGTAGCGCTCCTTGTTGCGGCCGTACTCCAGCTCGACGTTCTGCGCGAAGGCGTCGTGGGTGCCGAACTTGTCGGCGATGACGGAGTGGTCGATGACCAGCTCGGCCGGGGAGAGCGGGTTGACCTTCGCCGGGTCGCCGCCGAGCTCCTTCACGGCCTCACGCATGGTGGCGAGGTCCACGACACAGGGCACACCCGTGAAGTCCTGCATGATCACGCGGGCCGGGGTGAACTGGATCTCCTGGCTGGGCTGGGCCTGCGAGTCCCAGCCGCCGAGGGCACGGATGTGGTCGGCGGTGATGTTCGCGCCGTCCTCCGTGCGGAGCAGGTTCTCCAGCAGGACCTTGAGGCTGTAGGGCAGGCGAGCCGAGCCCTCCACCTTGTCCAGCCGGAAGATCTCGTACGACTCGTCGCCCACCTGCAGCGTGCTGCGGGCGTCGAAGCTGTTCGCCGACACGACAGTCTCCTTCATTCCATGTGCGCGTACCACCGCATCCTGCCGCCACGCCTCCTTGGCCGATCCGCTAAGGTAAGGCTAAGTTAGGTACCCCTTACCGGGGTGGCGGCCGCAGTGCGCCTCGGCAGATATCTCGATGTCGAGATAACAGTAGTACATGGGCGCGGGCTGGTCATGCCCGGCCCGATGTGGCGTGCGCCAATCTCCGTTCCGACGGTCCGGGCGCGCGGGCCTCTTATTGCGTTGCGGAGCGTTTCCCGCGCTTCCTAGCATGGCTGTTCCTCATGGGCGGGGGACGAGCCCTGTCCGCGGCCGTGCCGACGGATCGGAGATCCCCCGCGATGACGTCCCACCTCCACGCGCTCAGCTTCGACGCGAACGACCCCGTCGGCCTCGCGCACTTCTGGGCCGGCGTCCTGGACCGGGAGACGACCGAGGACCCCTACGGGGGCATCGCGCTCGCGCCGGACGACGGCACCGGGCTGCGGCTGCGCTTCCTGCCCAGCCAGGAGAAGAAGACCGTCCCCAACCAGATGCACTTCGACCTGACCAGCACGTCCCTCGACGACCAGCGGCGGATCGTGGAACGGGCGCTGGAGCTCGGCGGCCGGCACATCGACATCGGCCAGCTCCCGGAAGAGAGACACGTGGTCCTCGCCGACCCGGAGGGCAACGAGTTCTGCGTCATCCCGCCGGGCAACAGCTTCCTCGCCGGCTGCGGCTTCATCGGCGCGGTCGCGAGCGACGGCTCGCAGGAGGTCGGGTACTTCTGGAGCCGGGCCCTCGGCTGGCCCCTCGTCTGGGACCAGGACGAGGAGACCGCGATCCAGTCGCCGCAGGGAGGCACGAAGATCACCTGGGGCGGTCCGCCGCTGGCCCCGAAGGCGGGGAAGTACCGCCTCCACTTCGACCTCGTGCCGTCCGCCGGCAGTGACCAGCGGAGCGAGATCGACCGCCTCGTCTCCCTCGGCGCGGCCCCCGCCGACATCGGTCAGGGCCCGGTCGACTGGGCGGTACTGGTCGACCCCGACGGCCACGAGTTCTGCGTACTGCCGCCGCGCTGAGGCAATCGCCGCCCGGGAGAGCCCAGTTGCCGTACGGCGGGTGGGGATGCGGACCGAGGAGCGGGGTACCCGTCGGACATCGGGAAGGGAAGGAAGCAGACATGCCGCTCACGTTCCGCAAGAGCTTTCGGATCCTGCCGGGTGTGCGACTGAACATCAACAAGCGCTCCTGGTCCATCACCACCGGCGGCCGCAACGGCCCCCGCCACACCCACAGCAGCACCGGACGCCGTACGACCTCGATGGACCTGCCCGGCCCCTTCGGCTGGCGCCGCACCCGCAACGCGCGGCGCCCCTGAGCCCGGCTGACGGACCATCACGCCCATCACACCCATCACCTGAACGGGCCCGTGTCACACCCCCAACGGACCCCTCGAGAGGCGTCATCTCATATCTGAGATAACCTCTCCCTCATGGCAGACGACTACCTCGAACGCATCGGCAAGCTCATCCGTGACGCCCGACAGCACCGTGGCTGGACACAGTCACAGTTGGCGGAGGCACTCGGGACGAGCCAGAGCGCGGTGAATCGTATCGAGCGCGGCAATCAAAACATCAGCCTTGAGATGATCGCCCGAATCGGTGAAGCCCTCGACAGTGAGATCGTCTCGCTGGGCTACGCGGGTCCGATGCATCTGCGGGTGGTCGGCGGGCGTCGGCTGTCGGGCGCGATCGACGTGAAGACCAGCAAGAACGCGTGTGTAGCGCTGCTGTGCGCCACCTTGTTGAACAAGGGGCGCACAGTGCTGCGCCGGGTCGCCCGCATCGAGGAGGTGTACCGCCTTCTGGAGGTGCTCGGCTCCATCGGCGTGCGCACCCGGTGGATCAACGGCGGCGTCGACCTGGAGATCGTGCCGCCGGCCGAGGTGGACCTCGACGCCATCGACGCGGCGGCGGCTCGCCGCACCCGCTCGATCATCATGTTCCTCGGCCCGCTGCTGCACCGTATGGACCACTTCAAGCTGCCGTACGCGGGCGGTTGCGACCTCGGCACGCGGACGATCGAGCCGCACATGATCGCCCTGCGCCGGTTCGGCCTCGACATCACGGCCACCGAGGGGCTGTACCACGCCGAGGTGGACCGCTCCGTCACCCCCGGCCGTCCGATCGTGCTGACCGAGCGCGGGGACACGGTGACCGAGAACGCGCTGCTCGCCGCCGCCCGCCACGACGGCGTCACCGTCATCCGCAACGCCTCGTCCAACTACATGGTCCAGGACCTCTGCTTCTTCCTGGAGGCCCTCGGCGTACGGGTGGAGGGCATCGGCACCACCACGCTCACCGTGCACGGGGTGCCGCACATCGACGTGGACGTCGACTACTCCCCCTCCGAGGACCCGGTCGAGGCGATGAGCCTGCTCGCCGCGGCGGTCGTCACCGAGTCCGAACTGACCGTGCGCCGGGTGCCGATCGAGTTCCTGGAGATCGAGCTGGCGGTCCTGGAGGAGATGGGGCTCGACCACGACCGCTCACCGGAGTACGTCGCCGACAACGGCCGTACGCGCCTGGTGGACCTCACCGTCCGTCCCTCGAAACTCCAGGCGCCCATCGACAAGATCCACCCCATGCCGTTCCCCGGCCTGAACATCGACAACGTCCCCTTCTTCGCGGCCATCGCCGCCGCCGCGCAGGGCCAGACGCTCATCCACGACTGGGTCTACGACAACCGGGCGATCTATCTGACGGACCTCAACCGCCTCGGCGGCCGCCTCCAACTCCTGGACCCCCACCGTGTCCTGGTCGAGGGCCCCACCCGCTGGCGCGCGGCCGAGATGATGTGCCCGCCCGCGCTCCGTCCGGCCGTGGTCGTCCTGCTGGCGATGATGGCCGCCGAGGGCACGTCCGTGCTCCGCAACGTCTACGTCATCAACCGCGGGTACGAGGACCTCGCGGAGCGTCTCAACACCGTGGGGGCGCAGATCGAGATCTTCCGGGACATCTGAGGGTCGCAGGCAAGAGCGCCGCCACACCCCCGCCGAGCCGCATGGAACACGGGGCCGGAGGGGAAGTGGCGGCATCACCCCCGTAACCGCCCGAAGCCAACCCGAGGTGCACCCACCTCTGCCGCCCGGTCGTCTTCAACTCCGCCGAACGCACCCGGGAACGCCCCTGCCGCGGTGACACAGGCAGAGTGACACCGCCTGAGTGACACCGGTGGTGGGCCCGTCCAGGAGGCGGACCCACCACGGGCTCGGCGGTGCCGGCGCCGGGCCGAAGGGCTCAGAAGAGAAGGACGACCTTGCCGGACAGCCCTCCGGCCTCGAAGCGCTCGTGGGCCGTGCGCACCGCCGTCACCGGGTGGTGCTCCGCCACCCGCACCCGGAGCCGACCGGCCTCCGCCAGCTCCACCAGCTCGGCGAGATCCTTCTTGCTCTCCTGCACATAGCTCTTGGCGGCACCGGGCACGGCGGGCAGGGGCTCGTCGGAGATCGAGACGTACCGCCCTCCCTCGACGAGCGACGAGGACACGTCCACGCCCGCGGTGTCGAGTACCGCGTCGTATGCCTCCTTGGGCAGGTCCGTGGCGAGGTCCACCACGGTATCGGCGCCCAACTCCCGTACGACGTCGATGTGTTCGGCCCGAGAAACCAGCCCGTCGACGGCCACGCCGGCCCGTCGCGCGAGTTGGACCGCCAGTCCGCCGACCGCGCCGGCCGCCCCGGTGACCAGAAGACGGCCGCGGCTCACCAACCGCAGCTTCGCGAGGGCCTGCAGCGCGGTGGTCCCGGCCAGTGGCAGCGTGGCCGCCTCCGCGAGACTGAGCGTGGTCGGCGCGTGGGTCAGGAGGTGGTCCGGCAGGGCGACCGACTGGGCCCAGGTGCCGCGTCCGGTGGCGATCTGCGCGGACATGGCGATCACCCGGTCGCCCACGGCGAACTCGGCGGACGAGCTCGCGACGACGACGCCGGCCAGGTCCCAGCCCAGGGTCATCGGGAACTGGGGGCCCACGTCCCAGGCGCGGGTCTTCCAGTCCACCGGGTTGAGGCTGCTCGCGACCGTCCGGACCAGCACTTCTCCCGGGCCGGGCACCGGTTCGGCGATCTCCCGGACCTCAAGCACCTCCGGGCCTCCGTGGACGTCGATCTGCACAGCGAGCATGGCGGAACTCTCCTTGTGGGTCGCAGCGATGGTTCGGACAGCGAGTCGGGCGGGGAAGCGGGATCAGGCAGCGGTGGCGGGGCTGGCCTCCGCGGGGGTGCCGGCGACCTCGGGCTCCGCCTTGGGCCGCAGCGGGAGCGCGTAGCAGGAGACGAGGAGGCCGAGAGCGCTGAGGACCGCGCCGGCGAGACCGGTCCAGCGCAGGGCGTCGGCCGCGACGACGCCGCCGCCGACCGCCGACCCCATGGCGGTGGCCAACTGGAAGGCACCGACGTTGACCGAGACCGCCAGGGTCGGCGCCTGCCGCGCGTGACGCAGGATCAGGCCCTGCAGCGGGGCGATCGTCGCGGTGGCGAGCAGCCCCAGCAGCAGCACGGCCAGAACCGCCGTCGGCCTCCACGTCACCGCGAAGGGCGTGCAGGCGAGCAGCAGCGCCAGCGCCGCGAAGACGCCGCGCAGGGTGGCGGCCGGAGCCCTGTCGGTCAGGCGCCCCGCGATGATGTTGCCGAGGAAACTGCCGCCGCCGTAGGCGAGCAGCAGGATGGAGACGACGAACGCGGGGAATCCGGTGACCTCGGTGAGCAGCGGCGCGATGTAGGTGAAGACCGTGGCGACGCCGGCGAAACCGACGGCGGTGGTGGCGATGGCGAGCAGGACCGGGCGCTGGGCCATGATCCTGATCTCGGCGCGGGCGCCCGCCGACTCGGCGTGCCGACGCGGCAGGACGGCGGCCAGCAGCGCCACGCCGAGCAGGGTCAGCACCGTGAGGACGACGAACGGCGTGCGCCAGTTGGTCCGTTCACCCAGCAGGGCCCCCAGCGGCACGCCGAGGAGCGTCGCCACGGTCAGGCCGGAGACGACCGCGGCGGTCGCCCGGCCCACCTTGTCCTCGGGGACGACCTGGCTGGCGACGACCAGGGAGAGCGCGAAGAACGCCGCGTGGCTGAGCGAGGACAGCACACGGCCGGCCAGCAGCACCTCGTACGAGCCGGCGAACGCGCTGACGGCGCTGCCGACGGCGAAGAGCAGCATCAACGACAGGGCGAGACCCTTGCGTGGCGTGCGCACGGTCAGGAGGGTGAGGAGGGGGCCGCCGACGACCACGCCGAGGCCGTACGCCGTGACGGTCTGGCCGGCCGCGCCCACGGAGACGTCCAGGTCCTCGGCCACCTGGGGCAGCAGCCCGGCGACGAGGTACTCGGAGGTTCCCACGACGAACACGCTCACGCACAGGGCCGCGAGAATCACGGAACTCTTCTGCATGCGGGAACGCTAAAGTCTGACATCAGTGTCAGAGTCAAGTCGGTGAGGGGGCGGATCCATGCGCATGGGCGAGATGGTGCGACGCACCGGGGTCAACGAGCGGCTGCTGCGCTACTACGAGGAGCAGGGACTGCTGACGCCCGAGCGGCTGCCCAGCGGTTATCGGGTGTACTGCGACAAGGACGTGGAGACGGTGCGCCGGATCCGGGTGCTGCTCACCGCCGGGCTGACCACGGACACGATCGCGAGGGTGCTGCCGTGTGTGCGGGAGGAGGACGAGCGTCTGGTCCCGGTCTGTTCGGACCTGATCGCCCAGCTTCGGCAGGAGCGGGAGCGGATCACCCGCTCCATCGACGACCTGGAGGCGTCCCGCGCCATGCTGGACACGGTCATCGACGCCGGGGCCGAACAGGCCCCGGCGGTCAGCCGCCGATGAAGTCCTGGAGGAGCCGCACCACTTCGGGCGCTGACTCCTCCCCCTCTGCGGAGTCCCGTGCAGCGTGAAACATCCGGAGGACCGTTCCGGGACAGCTGATGTGCGAGTGGCGCCGCCCCCCGCCGGACGGGGTGCGGCGCCACTTCGGCTTCCCTGAACCGTCGTCGGGTCAGTCCTTGCCGGTGAGCCTCCAGATCTGGTTCTTCTTGGTGGTCAGGGTGCTCCCCGTGTCGCACGGCCACTGGTGGACGAGGGCGCCGGGTGCGGTCGAGATGGTGCTGACGTCGACGCACTTGCCGCTGTGGACGGCGACGAGCTGGTAGTCGTGGCTGTTGCCGAGCGCGGTCACCGCCGCCAGTCTGAACCGCTGGTTGGTGCCGCCGTGGCAGGTCCACTGCTGGACGGCGGCGCCGTTGGCCGTCGAGATGCCCGCGACGTCCAGGCACTTGCCGCTGGAGTGGTTGACGACGGTGTAGGTGTCGGTCGTGCCGGAGACACGGTGGAAGTCGAAGACCTGCTCCTCGCCGCTTCCGCAGGTGTTCTGCCGGTACTGGGTGCCGTCCGCGGTGGACTTGGCGGGATCTTCGAGGCAGAGGCCGCTGTGCTGGGCCACCGCGGTGGAGGAGAAGGCGGCCGGGGCGCCGATGTGCAGGCTCGCCGGTGCGAAGGAGACCTGGTCGAGGTGCGGGGCGGAGCTGGAGCGCATGGGCTGTCCGATGTCGCTGCCGCCGCCCGAGTACACCTTGCCGATGGTGGTGCCGTCCCAGTCGTAGAGCTGTGAAGAGGTGAACTTGACCGTGTTGGCGCCCTTCTTGAGGGTGACGTGGGCGGTGTGGTCGGCGAACTGGTTCCAGTGCAGGGTGCTCGCGAAGTGGACGCGGGTGGCGTCGCCGCCGTTGACGCTGACGTCGGCGTGCTCGGCGTACAGGTCGGGGTTGTAGTGGTTGGAGGGCAGCTCCTCGGCGTTGGCATAGCGCATCGTCATGGCGTAGGTGCCGGCCGAGGGCGCGTCGACGTCGAGGGTGAGGGAGTTGGCGGTTCCGTCGGAGATGCCGGTGACGACGCCGCCGTCGGCCTGGCTGTAGCTGGTGGAGACGTCGGCGGTGCCGGTGAGGGTGCCGTCCTCGGCCTGGTAGGTGACGACGTTGCCGGTGGTGACGGCGGAGGTGGCGCCGAACGGGGTGACGGCCAGGTCGTCCAGGGCGAGGGTGCCGCCGGCGCCGGTCACCTCCACCTTGTTGATGCCGGCCTTCAGGTACACCCGGTTGGTGGAGGTGGACCAGGCGTCGGGCGTCGCGCCGGAGAGGGTCTGGTCGTCGGCGGCCCTGCCGTTGACGGTGAGGTCGGCCCGGCCCGTGTTGCGGAAGCGAGCCGTGAGGTCCGCGTAGCCGTCACGCGCCGAGTAGACCCAGAACGTCGCCGACTTGCCGGAGGTGAGGTTCACCGCGCCGGCGCCGGACTGGCCCTGGGAGGTGTAGGTGGTGCTGCCGTTGTCGGAGAGGGTGGCCTGCTCGGCCTCGTGGAGCGTGGTGCCCTGGACGTCGGCGTCCCGGTACCGGAGGTCGATCTTGTCGATGATGGCGTCACCGTCGGTCTTCGCGCCGTTGTCGCCGGTGGTGGCCAGGGTGATGGTGTGGCTGCCGGCGGTGAGGTGCACGGTGGTGTCGCTGTGGCCCCACACCACCCACTGGAAGCCCACCGGGATGTCGACCCTCTTCGAGGCGCCGCCGTCGACCCGCAGGTACACGTCGGTCGGGCCCTTGACCTCGGCGTCCTTGGCGTAGCTGCTGCCGAACACCGACAGGTCGTAGTCGCCGGTGGTGGGGACGGAGACGGGGAAGGAGATCACCGTGGTGGAGCCGGTGCGCAGACCGCCGACGTCCTTCGTACCCGAGGCGGGGAACTTGCCGACGTTGCCGGTCGTGCCCTCGGTGTTGATGTTGTAGCCGCTGCCGCTGAGTGTGGCGCTCTCGGCCTCGTACGTGCCCGTCCAGGTGCTGTCGGAGGGGGTGGCGGAGCCGGTGCCGCCCGGGGAGACGATCACCTGGTACGCGGACATCGCGTCGAGGGTGATGGGGACGGTGATCGAACCGTCGGAGCCCACGGCGACGTCGGCGTCGGAGAGCCGGGTCGGCGTGGCCGCCGCGCCGAGGTAGCCGCTGTAGCGGTCCTGGAAGACACTCACGTGCACGGTGTCGCCGAAGACCGCGGGATCGATGTTCTTGATGACCGTGTCGGAGGCGCCGCTGGTGCCTCCCCCGGCGAGGATGACGCGGGCCTGCTTCTTGCCCGTGTCCAGGCTCGCCAGGCCCTGCAGGGTGTAGGCGGCGTTGTTCCCGGAGCTGGTGACCTTGACGGTGTCGCCGCTCATGGAGCTGTACCAGTTGTAGAGCCACCACTGGGCGTTGGGGGTGTTCTGGGCGGCGGCGGAGTCACCGAGGTTGCCGTTGATGTTCCAGTACGGCAGGTTGCCGTCGATCTTCTTGTCCTCGATGGCCGAGATCCACTGCACCATCTGACCTGGGTCGGTCAGGTGGTAGCGGTGGGCGTACTCGTTGAGGTTGACGGTGATCGGCGAGGTGATGCCGGCGGCGGTCTCCACCGCGCGGTAGGAGTCGACGGTGCTGCGCACGTCCGCCGGGCTGCCCAGGGTGTGCCAGGTGACCACGTCGGGCAGGCAGTTGTTGGTCTTGCAGTAGTTCAGGAAGCCGCTGAGGGAGGAGGAGGTGTAGCTGGAGGTGTTGGGCCCCGCCAGCCGCGCCTCGGGCCAGATGCCCTTGATGAAGTTGTACGTCTGGCGCCACTCCGCGTTGAAGTTGTTCAGCGCGGTGGAGTTGGTGCGCATGCCGCTGAACCAGTTCAGGTCGGGCTCGTTGTAGGGGACGAAGACGATGTGGCTCGCGTGGGGGCTGGCCTTCGCCTGCTCCACCTGGGTGCGCATCGTCTCCTGGTAGGCCGCGTAGCTCGTGCGCTCGTAGTTGGCCCGGTAGACGTCCGTCATGTAGATGAAGACGTCCCCGCCGCCGCTGTCCACGAACGGATCGGCGATCTCCAGGGCGTCCGATCCGGGGTGCTGCTGTCCGTCCTGGTACTTGGTGTTGGTGGTCTGCACCCCCATCCCCTCGATGAGGTTGTTGGTCGGCACGTCCGGGCCGTACAGGCCGTACAGCACTCCGGAG
Source organism: Streptomyces gottesmaniae (assembly GCF_031845845.1). Classification (NCBI taxonomy): domain Bacteria; kingdom Bacillati; phylum Actinomycetota; class Actinomycetes; order Kitasatosporales; family Streptomycetaceae; genus Streptomyces; species Streptomyces gottesmaniae. Next base: position 107,979 of record NZ_JAVRFJ010000024.1, read on the forward strand.
GCGCCACCGCGGAAGGCTCCGGTGGTGGTGCCCAGGTCGACGGTGAGGGTGGGGTCCGCGGCGGCGGCCGGCGCCGCGATCGCGGTGGTGAGGCCGGCCAGGACGGTCAGCGGAAGCAGTGTCCGGGTGATGCCGTGAAGAAGCCGTCTCGAGGCCGAGCGGCTCTGCCCGAGTCTTCGCATGTGCTCACGTTCCTTCAGGATGGGGCTTGTATGTGCTGCTCCGGCCCCCGTGCCGGACGTGTGGGTGGGTGCTGGTGCCGCGGCCCTAGCGCGTGCGTCGGTCGGGAGTGGCGCCGGTCGCGGCCTCCGCGCGCAGGTGGTGGTCATGGGCGAGCAGGAGGTAGCTGCTCGCGGTCCAGGTGTAGGCCCGGTCGCGCAGGCCGGTGCCGGTGAGGGCGTCGAAGTTCTCGGCGAAGCCGTGGGTCTCGCACAGGGCGCGGAAGCGGGCGCTGATGTCGTCCGCGAGGCGTTCGTGTCCGGCGCGGCGCAGGCCGTCCTCGACGAGGACGGTGGCGGGTGCCCAGATCGGGCCGCGCCAGTAGCCGTCGGCCACGTAGTGCGGTGAGGTGGGCAGTTCGGTGGCGAGGCCGTACGGGGTCAGATGTGCCTTGATGTGGTCGGCGAGGGTGCCGGCGACCTCGGCGGGCAGGTGCTCGCCGAGCGCGATGGGCATCAGGTCGAGGAGGCCGGCGCTGCTCCAGGTGTCCCCGGTGCCGGCCGAGCGGGCGACGAACCTGTCGCCGTTCCACAGCTGGTCCAGCAGCGCGGCTTGGGTCTCCGCGGCCGTGCGCGTCCACCGTGCGGCCTCGTCCCCCTTGCCCAACTCCGCTGCCAGGGACGCGAGTTCGTGGAGTTGGAGGACGAGGAAGGCGGCGAGGTCGGCGGTGACGACCACCCGCTCGGGGTCGAAGGTGGTGGCGTTGTCCCAGCCGCTGTCGTTGCCGTGCTGGTAGTGGGGCAGGTCGGCACCGGGGGCACGCCGGGCGGTGAGCCAGAAGTCGGTCCAGCGCTCCAGGCGCTCGTACGCCAAAGCGAGTTCGGTCCGGTCAGGAGGGGTCGGCAGGGTGCGGCGCAGATGGCCGAAGGCCCAGCCGTGGATGGGCGGTTTGACGAAGTTGTACAGCACCTCGGAGTGGGTGACCGAGTCCGGCAGGGCGCCGCTCTCGTCCTGGTGGTCGAAGGGCAGGTGGAACTGGTCCAGGGCCAGTTCGGGGCGGCCCGGCGCGAGGGCGAGGGCGTTGAAGCAGTGGTCCCAGCTCCAGACCTTGTCCATCCAGTGCTTGGACATCAGCACGCCAGGCCGGGTGACCAGGCCCTGCGCGGCGACGGTCGCCGACCAGACGACGTAGGCGGCGAGTTCGGCGGCCGGGGTGGCCTCCGAGCGCCAGGGGGCCACGGTGTCGACGAAGTCCGCGAAGGCGGCGTGTGCGGCGGCCGTGACGGCGTCGAAGGGCGCCGAGGACACGTACGGGGGGCGGGCGGTGTCGAACTCCTCGATCGCGATCTCCCAGTCGCCGCCACCCCGCGCGGACACGGTGACACCTCGGTCGGCGCCACCCAGGGCCTGGTCACCGACCGTGTCCGCGAGGACGCCGGACAGCAGGGTGACGCGGTAGCGGCGGCCGGTCTCGTACGAGGTGAAGACATGCGCGTTCGCCGCCGGGTCGTGGAAGAAGTACGTGCCGCTGAACGGGGTCAGGGTCCGCGCGGCGGCGAGGACGCCGAAGTGCGTGCCGCTGCCGCGCAGGCGTACGGTGTCCGGTGTCTCGTAGGCGAGTTCGACGCGGCCCTTCCCGTCGGTCCAGGTGAGCAGGCCCGGCGTCGCCTCGACGCGGGTCTCGGCCCGATCACCCGTCGCCGGGTCCAGGGGGACCAGACGCAGCACGCCGTGCATGCCGTTCTGGTGCGAGACGAGGTGGAGGTCCTCGGCGTAGGTCTTCTCCGCCACCACGGGGGAGATGTCGAACCAGGATCCGTACGCGCTGAACGGGATGTCGTGGACGGAGAAGGCCGGGCCGGATCGGGCGGCGGTCATGTGGCGTGACTCGTTTCTGGAGCAGGGGGTGCCGACCGGCCGGCGCGGGAGGGCGCCGGCGGTCGTGGCGGGTCTGGCGGGTGGGGGTTTCAGTCCTTGACGGCGCCGGTGGTGACACCGGCGGCCACATAGCGCTGGGCGAGGACGAGGATGACCGCGGCGGGCAGTGACGCCACGACGGCGGTGGCCATGATGGCGTTCCACTCCTGGTTGTTGTTGCCGATGTAGTGGTAGATGCCGAGGGTGATCGGTTCGTGGGTGCCGCCGTTGACCAGGGTGTTGGCGAAGACGAAGTCGGACCAGGACCACAGGAACGCGAACAGCGAGACGGTGACGACGGCGTTGCGGCTCATCGGCAGGACGATCGACCAGAAGGTGCGCAGGGCCCGCGCCCCGTCCATCTGCGCGGCCTGGAGCAGTTCGCCGGGGATGCCGGACATGAACGCGGTGAAGATGAGCACCGCGAAGGGGACCGCCAGGGTGGAGTCGGCGACGATCAGGCCGGGCACGGACTGGAGCAGGCCGAGCTGGAGGTAGATGGCGTAGAAGCCCATCGCCATGATGATGCCGGGGATCATCTGGGCGGCCAGCAGGACGAAGCTCAGCAGGCCGCCGCCGCGTGGGCGCAGCTTGGCGAGGGCGTATCCGGCGGGCGCGGCCAGGGCCACGGTCAGGACGACGGTGCCGAGGGCGACGACGAGGCTGGTGCCGAGGTAGGGCAGTTGCTCGTCGAGCACGGTGCGGTAGCCGGCCAGGGTGCCGTGGGTCGGGAACAGGTCCGGCGGGCTCTTGCGCATGTCCTGGTCGCGGGTGAAGGAGACGTTGACCATCCAGTAGACCGGGAAGAGCATGACCCCGGTGAGCAGCAGGCCGAGGGCCGTCTTTCCCGCGCTGCCGCGGCGCCGCCTCGGGGCCGCCTGGGCGATCGTCATGACAGTGCCTGCTTTCGCTGGACCCGGACGTACACCAGGCCGAAGACCAGGGCGGCGACCACGAGCAGGTTGCCGACGGCCGCGCCGGGGCCGAAGGCGGGCAGGAGGTTGCCGAAGCCGAGTTGGTAGGACCAGGTGGCGAAGGTGGTGGACGAGTCCGCCGGGCCGCCCTTGGTCATGATCCAGATGATGTCGAAGACCTTGAGGGTGTAGACGAGGCCCAGCAGCAGGGTGATGGCGGAGACCGGGCGCAGCAGGGGGAACGTGATGCGCCAGAACCGCTGCCAGGCGTTCGCCCCGTCGAGGGCCGCGGCCTCGTACAGCGTTCCGGGGACGGACTGCAGACCGCTGTAGAGCACCACCAGGTTGAACGGGACGCCGATCCAGATGTTCGCGATGATCACCGAGGGCAGTGACCAGTCCGGTGACGTCAGCCAGTTGACCGGGCCGATGCCGACGGCGTGCAGGGCGGTGTTGACGATGCCGGAGTCGCTGTTGAACATCCACGACCAGGTGGAGGCGGACACGATCAGCGGCAGCAGCCAGGGCACCAGGAACAGGGCCCGCAGGGTGGTGGAGAGCCGGAAGTGCTGGTTGAAGAAGACCGCGAGCGCCAGGCCGATGGCGTACTGGAAGACCAGGCACACGGCGGTGAAGACGACGGTGTGCAGCAGGGCGGGCGCGAAGGTCGGGTCGTCGAGGACCTTCTGGTAGTTCGCCAGGCCGGTGAAGGGCGCGTCGCCGTCGACGAAGGAGCGGACGGTGTAGTCGCGCAGGCTCAGGTCGAGGTTGCGGTAGAGGGGATAGGCGTAGAAGAGGGCGAGGTAGAGGGTGACCGGGGCGAGGAAGGCCCAGGCGGCCCACTGCGAGGAGGTCGGACGGCGCCTCTCGCGCGCGCGGGCCCGTGGCGGGGCGGTGGTGGCCGCCCCGCCCCGGTCGTGCGCGGACCGGCGGTCCGGGAGCTGTTTCGTGTCGTTCATCGTCGGCCCGCGCATCCTTGGTTACTTGACGGCCGACTGGGCCTTGGCCAGCGCGTCCTTCGGCGACTCGGCGCCGCTGAGCGCGGACTGGACGGCCTTCCACATCTGCTCGGAGATCTTGGGGTACTTGGTGCCCAGGTCGTCACTGGTACGGCCCTTGGCCGCCCTGACCGCGTCGACCCACGGCTTCAGGTCGGCGTTCGCCGCGACCTGCTTGTCCTGGACTTCGGTGGTGGGAGCGACGTAGGACAGGGTGGTGTCGGTGTCGTAGAGGTTGTCGGTGCTGGTGAGGCAGGTGACCAGCTTCTGAGAGGTGGCGTAGCGGGCGGCGTCCTTCTGGACCGGGACGGTCACGAACTCTCCGCCGGTCGGGGCCGCCGCGTTGCCGCCCTCGGCGGCCGGGACGGGTATCACGCCGTAGTCGAAGCCGGCCTTGTCGGCGCCCGCGAGCTGCCAGGTGCCGTTCTCGCTGAACGCGTAGTCGCCGGTGGCGAACTCCTGCCAGCTGGTGGTCTGGGTGTTGTTGATGACCGAGTTGGGGGCGTAGCCCTTGTCGAGCCAGCCCTTCCAGAGGGACAGCGCGGAGGCGGCCTCGGCGGAGTCGAGTGCGGTGAGCTGTGCGCCCGAGCCCCAGAACCAGGGCAGGAACTGGAAGCTGCCCTCTTCCGTGCCGATCGCCGAGAAGGTGATCCCCTTCTTGCCGGCCTTCTTGACCTTCGCCAGCGCCGCCGTCAGCGACTTCCAGTCCTTGACCGAGGCGATGTCGACGCCCGCCTTCTCCAGCACCTCCTTGTTGTAGTAGAGGGCGAGGGTGTTGGCGCCGATCGGCATGCCGTAGGTCTTGCCGCCGGACTGGCCGGCCGCGAGCAGGTTGGTGTCCACCGCTGAGGTGTCGAGCTTGTTGTCGTCGGTCGTGGTGAGCACGCCCGCCTCGGCCAGGGTCGAGACCACCGGGTTGTCGACGATGAGGACGTCCGGGGAGTTGCCCTGCTGGGCCGCCAGCAGGGTCTTGTTGGGCAGGTCGCTGGTGTCGAAGCCGGTCCGCTTGATCTTCACTCCCGCGTCGGCGCCGCACTTGTCCAGCAGCTTCGTCCAGGCCGAGCCCTTGGCGAACTGCGGGTACGGGTCCCAGACGGTGTACGTGCCGCTGTCCGCGTCCTTGGCGCCGGTGCTGCCCGAGCCGGAGGAGCAGGCGGTGGCGCTGACGGCCACGGCCAGGGCCGTCAGCGCCGCGGCGGTCAGACGGCGCTGTCTGGAGGTGCTGTGCATGGCGGGTTCCTTAGTTTCAGGCATGGGTGTGCCGTGAGAGGGAGGGATGACGGGGGGAACCGGGGTACGCCGAACGGCGGCGGTGGGGCCGGTGGGGATTTCGGTGCGTCAGGAGGCGGACGCCCTGGGCCGGTCAGGAGGCGCAGGCCTTCGGCAGGTCAGGATGCCGGCGTGGCGGGAGGTCGGCGTGGCGGGAGGTCGGCGTGGCGGGAGGTCGGGGCCTGCGGGCAGGCGGGAGGACAGAGCCTGCGGCGGGCGGGAGGTCGGGTTTCGGGTTCAGGTGGTGCCGAGGACGGGACCGGTGCTGGCCCGCAGGGAGATCGGCGGTACGAGCAGGTGGCTGCGGGGCGGCGCGTCGGGGTCGTCCAGCCGCTCGACGAGGAGGTCGACGGCGAGGCGGCCCATCTCCTCCGCCGGTACGTCCGCCGCGGTGAGCTGCGGGGTCACCGTCTCCGCCCACCGGCCGGCGACCACCCCGGTGACGGAGAAGTCGCGCGGCACATGGCGGCCGGCCCGGGCGAGCCCCCGGTACAGGCCGCCCAGCGCCGCCTCGTTCAGCGTGACCAGGCCCGTGGTCGCCGGGTCGTCGCGCAGGATCCGCTCCAGGCACGCCTGCCCGGAGCGGGCGTCGTCCCCGCAGGTGTACGACCGCACGGTCAGCCCACGCTCGGCCGCGGCCTTCGTGAACCCGTCCAGCCCCCGGTGCGCGGACTCGTACCCGGCCCGCAGGAGCTGTTCGGGGCGGTTGACGAAGGCGACCCTGCGGTGGCCGAGGTCCGCGAGGTGGTGGACGCACGCCTCCGCCAGCGCGGTGTGGTCCAGGCCCACCCACCAGCCGCCCTCCGGCCGTGCGGTGCGGCCGATGGCGACGGAGGGGAAGTCCAGGTCGGCCAGGTGATCGACCCGGTCGTCCTCCAGCCTGATCTCCATGAGGATCGCGCCGTCGACCCGCCGCTCCCCCAGCAGCCGCTGGAAGGAACGGTCGCTGTCGACGCCGCTGGGCGACAGCAGCACGTCGTAGTCGTGGGCCGCGGCGGCCTCCACCACGCTGCCGATGAAGTCCAGCTGCATGCCCGTGTAGTGGTTGCCGGCCGGCGGGAAGACCAGGCCGATCGTGCTGGTCCGCCCATTGGCCAGGGCCCGCGCGCTGGCGTTGGGCCGGTAGCCCAGCTGGTCGATGACCCGCTGGATCTTCTGGCGGGTGTCGTCCGAGACGGGGCGTTTGCCGCTCAGCGCGTAGGACACGGTGCTCCGCGAGACACCGGCTCGCCGGGCGATCTCACCGATGTTCACGGAGGGCTCCTTGCTCGAACCGGTTCGGCGCTCCACGGTAGCGGAGCTCGCGAACCGCGTGGGTGGGTGGACCGAGGAGGGCACGCTCCCCGGTTGTCGAACCGGTTCGCGTGAAGTGAAGGTAGGAACAGGCCGGGCGGCTGTCAACACCTCGCGCGGCACTTCGCACCACAGCGCGGCAATCCGGACGTCCCCCGCACCGTCGCGGCCTTGCTCGTGTCGAAGGTATTGCTGTGCGATTTCCCCGGTGCTAACTTCCTGCGAACCGGTTCGATGCAGTGATCCTCCGGCGGCCGGGGGCCCCGCCCCGCACAGCTTCCTGGTGTGGGGAGCGCCGTCACGGCCAGTCGGGTCGGCAGCCCCGCCCCGGAGCGCGGCCGATCGAACCGATTCCGCATCGCCCGCCCCCTCGAACCCGCCTCACCGCCCCGGCACGCGCACGAACGGCCGGGCCGAGCCGGGCCGAGGCGGGCCGACCGGGACCCCCTCACTCACAGGATCGAGGAAGCACTCCATGTCATCCGCTGACAGATCTGCCCGGCGCCGGGCCCCGGCCGCCGTGGCACTGGCGCTCGGCGCGGGCGTGCTGGTCTCGCCGTCCGTCCCCGCCCAGGCGGCCGACGCGCCCGAGCCCACGGCCCGCTACACCTTCGACGAGGACGACCTCACGTCCGGGAAGATCACGGACGTCTCCGGCAACGGTCTGACGGCGAGCCTGGTCAACGGCTCCACCGCGCGGTCCGTCGAGGGCACGGGCGGCGGCAGGGCGCTCGCCCTGCCCGGCGGAGCGCCCACGTCCGACGGCGCGTACGTCCGCCTGCCCCGGGCCGTGGTCGGCGACGCGACCGACCTGACGGTGTCGGCACGCCTGAGATGGGGCGGCGACAAGTCGTCCTGGCAGCGGATCTTCGACCTGGGCACCGACACCACGAAGTACCTCTTCACCACCCCCTCCAACAACGGCGGCGTGCTGCGCACCGCCGTGACCACCGGCGGCGGGGGCGCGGAGTCCCAGGTCTCCGGGTACGCGGCGCTCCCCGCCGATGCCTGGCGGACGGTCACGGTCACCCTCGACACCGCCGCCGGACGGGTCACCACCTACCTCGACGGTGTGGCCGTCTCCTCCGCGAAGACCGGTATCAAGGCCAAGGAACTGCTGGACGCCTCGGCCACCGCCGCCGGTTACATCGGCAAGTCCTTCTGGCCGGACCCGCTGCTCCAGGGCGTGATCGACGACTTCACGGTGTGGCACTCGGCGCTGAGCGCCGAGCAGGTGGCGCAGGTGGTCGGCGACATCCCCACGCTCCGGGCCCTGTCACGGACGTCCTTCGAGGTGCGCACCACCACCGGCACCGCTCCGTCCCTGCCCGCGTCGGTCCGCTCCTCCTACTCCGACGACTACGACCGTGACACACCGATCGTCTGGGACGCCGTGCCCGAGGAGAAGTACGCCCGGCCCGGTACGTTCACGGTGGCCGGGCTCGCGGCCGGACGGGAGGTGGAGGCGACCGTGGCCGTGGTCCGGGAAGGTCAGCTCACCGTCGACCTCGCCTCGGACACCGGCGCGTTCCACGGCGGCGCCTCCGGCACCCTCTACGGCGTGTACGGGCCGGACGTGCCCACCAACAACCTCATCGAGGGCATGGGGCTGCGCACGGTCTCCACCAAGGCGCAGGACGGCCCGCAGCACCCGGGCGCCGACGCGCTGGAGGTGGTGAAGCCGCTGGCGGACTCCACCGACGGCGACGTGTACATCTACATGACCGACATCCACCGCGGCTTCCCGTACCAGTGGCCGGGCGACACCCCTGCGGAGAAGCTCAAGCTCTACGAGGAGAAGATCGCCACGCAGGTCGACCAGGTGCTCCGGCTGCCGGAGGAGTACCAGGACAACATCGTCTTCGTGCCGTTCAACGAGCCCGAGGGCAACATGTTCGGCACCGGCGAGTGGAGCTACGACAAGGTCAGCTGGCTCGACGACCCCGACGCCTTCTTCGCCGCCTGGGACTCCGCGTACAGACTGATCAAGAAGAAGATGCCGGACGCCCGGATCGCGGGCCCGAACACCAGCGTCCTGTACGACCAGGTGAAGGGCTTCATGGCGCACGCCCTGGCCGAAGGCACCCTCCCCGAGGTCGTCACCTGGCACGAGCTGAGCCACCCCGAGGCGGTGCGCGACAGCGTCGCCAAGTACCGGGGATGGGAGAAGGACCTGTTCGCGGGCACCTCGCGCGAGGGCACCGAACTGCCCATCAACATCAACGAGTACGCCTTCAACTACCACACCTCGGTCCCCGGCCAGATGATCCAGTGGGTGTCCGCGATCGAGGAGTCCAAGGTGGACGCCGACATCGCGTACTGGAACATCGACGGCAACCTCTCCGACTCCGCCGTGCAGTCGAACCGCGGCAACGGCCAGTGGTGGCTGCTCAACGCGTACGCCTCGATGAGCGGGCACACGGTGACGGTGGACCCGCCGTTCCCCGGCGAGAACTACACCATGCAGGGCGTCGGCACACTCGACGAGAAGAAGAGGCAGGCCCGGCTGATCTTCGGCGGTTCCACCGGCAAGGGACACATCACCTTCGCCGGCGTCCCGAAGAAGATCTTCGGCGGCGCCGTCCACGCCTGGGTCCGCGAGATCGAGTGGAGCGGGCAGCTCGGCGACAGCTCCGGCCCGAGGCTGCTCACGGAGACGGAGCTGAAGGTCGCCGACGACGGCACGGTCTCCGTCGACTTCGGCGACGGCACCCTGCCGTCCCTGAAGGAGTCCTCGGCGTACGAGATCGTGCTCAGCCCCGCCGGGAAGGCCAGGGCCACCCAGGACGCGCCGGCGCGCTGGCAGCACGCGTACGAGGCGGAGGACGCCGCCCACACCGGCTCCGGCTACTCGAAGAACGGCCCCGAGGGCTCCCCGCGCGACGTGTCGAAGTTCTACACCTCAGGCGGCTACAACGTCGGCGGCCTGCGCACCGGTTCGGACATGACGCTCGACTTCACCGTGGACGTGCCCGAGGACGGCACCTACGACCTGAGCGTCTTCGCCAACTCCCTCAACACCTTCGACAAGGTCAAGGACCAGGGCCCCACCAACGTCTTCCTCCGCGTCGACGGCGGGTCGGACGACGAGCAGGAGCTGCATCTCCCGCTGGGATACAAGTGGGTGGTGTGGGACCACACCGACACCACGGTCCGTCTCACCAAGGGCAAGCACACCCTGACGCTCGCCGCGAGGAGCGCCGACGGCAAGCGCGCCACCAAGGGCGACGCCATCGTCGACCGCCTCGTCCTCACCCTGCCGGACGCCTCCGCCCGCACCCAGGTGTACGAGGGCGAACTCGCCTGGCTGGGCGGCGGCGCACGTCCCGTCTACGACCCGCCGAAGCGGGCGGCCACCGGATCGGGCGCGGCCCGGCTCCCGAAGAAGGGGACCGCCACGTTCTGGGTGTACTCCCCCGCCGACCGCGAGGCCACCCTCCGGGTCGACACCCTGAAGGGGGCGGGCGCCCGGGTCTCCGTCAACGGCCAGGACGTCCTGCGGCTGGACAAGGGCGGCAACAGCGTCGCGGTCTCCCTCTCCGGGGGCGTCAACAAGGTGACGGTGACCGGGGGTTCGTCCACCACACTCGTGGACCGTCTCTCGGTGACCTCCACCGAGGGCACGCTCCCGACGCGTACGTACGAGGCCAAGGACGCCGAACTCGCGGGCTCGGCCGCTCTCAGCCCCCTCTCCCTGGCCACGGGCGGCAGCGCGATCACCGGAATCGGCGGCGACCCGGGCAACGGCAACACCGCCACGTTCACCGTCACCGCGGACCGGGCGGGCACCCACGCGCTGCGCATCCGCTACTCCAACCCCGAGCAGTCGCCGGCCACCCACTACAACCCGGACCCGCTCGCCCGCCACGCCGACCTCGCCGTCAACGGCGTCGAGACGCGCCGGGTCACCTTCCCGCACACCTTCCACCAGAACAACTTCTGGGAGCTGACCGTCCCCGTCCAGCTGAGGAAGGGTCAGAACACGCTCACCTTCCGCTCCGAGGAACTCCCCAACTTCGACGGCACCACCTACGCCTCGGACACCTTCCCCGGCGTGCTGCTCCGCTCCCGCTACGCCCCGCTGATCGACCGGATCACGGTCGCGCCGTACGCGAAGGAGGTGCGATGAGCCGAGCGGCGTCGGCGGTGAGGTGATCCGCACGAGGTCCGGGTGGCGGAGCATCGCCTCCCACCCGCCACCCGGCACAGTGCGCCCACCCCGTCAGCGACGCCGCGAGCGGGCGCCCGGATCCGTCGGAGCGACGGATCCGGGCGCTTCGCCACCCTGGTCGGCATGGAGGCTGCCGCCGGGCGCCGACCGCGGCCGGAGGAGAGGAGGGGGTCAGCGGCCGGGGTGCAGGCCGGGCCAGCCGGGCGTCGGGTCGCCCTTGACCTCACCGAAGTAGAGGGCGAACGTCTGCTTCCACCGCTCGACAGCGGCGCGGTCCTCCATGAAGCGGGGGAAGCCGTCCACGTTGGCCTCGGGGTACTCCCAGATCGGCTTCAGACCGGCGGGCGGGGCGACATCCGTGCGGACCGACCAACCGTTGGAGGTCTGGCGCTCGGTCGAGATCTGCCAGCTCAGGAAGAGCTTGGCCGCCGTCGGGTTGGCGGCCTGTTTGAGGATCGCGATGCGCTGGCCCCATGCCATGAACGGGTGCCCCTCGGGCCGCCCCATGCGGATCGGCCCCGTGCTGGTCGGGCTGCCGCCCGTACCGACCCCCACGACCGCCCGCTTGTTGTTGATCGCGGTGCTGGGCGAGAACGAGCCCCGGGCGAACTGCGGCTGCTGGGCGGCGAGTGCGGCCATCCAGTCCCAGCCGTAGGTCTGCGCGTAGAGGGCGTAGAGGTAGAGCACCGCGTCGTCGTCGTGCGGGTAGGACGAGGCGATCGCGCCCTTCCAGCGCGGGTCGACCAGGTCCAGCGGAGTCCGCGGCGCGTTCGCGCCCGCCGCCGCGACGTCGTAGACGTAGCTGAAGGCGATGACCGCGCCGGCGACCCAGGCGCCGTCGGAGTCCCGGAACTTCTTGTACAGCTTGCCGAACCCGGCGGGCTTGTAGCGCAGCAGCCGTCCCTCGCGCTTCCAGCGGGTGAAGTCGTGCAGGGTCTGCAGCTGTACGACGTCGGGGACCAGGGTGTCGGTGGCGAACTGGTTGTCCACGCGGACGTCGTGGTACTTGCTGTAGTCGACGATCAGCTGGAGGTCGATCTCGGGGAACCGCTGGCGGAAGGCGGCCCGGGCGCCTGCGCCGCTGCCCGAGTCGGCGAGGTCGCCGCCCGCGTAGACGACGAGCTTGCCGCCCTCGGCGATCGCGTCCCGGTACAGCTCGTCGAGCGTCCTGGTGTCCTCGGCCACGGAGTCGCGCGCCGCTTCGGCGGGGGTGGCCGATGCCGACGACGCGGTGACGCCGAGCGCGCCGAGACCGAGCGCGGTGCCCGCTCCGGTCACCAGGAGACGTCGTCGACTGGGAAGACTGGTCACGGGGGTGCCCTTTCTCTGTGGGGGTGGGGGCTCGATGAACGCGGGCCCGAGGGGCACGGAGGTCTGCCTGAGCGGCCGCGTATCTGACGGAACAGTATCTGCTTCATCAGACGAATCTGTCGACGACAGCCATGTGATAGCCCTGTGACAGCCGAGTGACAGGCGGTTCTCATGGGCGTGCCGGGCGATTCCGACGAAGGGGGCGGACCGCCACCACCCTGCGGAACGGGCGTGCCTAGGGCGCCGCCTCGGTGGAACTCAGGGGTCTGGTCGGCCAGTCGAGGAGGCGGGCGCCGATGACCGCGGTCTGGAGCGTGTAGCGGTCGACGGGGTCGGTCGGGTCCACGCCGGTGAGGGTGCGGACGCGGGCCAGCCGGTAGGTCAGGGCGCGCACGCTCAGGGAGAGCCGCCGGGCGGTCGAGGCGGCCACACACCCTGTGTCGAAGTACGCCGTGAGCGTGTCGAGCAGGGGACGGGCCCCGCCGCGTGCCTGCTCCAGCGGTCCCAGCGTGCTGCTCACCAGGTCGACGAGGGCCTGCCGGTCCCGGGCCAGTACCGGAAAGACCAGCAGGTCGGAGGCGCGCAGCAGCGGTTCGTCGAGGCCCATGCGCTGGGCCACGTCCAGGGCGTTGAGGGCCTCCTCGTAGCTGTGGCCGATGCCGACGGTGCCGGGCCGGGAGCGGCCGATGGCGACCTGGGCGCGGCCGGTGGCGGCGTAGGAGCGCTTGGCGAAGTGGGCGAGGACGTCGTCCTGGTCGCCGGGGGCGATGCACACCATGCGGCCGTCCTTGGTGGTGAACAGGATGCGGCGGTTCTCGAAGCGGGCGAACAGGTCGGCCGCCACCTGCCGGGGCACGGGGTCGGTCTCGTCGTACTTCTCCGGTCCCTCGGCCACGGCGACCGCGTGGGCGCGGGACAGGCGCAGGCCGAACCGTTCGGAGCGGGCGGCGAGTTGGCCCCGGTCGCCGCGGCCGTGGAGGAGGTCGTCGATGAACTCCCGGCGGGCGGCCTCCTCCTTGCGCACCACGAGCCGCTGGGCGCGTTCGTAGCCGTCGGCGAAGGCGTCCACGGCCTGTTCGACGACGGCGAGCACGCGGTCCGGGTCGGCCCCGCGGGGCCAGTTCTCCCGGCCGGCCACGAGATGCGCCCGCACCAGCGAACGCCAGCCGTGCCCGGCCTCCGCCGCCCGCGCCCCGAGCGCCCGGCGCGACTCGATCTCGTCCCTGGTCAGCCGTCGGCCGGTGGGCGCGGCGTCCGCGAGGATCCGCTCCAGACCGTCGAGGAAGTCCTCGCCCGGACCCCGGCCGGGCGGGGCGCTCGGGACGCCCGCACCGGGGGTGCCCACCCCCTGCTCGTTCGCGCTCCGGTCCCTGGCGCTCTGCTCGTTCGCGCTCCGATCGCTCATGTCCTCCCCGTTCGGATGGGCGGGCCGTCGACTCGGTCGCGCCCGCGCACGGTCTCAGGCGTTGGCGTGTACGGCCTCGGTGGCGGGTTCCGGGTTCACCTCGGGATGAGCCTCCGGCGTCTGCGCGGGTGCGGTGGCGGCCCGGCGGGTGAGGCGGGTGGCGAGGGGTTCGGTCCAGCGGGCGGTGAGCGGACCGAGGACGACCAGGAGGAGCACGTACGCGGTCGCGAGGGGGCCGACGCGGGGCTCGACCCCGACCGCGAGGCCGGCGATGACGATGGAGAACTCGCCCCGGGCGACCAGGGTTCCGCCCGCGCGCCACCGGCCCTTGGCCGAGATTCCGGCCCGACGCGCCGCCCAGTAGCCGGTGGCGATCTTCGTCAGGGTGGTGACGGCGGCCAGCGCGAGGGCCGGAAGGAGGACGGGCGGGATGTCGGCGGGGTCGGTGTGCAGGCCGAAGAAGACGAAGAAGACGGCGGCGAAGAGGTCCCGCAGCGGGGTCAGGATGCTGCTGGCCCCTTCGGCGACCTCGCCGGACAGCGCGATGCCGACCAGGAACGCGCCCACGGCGGCCGACACCTGGAGGTGCTGGGCGATGCCGGCGACGACGAGGGTGAGGCCGAGGACGACCAGGAGGAGCATCTCGGCGTTGTCGGAGGAGACCGCCCGGCTGATCAACCGACCGTGGCGGAGGGCGACATAGAGGACGGCGCCCACCGTGCCCAGGGCGATCAGCAGGGTCATGGCGCCGCCCGCCAGGCTCACCCCGGCGAGCAGGGCGGTGAGGATCGGCAGGTAGACGGCCATCGAGAGGTCTTCGAGGACGAGGATGCTCAGCACGACCGGAGTCTCACGGTTGCCGAGGCGGCGCAGGTCGCCGAGGACCTTGGCGATGACGCCGGAGGAGGAGATCCAGGTGACGCCGGCCAGGGCGACGGCGGCGACCGGGCCCCAGCCGAGCAGCAGTGCCATCGCCGCGCCGGGGGTGGCGTTGAGCACGAAGTCGACGGCGCCGGAGGGGTATTGGGACTTGAGGTTGGTGACGAGTTCGGAGGCGCTGTACTCGAGACCCAGCAGGAGCAGCAGCAGGATGACGCCTATCTCGGCGCCGGTGGCGACGAACTCCTCGCTGGCCCGCAGGGGGAGGATGCCGCCGTGGCCGAAGGCCAGTCCGGCGAGCAGGTAGAGGGGTATGGGTGAGAAGCCCACCCGTCCGGCGAGGCGACCCAGCATTCCCAGGGCGAGGATGATCGCCCCGAGTTCGATGAGCATGGCTGTGGTGTCGTGCACGGGCGTCTGTCCTCCGTTGACAAGTGCGGTGACGGCGTCTGTGCCTGATGGGAGTCGGCTGCGCGCACGGGTACGCGGACACGCTGGGCAGGCCGGGGAGAGCCCTCCGCCGCGCGGAGGGGGCGTCAGTTCGCGAGGTGTTCGCTCGGACCCGCGGCGCGGCCGGTATCGGGAACGGCGTCGCGCGCGGCGTTCACGACGCGCACGCGGATGACTCGACCCATGTCACGCCCCCCACCGCCGTCGGCCTGTCACCGAGCATCACTCGAACAATTGAGCAAAAAAGCGCTCAACTTAGCGTTGGCGCTCGGTAAGGGATTCTAGCCCACACCGAATAGGTAAAATCACACAATCGGTAAACCGCTGCCCATTTCCCTTTACCGGTCTCCGACGTGACGGAATCCTCACACGGCTGGGGGGACCGGTTCATTGCCGCCTCTCGGCAACGTTCCCGCACCTTTCCTTCCTGCTACGGCAGGCGGCGGTTCAGGCCGCGGCCCGTCGTACGACCTCCGCGACCTCGTAGCCCGCCTCGGCGATCGCGGTGCGCACCGCCGCGTCGTCGACCGTCTCCCCGCGCACGGTCACCAGGCCGGCCCGCACGTCGACATCGACCTCGGTGACGCCGGGCACCGCGACGACCTCCTCGGTGACGCTCGCGGCACAGTGGCCACAGCTCATGCCGGACACGGTGAAGTACTTCTCGGCCATGGGGTCGCTCCTGTCCTCGGTCGGCCCGGTGACTGTGCCGTGGGGGCGCACGGGCCGCTCGGCACGAGGTACGGCGCACGACTGCGCGGTGTTCAGGTGTCGTTCGGCGTCGGTCGCCGTCTCCCCGCGTCGCTCGACGCCGATCGGCGGCATGCGGCGGTCGCCAGGAGAGGGCAAGGTCACAGCCGTGCCCCCTGCTGCTCCTTTGGGCCTCTGGCCTAGCATCCGAGCATGACGGTCCTGCCTGACGACGGGCTTGAGCTGGCCGCCGAGTTCCCTGACGCAACCCACGAGCAGTGGCAGCGCCTCGTTGCGGGCGTGCTGCGCAAGTCGGGCAAGGACGTCGAGGGCGCTCAGGCCGAGGAAGCCCTGTCCACCGCGCTGGAGGACGGGCTGCGCACCCGTCCTCTCTACACCGCGCACGACACCGCGCCCCCCTCCGGCCACCCCGGCTTCGCGCCCTTCGTCCGAGGAGGACGGGCCGCCGGCACCTCCGTCGGCGGCTGGGACGTACGCCAGCGGCACACGGCGGCGGACGGCGAGGCGGTGCTGTCGGATCTGGAGAACGGCGTCACCTCCCTGTGGCTGGTGCTCGGCGCAGGCGGCTTCCCGGTGGAGTCGCTCGGCCGGGTCCTCGACGGCGTCCACCTCGACCTCGCGCCCGTCGTCCTGGACGCGGGCGCCGAAGTGGACGGCGCAGCACGGGAGTTGCTGCGGCTGTACACCGAGCGGGGTGTCACCGGGGCGGCGGCGCGCGGCAACCTGGGCGCGGACCCCCTCGGCCACGAGGCCCGCACCGGACAGACCTACGACGTCGCACCCGTGGTCGACCTCGCCCGCCGGTGCGCCGAGGAGTACCCGGGGCTGCGCGCCCTGACCGTGGACGCCCTGCCGTACCACGAGGCCGGTGGCTCGGCGGCACAGGAGCTGGGCGCCTCGCTCGCGACCGGCGTCGCGTACCTCCGGGAGCTGACGGGGGCCGGCCTGAGCGTCGAACAGGCCTGTGGGCAGCTGGAGTTCCGCTACGCGGCCACCGCCGACCAGTTCCTGACCATCGCCAAGCTGCGCGCCGCGCGCCGCCTCTGGGCCCGGGTGGCCGAGGTGTGCGGGGTGCCCGCCGCCGGGGCGCAGACCCAGCACGCGGTGACCTCGACGGTGATGATGACGCGCCGCGACCCGTGGGTGAACATGCTGCGCACGACCATCGCCACGCTGGCCGCCGGCGCGGGCGGCGCCGACTCCGTCACCGTGCTGCCCTTCGACCACAGGCTGGGCCTGCCGGACGCGTTCGCGCGGCGCATCGCCCGCAACACCTCGACGATCCTGATCGAGGAGTCCCACCTCGCCCGGGTGATCGATCCGGCGGGCGGCTCCTGGTACGTGGAACGGCTCACCGACGAACTCGCCCACGCGGGCTGGGAGTTCTTCCAGCGGATCGAGCGACTCGGCGGCCAGGCGGCCGCGTTGCGCTCGGGAGAGCTGGGCGGGGACCTCGCCGCCACCTGGACGGCGCGCGGCGACAAGCTCGCCAGGCGGCGCGAACCGGTCACCGGTGTCAGCGAGTTCCCGCACCTGGCCGAGAAGCCGGTCGTCCGCAGGCCCGCTCCCGAGCCGCCGTCCGGCGGCCTCCCCCGCGTCACGCGCGACGAGGCGTACGAGGCACTGCGGGCCCGGTCGGACGCCCACCTCGCCGCGACGGGCTCCCGCCCCCGGATCTACCTGGCCGCCCTCGGTCCGGCCGCCGCCCACACCGCCCGGCTCACCTTCGCCGCCAACCTCTTCCAGGCGGGCGGCATCGAGCCCGTCACGCAGGGCACGTTCGGGGAGAGCGGCGCCACCGAGGTCTGCCTGTGCTCCAGCGACGCCCTGTACGAGGAGCGCGCCGCGACCGAGGCGGCAGGGCTGAAGGCCGCCGGCGCCACGCACGTGTTCCTCGCCGGCCGCCCCGGGCAGTACACCGGCGTCGACGCCCACGTCTTCGCGGGCTGTGACGCCGTGACCGTCCTGTCCGCCACCCTCGACCGCATGGGAGTGTCCTGATGTCCGCCCCTTCCGGCCCCTCCGGCCCCTCCGTCCCCGACTTCACCGGGATCGAGCTGGGTTCCCCGTCCGTCGACGGCGGCGCCGACGAGTGGCGTACGGCGGTCGAGAAGACGGCCGACGGTGACGAGCCGCTGTGGGAGACCCCGGAGGGAATCCCGGTCAAGCCGCTCTACACCGGGCAGGACCTGGAGGGCCTGGACTTCCTGGACACCTACCCGGGCATGGCACCGTATCTGCGCGGCCCGTACCCGACGATGTACGTCAACCAGCCCTGGACGATCCGCCAGTACGCGGGCTTCTCCACGGCCGAGGAGTCGAACGCCTTCTACCGCCGCAACCTGGCGGCCGGTCAGAAGGGCCTGTCGGTCGCCTTCGACCTGCCCACCCACCGGGGCTACGACAGCGACCACCCGCGGGTGACCGGTGACGTCGGCATGGCGGGCGTGGCGATCGACTCGATCCTCGACATGCGCCAGCTCTTCGACGGCATCCCGCTCGACCGGATGACCGTGTCGATGACGATGAACGGCGCGGTGCTGCCCGTGCTCGCGCTCTACATCGTGGCGGCCGAGGAGCAGGGGGTACCGCCGGAGAAGCTGGCCGGGACCATCCAGAACGACATCCTCAAGGAGTTCATGGTCCGCAACACCTACATCTATCCGCCGAAGCCGTCCATGCGGATCATCTCCGACATCTTCGCCTTCACCTCGCAGAAGATGCCCCGCTACAACTCCATCTCGATCTCCGGCTACCACATCCAGGAGGCGGGCGCGACGGCCGACCTGGAGCTGGCGTACACGCTCGCGGACGGCGTCGAGTACATCCGGGCGGGCCGGGAGGCCGGCCTGGACGTGGACGCGTTCGCGCCCCGGCTGTCGTTCTTCTGGGCGATCGGCATGAACTTCTTCATGGAGGTCGCCAAGCTGCGCGCGGCCCGTCTGCTGTGGGCCAAGCTGGTGCGGCAGTTCGACCCGAAGAACAGCAAGTCGCTGTCGCTGCGCACCCATTCGCAGACCTCGGGCTGGTCACTGACCGCGCAGGACGTCTTCAACAACGTCACCCGCACCTGTGTGGAGGCGATGGCGGCCACCCAGGGCCACACCCAGTCGCTGCACACCAACGCGCTGGACGAGGCCCTGGCCCTGCCGACCGACTTCTCCGCGCGCATCGCCCGCAACACCCAGCTCCTCATCCAGCAGGAGTCCGGCACCACCCGCGTGATCGACCCGTGGGGCGGCAGCGCCTACGTGGAGAAGCTGACGTACGACCTCGCCCGCCGGGCCTGGCAGCACATCCAGGAGGTCGAGCAGGCGGGCGGCATGGCCAAGGCCATCGACGCGGGCATCCCCAAGCTGCGCATCGAGGAGGCGGCGGCCCGCACCCAGGCGCGGATCGACTCCGGGCGGCAGCCGGTCATCGGCGTCAACAAGTACAGGGTCGACAGCGACGAGCAGATCGACGTGCTCAAGGTCGACAACTCCTCCGTCCGGGCCCAGCAGATCGAGAAGCTGCGGCGGCTGCGCGCGGAGCGCGACGAGACCGCCTGCCAGGACGCGCTGGACGCGCTCACCCGGGCGGCCGGCGGCGAGGGCAACCTGCTGGAGCTGGCCGTGCGCGCGGCCCGCGCCAAGGCCACGGTCGGCGAGATCTCCGACGCCCTGGAGAAGGTGTACGGCCGGCACGCGAGCCAGATCCGTACGATCTCCGGCGTGTACCGCAACGAAGCCGGGGAGTCCCCGAACGTGGAGCGCACCCGGAGTCTGGTGGAGTCCTTCGCCGAGGCCGAGGGCCGCCGACCGCGCATCCTGGTCGCCAAGATGGGCCAGGACGGCCACGACCGGGGCCAGAAGGTGATCGCGACCGCCTTCGCCGACCTCGGCTTCGACGTGGACGTCGGCCCCCTGTTCCAGACCCCGGCCGAGGTGGCCCGCCAGGCCGTCGAGGCGGACGTCCACATCGTCGGGGTGTCGTCGCTGGCCGCGGGGCACCTCACCCTCGTACCGGCGCTCAAGGAGCAGCTGGCCGAGGAGGGGCGCGAGGACATCATGATCGTGGTCGGCGGGGTGATCCCGCCCCAGGACGTGCCCACGCTCCTGTCGATGGGAGCGGCGGCCGTCTTCCCGCCCGGGACGGTGATCCCGGACGCGGCCCACGACCTGGTGAAGCGGTTGTCGGACGACCTCGGGCACGACCTGTGATCGATGTCGACGCCTACGCCGAGGGTGTGCTCGACGGGAAGCGGGCGATCGTCGCCCGCGCCATCACCCTCGTCGAGTCCACCCGGCCCCAGCACCGCGCCCTGGCCCAGGAGCTGCTGACCGCGCTGCTGCCGCACAGCGGCCGGGCCCGGCGGATCGGGGTCAGCGGGGTGCCGGGCGTCGGCAAGTCCACGTTCATCGACGCGTTCGGCACGATGCTGACCTCGCTCGGACACCGTGTGGCGGTGCTGGCGGTGGACCCGTCGTCGAGCCGTACGGGCGGCTCGATCCTCGGCGACAAGACCCGGATGGAGCGGCTGGCCGTCGACCCGGCCGCCTTCGTCCGGCCCTCGCCGACGGCCGGGACGCTCGGCGGGGTGGCCAGGGCGACCCGCGAGTCGATGGTGGTGATGGAGGCGGCCGGCTACGACGTGGTGCTGGTGGAGACGGTGGGGGTCGGCCAGTCCGAGACGGCGGTCGCGAACATGGTCGACTCCTTCCTGCTCCTCACGCTCGCCCGCACCGGCGACCAGCTCCAGGGCATCAAGAAGGGCGTCCTGGAACTGGCCGACGTGCTCGCCGTCAACAAGGCGGACGGCCCGCACGAGCGGGACGCCCGCACGGCGGCACGGGAGCTGGCGGGCGCCCTGCGGCTGATGCACGGGAAGGACGCGGTCTGGACGCCGCCGGTGCTGAGCTGCAGCGCCCGCGAGTCGACCGGCCTGGACACCGTCTGGGAGCGCCTGGAGCAGCACCGCACGCTCCTGGACTCCACCGGCCGCCTCACCGCCAAGCGCCGGGACCAGCAGATCGACTGGACCTGGTCGATGGTCCGCGACGAGCTCCTCGGCCGGCTGCGCACCCACCCCGGCGTACGCTCCCTCGCGCCCGGCCTCGAACAGCGGGTCAGGGACGGCGAGTTGACGGCGACGCTGGCCGCCGAACGCATCCTGGAGGCGTTCGGGGACCGGTCCCCCGGTTCACCCGGCTGAGCGCCCTGAGTGGTGGCGGAGTGCGATTCGACTGACGGTGGATCACGTCGGAGCCGGGTCAAGTCAGCTGACGAAGCACCAGCTGCCCGGCCGCCGGCGGAAGGACCATCAGATGCGTTCTGCCCGCATGCTGCTCGTCACCGGGGCGGCGGCCGCCGTCCTCGCCGTCACCGCACCCGGCGCGTACGCCGACGGTGACGAGTGGGAGCACAAGGACAATGGCTACAGCAAGGAGCACGGCAAGGACAGCAGCCACGACGGCCCGCGCGGCGGGATTCACACAGGTGGCGGTGCGCTGACCTCGCCGGCCGGCGGAGAGGAGTGGGGCTCCGAGCGCTCCGGCAAGCCCGGGGCCGGGGGCTACGACAAGGAGGAGTCCGGCAAGGAGTCCTGGAACGGCGACCAGGCCAAGGACTCGTGGAAGGGCGGGCACGACCAGGAGTCGTGGAAGGACGACCACGACAAGGGCTCCTGGAAGGACGGCGAGGACGCGGGAGCCTGGAAGGGCGACCACGACAAGCCGCGCGGCGGTATGCACACCGGTGGCGGCGCGCTCGCCTCCCCGGCGGCGACGGCGGGCGGGATGGCGGTCCTCGCGGTGGCCGGTACGGGTATGTACGCCCTGCGGCGCAGGAAGACCGCCGGAAGCGTGGCCTGAGCCCATGCCGGGCGCGATACCTGGCGCGATAGCGGCCGGGCCGCCACACCCTGTGTCGTGTGGCGGCCCGGCCGGCGTTCCGACGTGCGGCCCGGCCCGGTCGGCGTTCCGACGTGCGGCCGCGTCCCTCCCCTCCACGGCGTGCGGCCCCGTCCGCCCGTCCTTCCGTCTGTTTCGTTCTGCTGCCGTACCTGTGAGGTGGTTCCGATGGCAGCCCAGCCTTCTCCCCCCGGCACCCGCGTCAATCTGACCGTGCTGTGCACCGTGGTCCTGCTGATCCTGGCGGTGAGCCTGTTCGGCGGCGAGGACTCCTCGTCCGACACCTCTCGCCCGCCGAACGCCCGCCACGCCCCGCAGGCAGCGCCCGCCTCCCCCGACGAGGAGGCCGCGCCGGTCGAGCGGCCGTCGGAGCGACGCCGGCGGGCGCCCCGGGCCGAACCGGTCCGGCTGCTCATCCCCGAGATCCGGGTGAGCGCCCCCTTCGTCCCCCTCTCCGTCGGCCGCTCGGGACAGCTCGACGCCCCGCCCGCCGACGACGTGAACCTCGTCGGCTGGCACGCCGAGGGCACCGTCCCCGGGGAGACGGGCACCGCGATCATCGCCGGGCACGTCGACACGGCGACCTCACCGGCGGTCTTCGCCGGGCTCGGCGAACTGGAGAAGGGGGACGTCTTCCACGTGGTGCGCTCGGACCGGACCAGGGTGTCCTTCGTGGTCGACGCCCTGGAGACGTTCGAGAAGGACGACTTCCCCGACGAGCGGGTGTACGCCGACGCGTCCCGGCCCGAGGTCCGGCTGATCACCTGCGCGGGCGACTACGACCGCAAGGTCATGGACTACACGGAGAACCTGGTGGTCTTCGCGCACCGGACCTGAGGCCCGGGGCGCAGAGCGCTCCCGCGCCGGAGGCGAACAGCAGGGGACGGGCTGTCCAAAAACCCTTCTCGGAGTGACCAAGAACGGTTCAAGGGACGGCCATGATTGATCAACGCACGTCCATGATTCCGCAACTTGAACGTTTGAGTGTTTAGCGCGGACGTACGTTCCTGCCCGTGAACCCTGACGCAACACCCCACAGAGGCGACGGCGCCGAGGCGACCGCCACCGGCGCGGACGCCCCGATATCCCACGTCAAGCCGCGCGGCCGACGCTCCCTCCTGCGCGCCGCGCTGGCCGGTACCGCGGTCCTCGGCGGCGGCCTCGCGGTCGGCGCGTTCCCGGCCGACGCCGAGCCCGTGTCCCGCTCCGCCCGCACCACCCCCTCGCCCTCCCCCACCACCCGTACGCGGCCGAAGACGGCGGACGAGGCGCTGACGGAGCTGTCGAAGGGCAACCGCCGCTGGCGGACCTTCCACGAGCAGCACCCCGACGAGGACTACGCCGTGCGCAAGTCCCTGACGACCGGTCAGCAGCCCTTCGCGCTCGTCCTCGGCTGCATCGACTCCCGCGTCCCCCCGGAGCTGGTCTTCGACCAGGGCCTCGGCGACCTGATGACCGTGCGCAGCGCGGGCGAGGTGCTGGACCGGTCGGTGCTCGGCAGCGTCAAGTACGGCGTCCTCGAACTGAAGATCCCGCTGGTCGTGGTGCTCGGTCACCAGTCCTGCGGCGCCGTGAAGGCGGCCGTCGCGGTGGACGAGAGCGGTGAGGAACTGCCGAGCGGCATCCAGTACATCGCGGACGAGATCGCTCCGGCCATCGACCACAGCGTGACCGGCGACGCCCGGGTCGCGGCGACCATCGACGCGAACGTGCGGCTCGTCCGCTCCAAGCTCATGGCCGACCCCGACATCGCCGCCAAGCTGAAGGCCGGCGAGGTGGCCGTCGTCGGCTCCCGCTACGACCTGACGACCCAGCGGGTGCACCAGCTCAAGTAGCGGCCCCGGACAGGGAGAAGGCGGCTCCGGTGCACCACCCACCACCGGGGCCGCCTTCGCGTCTGTCGTGCGTCGCCGGACCGCGCCCGGCGGCCGGCGGGGCTCAGCCCTCGACGAGGGTGATGTCCTGGTGCCGCACGGCGTGGAACCTGGGCAGCGGAAGACCGCTGCCCGAGAGCTCCGTGACGGTGGCCTCCACCCGGGCGGGGCCGGGCCGGAAGCGGCCCGGGGCGGCCTTGTCGGTGTTGGTCCAGGAGTGGTCGGCGCCGTCGCACACCGCCGACGTGCCGCCGACCCCCTTGCGGACGTAGCTGTCGCCCTGCTGGAGCGAGGACGAGACGAAGACGGGACCGTTGCCGCCGAGACAGCGGTAGGTGCCGGACAGGGTGAGGGTACCGTCCGGGGCCACGAGCCCGGTGGGGTCGATGGTCACCGTCTCGGACGGCTCGATCGTGGCACCGGCGGACGGGGCCGCGGCGAGCAGCAGCAGCGCGGCGCCGGCGGCCGCGCCGAGAAACCGGGGGACGCGCGCGAAGGCCGGGGACAAGGGCATGGGGTACCTCCTTGGACGGGGTTCCAGCGGGGTTCCAGAGGTACCCGCCACTTCGTCCGCTCTTGCGATCATCACCCTTTTGTCGGCGCGCCGTTCCGCCGTCCTCACCACGCGCGCGATCCCGCGCGGACGGCGTGCGAGCGGCGTTATGTCCGCGTCCTGTCACGGCACGTCCGGGTGCTGTCACGTCTCGCGCGGGGGTGTGGCGATGAGTTGCGGGCGCGGGCATGGTCTGTAGTGCGAGGCGGTGACGCACCGCCGGCACTCACCACGACGTGGAGGCGCGCCATGTGTTCACACCAGCCCCTGTGCCCCTCGGCCGACAGCTCCGACCGCGACGCCGCGCACATCGTCGCCTTCCACCCCGAGCAGGGCTGGAACCTGCTCTGCAACGGGGCGATCGTCTTCGACGACACCGGCGAGCTGCTGCCCGACGGCAGCATCGTCGCGCCGAGCCGGCTCGCGGTCGCGGCCTGACACCCCACCGGGTCTACGGCAGGACCGCGAAGCCGTCCAGCTCCACCCACGCCCGCTCGTCCCAGAGCCGTACGACGCCGACGACCGCCATCGCGGGATAGTCGCGGCCCGCCAACCTCTTCCAGATACGGCCCAGTCGGGGAGCCCGGCGCCGGTAGTCGGCGACGTCCGTCGCGTAGACCGTGACACGGGCGAGGTCGGCCGGTGTACCGCCGGCCGCCTCCAGCGCGGCCAGCAGATTGCCCAGGGCCCGCTCGAACTGCTCCTCCAGCGTCTCCCCCACGACCTCGCCGTCCGCGTCCAGCGCGGTCTGACCCGCCAGGAACACGACCCGGCTCCCGGTGGCGACGACGGCATGCGAGAAGCCGGTGGGGGGCGACAGCCCGGCCGGGTTCACCCGCTCGACGCTCATGCCGGCCTCTCCGGCGACCCGGTCCGCCGGTACAACTCCTTGGCGATGACCGTCCGTTGCACCTCGCTCGCCCCTTCGTAGATGCGTGGCGCCCGTACCTCCCGGTAGAGGTGTTCGAGCAGATGGCCGCGCCGCAGCGCCCGTGCCCCGTGCAACTGGACGGCCGCGTCGACGACGTACTGCGCGGTCTCCGTGGCCAGCAGCTTCGCCATCGCGGCCCGTCGCGGCACCTCCGGGTCCCCCGAGTCGTACGCCGTCGCCGCCGCGTAGACCATGAGCCGGGCGGCCTCCGTGCGCAGCGCCATCTCGGCGACCTGGTGGGAGACGGTCTGGAGGTCCCTCAGCTTGCCGCCGAACGCGTCCCGTCGGGCGGTGTGCGCGAGTGTGGCGTCCAGGGCCGCCTCGGCCATGCCGACCGCGAAGGCGCCGACGCTCGGGCGGAAGAGGTTGAGGGTGGCCATGGCGACGCGGAAGCCCTGGTCGGGTGTGCCGAGGACGTCGTCGGCGGTGACGGGGACGGCGTCGAGGCGCAGGGCGCCGATGGGGTGCGGCGAGAGCATGTCGAGGGGGGTGCCGGTGAGACCGGGGCGGTCGGCCGGGAGCAGGAAGGCGGTCACTCCGCGGGAGCCCGCGTCCGGGGTCGTGCGGGCGAAGACGGTGTAGAGGTCGGCCTCGGGGGCGTTGGAGATCCAGCACTTCTCACCGGTGAGCCGCCAGCGGCCGCGGCCGTCGGGTTCGGCGCGCAGGGAGAGGGCGGCCGCGTCCGACCCGGCGCCCGGCTCGCTGAGCGCGAAGGCCGCCACCGCGTCGCCGTCGCTCACCCGGGGCAGCCAGCGGGCCCGCTGCGCCTCGGTGCCGTGGGCGTGCACCGGGTGGGCGCCCAGCCCCTGGAGGGCCAGCGCCGTCTCGGCCTCCGTGCAGACGTACGCCAGTGACTCCCGCATCAGGCACAGGTCGAGCGCTCCCGAGGTGAACAGCCGGGAGAGCAGCCCCAGTCGGCCGAGTTCCGTGACGAGGGGGCGGTTGACGTGGCCGGGCTCGCCCTTGTCGGCCAGGGGGCGCAGGCGTTCGACGGCCAGCGCGCGCAGCTCGGCGCGCCAAGCGAGTTGTGCCGGTTCGAGCGAGAATGCGGTCATTGCCCGTCCCTTCTCCCCCAGGGGGGCCACCGCCGAGGTTATCGCGAACTGTTGACTGCCGTCACCAAGGCGATACGCTCGCTGGTGCGAGCCCACCCACGGCATGCCAGCCCGGCACTCCATTGCGAGCCCACTTCGGCAGGGACCACAGCAGGGGGCGAACGTCATGAATTCCAGGGTCACCGCCCATGTCGACACCTTCGCCCGGGACTGCCTCCCGCCGCCGGACCAGTGGCCCGAGCTGTCGTTCGACCTCCCCGAGCTGCGCTATCCGGACCGGCTGAACGCCGCCGCCGAGCTGCTCGACGGCGGTGAGCCCGGTCGGCCCGTGTTCCGCACGCCGGCCGGGGAGACCTGGACCTACGGCGAACTCCGGGCCCGTGTCGACCGGATCGCGCACACCCTCACCTCCACCCTCGGGGTGGTCCCGGGCAACCGGGTCCTGCTGCGCGGGCCCAGCACGCCCCTGCTGGCCGCGTGCTGGCTGGCGGTGCTCAAGGCGGGCGCGGTCGCGGTGACGGTGCTGGCGCAGCAGCGCCCGCAGGAACTGGCGACCATCTGCGAACTGGCGCGGGTGACCTTCGCGCTGTGCGACCTGCGGCATGTGGACGACCTCGTGAAGGCGGACGTCCCGGGGCTGAGGATCACCACCTTCGGCGGGGACGGGCCCGACGACCTGCTGGGGCTGCCGTCGGCGAACGGGGCGCGCGGCCCGTACGAGGCGGTGGACACGGCGGCCGACGACGTGGCGCTGATCGCGTTCACGTCCGGGACGACCGGGCGCCCCAAGGGGTGTGTCCACTTCCACCGGGATCTGCTGGCGATCGCGGACACCTTCTCCAGGCATGTGCTGCGGCCCCGGGCGGACGACGTGTTCACGGGTTCTCCCCCGCTCGGCTTCACGTTCGGCCTCGGCGGTCTCGTCGTCTTCCCGATGCGGGCCGGCGCCAGCGCGCTGCTGCTCGAACAGGCGGGCCCGAGGCAACTGCTGCCGGCGATCGCCGAGCACGGGGTGTCGGTGCTGTTCACCGCGCCGACCGCCTACCGCGCGATGCTGGGCGAACTGAACGGGAGGGTCGGGTCGGACGGGTCGGGTGACTCGGCCGGGTCCGGCCGGTACGACATCTCCTCGCTCAGGCGGTGTGTGTCGGCCGGCGAGAACCTGCCGGAGGCCACCTGGCGGGCCTGGCACGAGCGGACCGGGCTGCGGATCATCAACGGCATCGGCGCGACCGAGCTGCTGCACATCTTCATCTCGGCGGCCGACGACGCCGTACGGCCCGGGACGACGGGCGTGCCCGTGCCGGGATGGCGGGCGCGGGTGCAGGACACGGAGGGCAAGCCGGTGCCCGACGGGCAGCGGGGGCTGCTCGCGGTGCGCGGGCCGGTCGGGTGCCGCTATCTGGCGGACGAGCGGCAGCGGGAGTACGTTCGCGACGGCTGGAACGTCACGGGCGACACGTATGTCCGTGAGCCGGACGGGTACTTCCGCTATGTCGCCCGCGCCGACGACATGATCATCTCGGCCGGGTACAACATCGCGGGCCCCGAGGTCGAGGAGGCGCTGATGCGCCATCCGGACGTGGTGGAGACGGCGGTGGTCGGGCGGCCGGACGAGGCGCGCGGCCAGGTCGTCGTCGCCCATGTGGTGGTCGCGGCGGGTGCGCGCCGGGACGGCGAGGCGCTGCGCGCGTTCCTGAAGTCCGAGCTGGCGCCGTACAAATGTCCGCGTGAGTTCGTGTTCCTGGACGCGCTGCCGCGCACGGCGACCGGCAAACTCCAGCGGTTCCGCCTGCGCACCCTAGGTGACCAGCAGTGATACTGAAGACCTAAAATGATCAACGTGTCCGAACAGCACGCACCCCGTTCGCTCATCGTCACCCTCTACGGCGCCTACGGGCGTTCGGTGCCGGGCCCCGTGCCCGTCTCCGAGCTGATCCGGCTGCTCGCCGCGGTCGGTGTCGACGCGCCCTCCGTCCGCTCCTCGGTGTCCCGGCTGAAGCGGCGCGGCCTGCTGCTGCCGGCCCGCACCGCGACGGGCGCGGCCGGGTACGCGCTGTCGCAGGACGCGCGGCAGCTCCTGGAGGACGGCGACCGGCGGATCTACGCGACGGTGCCCGAGCGGGACGAGGGCTGGGTGCTGGCCGTGTTCTCGGTGCCGGAGTCGGAGCGGCAGAAGCGGCACGTGCTGCGCTCCCGGCTGGCCGGACTGGGTTTCGGCACGGCGGCGCCGGGCGTGTGGATCGCGCCGGCCCGGCTGTACGAGGAGACCCGTCACACCCTGACCCGACTGCGGCTCGACCCGTACGTGGACCTCTTCCGGGGCGAGCACCTCGGGTTCGCGGCGACCGCCGAGGCGGTGGCGCGGTGGTGGGACCTGGCCGGGATCGCCAAGCAGCACGAGGCGTTCCTCGACCGGCACGCGCCCGTGCTGCACGACTGGGAGCGGCGCGACGAGACCGGGCCGGAGGATGCCTACCGCGACTATCTGCTGGCCCTGGACTCCTGGCGCCATCTGCCGTACGCCGACCCCGGACTGCCCGCCGAACTGCTGCCCGCCAACTGGCCGGGTGTGCGCTCGGCGGCCGTGTTCCGGGCCCTGCACGCACGGCTGAGGGACGCGGGAGAGATGTTCGTGCGCACCGGAACGTAAAGACCTGCCACTTTCCTGCTCACTCAGGGAACCCTCAGGTTCTTACTTCAGTCTTCTCAGAATCTTTACTTACCATCCTGACGCATGAGTCTCATGCGCAACCTGAACCGTGCCCTCACCGCCACCACCGGTCTGCAGGTACGCAAGGCCGCCCCGGTCGCGCCCGCCGCGCCCAAGGCCACGGCGCCGAAGCAGACCGCGAAGAAGCCCACGGCGGTGTACCGATGTCCGGCTCCCGAGGATCTCGCCACGGACCGGCTGCTCAGGCGGCCGGTCTTCATCATGTCGCCCGTGCGCTCGGGCTCCACCCTGCTGCGCATGCTCCTGAACGCGCACCCGCGGCTGCATTCCCCGCACGAGTTGCACATACGCCGCCTGGAGGTCGGCTACGGCAGCAAGCTCTCCCAGAGGGCCATGAGCGCCCTCGACCTGGAGCGCGGTGATCTGGAGCATCTGCTGTGGGACCGCGTCATGCACCGCGAACTGGTCAAGTCCGGCAAGGACTTCATCGTCGAGAAGACCCCGAGCAACGCCTTCGTGTACGAGCGCATCCGGGACTGCTGGCCGGACGCCCGCTTCGTCTTCCTGCTGCGCCACCCGGTCTCCATCGCCCAGTCCTGGCACGAGGGCGACCCCGACAAGCGCACCTACGACGAGGCCGCCGCCGACGCGCTGCGCTACATGAAGGCCGTCGAGAAGGCGCGCAAGGGCACCACCGGCGGCCACACCGTGCGCTACGAGGACATCACCGCCGACGCCGAGAAGGAGCTGCGGGGGCTGTGCTCGTACCTCGACATCGACTTCGAGCCCACCATGCTCGACTACGGCAAGAAGGACGACGCCCAGGTCGTCAAGGGCCTCGGCGACTGGCGGGACAAGATCAGGACGGGTCAGGTGCAGGCCGGGCGGGCGCTGCCCGCCGAGGACGACATCCCCGACCCGCTGCGGCCCATGTGCGAGGCGTGGGGCTACAGCAAGTGAAGCCGCACGCCGAGATAGCCGAGGTCTGGCCGCGCGACGGACACATCAGGCTGGTCGGCCGCATCCACGGGATCCCGGCGAACGGGACCTGGCACCTCGTCCTCACCCGCCGCGCGCGCACGGGCCGGACGCTGCGCTACGACACCGACGTCAAGGGCGACCGCTTCGAGAGCGAGCTGCCCGTCGGCGACCTCGCCGCCGCGGACTACGCGCCCGTCGAGGAGTGGGACATCCACCTGACCGACGGCGAGGTCGAACTGCGCGCCGGGAAGCACCTCGACGACGTGCGCGGCAAGAAGAAGATCTTCGTGTATCCGGAGCAGCGCATCGGAGACCTCCGGGTGCGGCCCTACTACACGATCAAGGACAACCTGTCTCTGGAGTGCCGTACGGGAGGCTCCGCATGACCGACCCTCGACCACTCCCCCGGCGTCCCCGCATCCGCTATCTGCTGCTGCACGCGTACGGCCGGGGCGGGACCATCCGCACGGTGATGAACCAGGCCAACTCCCTGGTGGCGGCGGGCTGGACCGTGGAGATCGTCAGCGCCCTGCGCCGCCGCGACGACCTCCAGTTCCCGCTCGACCCCCGGGTGCGGGTCTCCACCGTCGTCGACCTGCGCGAGGGCGCCCACACCCCGCCCACCGGACTCCTCGCCCGCTGGCGCGACCGCAGACGCGGCGAACAGCTGGAGGCACCCGCCCGGCACATCCCCAAGGGCGAGTTCGGCTACCGCTACTTCAACCGGTACGTCGAGGACCGACTCATCGCGTACCTGCGGTCGTTGACCGACGGCGTCCTCGTCACCACCCGTCCCGCGCTGAACTTCCTGGCCGCGGAACACGCCACCGGCGGTGTGGTCCGGGTCGCCCAGGAGCACATGAACCTCGGCACCCACAAGCCGGACGTGCGGCGGCGCATCCAGGAGACGTACCCGCGCTTCGCCGCGGTCGCCGTGCTGACCGAACGCGACCGCGACGAGTACGCCGAACTCCTGCCCGGCACCAGGGTCGTCCGCATCCCCAACGCCGTGCACTCCCTCGACCAGGTCCCCGCCGACCCCGCGTCGAAGATCGCGGTGGCGGCCGGCCGGCTCTTCCCGCAGAAGGGCTTCGACCTGCTGATCCCGGCCTGGGCCAAGCTCGTCGAGACCCACCCCGACTGGCAACTGAGAATTTACGGCAGCGGCGAGAAGAAGTCAGAACTACGCCACCTCATCGAAGAACACCATCTCTACAATCACGTGTTCCTCATGGGACACACCGACCGCTTGGACGACGAACTCGCCAAGGCCTCCTTCTACGTGCTCAGTTCGCGCTTCGAAGGACTGCCGATGGTGATGATCGAGGCGATGAGCCACGCCCTCCCCGTGGTGAGCTTCGACTGCCCGACCGGCCCCGCCGATGTGCTGACGCACGGCGTGGACGGGCTGCTCGTCGCGCCCGAGGACCCCGACGCGCTCGCCGACGCCATGGCCAGGCTGATGGCCGACGAGGTGCTGCGCGCCGACATGGGCGTGGCCGCGGTCCTGACGGCCGCCTCCTACGGCCCGGACTCCGTCCACCATCGCTGGGAGTCCCTCTTCACCTCCCTCCACGAGCAACGGCACGGCATCGCCGCCGACGCCGCGAAAGGAACCCACGCATGACCACCTCGTCCAGGGCCGCCAAGGCCCAGGGAGCCACGGTCTGGCTCACCGGACTGCCGAGTGCGGGCAAGACCACGATCGCCCGCGTCCTCGCCGGCCGGCTGCGCTCCGAGGGGCACCGGGTGGAGGTCCTCGACGGTGACGAGATCCGCCGCTTCCTCTCCGCCGGCCTCGGCTTCTCCCGCGCGGACCGCAACACCAACGTGCAGCGCATCGGCCTGGTCGCCGAGGTCCTCGCCCGCAACGGCGTCCTGGCGCTGGTGCCGGTCATCGCGCCGTACGCCGACAGCCGGGAGGCCGTCCGCAAGCGCCACGACGTGAGCGGCACCCCGTACGTCGAGGTGCATGTCGCCACCCCCGTCGAGGTGTGCAGCGAGCGCGACGTGAAGGGGCTGTACGCGAGGCAGGCCGCGGGCCGGCTCAAGGGCCTCACCGGCGTCGACGACCCGTACGAGCCGCCGGCCGACCCCGCGCTCTGCCTCACCACACAGGACCAGACGCCCGACGAGTCGGCCGCGGCCGTGTACGCGCTGCTGGCGGAGCGGGGGCTCGTATGACCGTCCCCACCCTGTCGCACCTGGACGCGTTGGAGTCCGAGGCGGTGCACATCTTCCGCGAGGTGGCGGGCGAGTTCGAACGGCCGGTGATCCTCTTCTCCGGCGGCAAGGACTCCATCGTCATGCTGCACCTGGCACTGAAGGCCTTCGCCCCCGCGGCGGTCCCCTTCTCCCTGCTGCACGTCGACACCGGACACAACTTCCCCGAGGTCCTCGACTACCGCGACCGCACCGTGGCCGCGCACGGACTGCGGCTGCACGTGGCCTCAGTCCAGGACTACATCGACCGCGGCGTCCTGCGCGAACGCCCCGACGGCACCCGCAACCCCCTGCAGACCGTCCCGTTGACCGAGAAGATCCAGGCGGAGAAGTTCGACGCCGTCTTCGGCGGTGGCCGCCGGGACGAGGAGAAGGCGCGCGCCAAGGAGCGGGTGTTCTCGCTGCGGGACGAGTTCTCCCAGTGGGACCCGCGCCGCCAGCGCCCCGAGCTGTGGAACCTCTACAACGGCCGCCACGCGCCCGGCGAGCACGTCCGCGTCTTCCCGCTCTCCAACTGGACCGAACTGGACGTCTGGCAGTACATCGCCCGCGAGGGCATCGAACTGCCGGAGATCTACTTCGCCCACCACCGTGAGGTGTTCCGGCGGGCCGGGATGTGGCTGACGGCCGGTGAGTGGGGCGGCCCGAAGGACGGCGAGACCGTCGAGAAGCGCCAGGTGCGGTACCGGACGGTCGGCGACATGTCCTGCACGGGTGCCGTGGATTCGGACGCGGCGACGCTCGACCAGGTGATCGCCGAGATCGCCGCCTCCCGGCTCACCGAGCGGGGCGCGACCCGTGCCGACGACAAGATGTCCGAGGCCGCGATGGAAGACCGTAAGCGCGAGGGGTACTTCTAGCCATGAGCACCACCACCATCGACACCCTTCGCTTCGCGACGGCCGGGTCGGTCGACGACGGCAAGTCCACCCTGGTGGGCCGCCTGCTGCACGACTCCAAGTCGATCCTCACCGATCAACTGGAGGCCGTGGAACGGGTATCGGCCGGCCGCGGCCAGGAAGGCCCCGACCTCGCGCTGCTCACCGACGGCCTGCGCGCCGAACGCGAACAGGGCATCACCATCGACGTGGCCTACCGCTACTTCGCCACCACCCGCCGCCGCTTCATCCTCGCCGACACCCCCGGCCACGTGCAGTACACCCGCAACATGGTCACCGGCGCCTCCACCGCCGAACTGGCGATCGTCCTCGTGGACGCGCGCCACGGCGTCGTCGAGCAGACCCGGCGGCACGCGGCCGTGGCGGCGCTGCTGCGGGTGCCGCACGTCGTGCTGGCCGTGAACAAGATGGACCTCGTCGGGTACGAGGAGCGGGAGTTCCGCGGGATCGTCGACGACTTCACCCGGCACGCCGACACACTGGGACTGTCCGGCTTCACGTCGATCCCGGTCTCGGCGCTCGTCGGTGACAACGTCGTCGACCGGTCCGGGCGGATGGACTGGTACGACGGTCCGGCGCTCCTGGAGTTCCTGGAGACCGTGCCGGTGGGGCGGGAGGCGACGGACGCCCCGGCCCGCTTCCCCGTGCAGTACGTGATCCGGCACGGCGAAGGCCGGCACTACGCGGGGCAGTTGGTGTCGGGGACGCTGCGGGTCGGTGACCCGGTGACCGTCCATCCGTCCGGTGAGACCTCCGAGATCACGGGCATCGACGTCCTCGGCGAGACGGCGGAGGCCGCGTGCGCGCCGCAGTCGATCAGCGTGCGCCTGGCGGACCAGCGGGATGTCTCACGAGGGGACATGATCACGACGGCCGCGGCCGGTACGCCTACCCTCACGCGGGACGTCCGCGCCGCCGTCTGCCATCTGGCCGAGCGACCGCTGAGCGTGGGAGACCGCGTACTGCTCCGGCACACCACCCGCACCGTCA
Organism: Streptomyces gottesmaniae; assembly: GCF_031845845.1. Taxonomy (NCBI): domain Bacteria; kingdom Bacillati; phylum Actinomycetota; class Actinomycetes; order Kitasatosporales; family Streptomycetaceae; genus Streptomyces; species Streptomyces gottesmaniae. The sequence goes on from NZ_JAVRFJ010000024.1 coordinate 141,527, forward strand.
AGGCCGTCGTCAAGGACCTCGGCGGCCACCGGGAGCTGACCACGAACGAACTCGGCCGGATCGCCCTGCGCACGGCCGAGCCGTTGGCCGTGGACGACTACGCGGCGGTACGGCGCACCGGTTCGTTCATCCTGGTCGACCCGGCGGACGGCGCGACACTGACGGCGGGCATGGTGGACCTCTCGTCGCCCCCTAGGACAGGGTGAGCCGGGGTCTGGGGGCGTCGGCGCGACCCGTGGTGGGGCGGCGGCTGCCGGCCCGGTAGGGGGCGGGCCAGGGTGCGCCCGGTCCCTCGTAGCCCTGTTCGGCGGCCGCGTGGAGCGTCCAGTGGGGGTCGTAGAGGTGGGGACGGGCAAGGGCGCAGAGGTCGGTGCGGCCCGCCAGGATCAGGGAGTTGACGTCGTCCCAGGAGGAGATGGCGCCGACGGCGATCACCGGCACTCGCACCTCGTGCCGGATGCGGTCCGCGTACGGGGTCTGGTACGAGCGGCCGTACTCGGGTTGCTCGTCGGCGACGACCTGTCCCGTCGAGACGTCGATCGCGTCGGCGCCGTGCGCGGCGAAGGCACGGGCGATCGCGACGGCGTCGTCGCCGGTGGTGCCCCCGTCCGCCCAGTCGGTCGCGGAGATGCGGACGGTCATGGGCCGCTCCTCCGGCCACACCGCCCTGACGGCGTCGAAGACTTCGAGCGGGAAGCGGAGCCGGTGGTCGAGCGAGCCGCCGTAGCGGTCGGTGCGGCGGTTGGTCAGCGGTGAGAGGAAGCCGGAGAGCAGATAGCCGTGGGCGCAGTGGAGTTCGAGGAGGTCGAAACCGCTGCGGGCGGCCCTGAGCGCGGCCGAGGCGAACTGCTCCCGGATGTCGGTGAGTTGGGCACGGGAGAGGGCGCGCGGTGTCTGGCTGCCCGGCTTGTACGGGAGCGGGGAGGCCGCGGTCAGGGGCCAGTTGCCGGTGTCCAGCGGTTCGTCGATGCCCTCCCACATCAGCTTGGTCGAGCCCTTGCGGCCGGAGTGGCCGAGCTGCACCCCGATGGCCGTGCCCGGCGCCTGCTCGTGCACGAAGTTCACCGTGCGGCGCCAGGCGTCGGCCTGCCGGGTGTTCCAGAGCCCGGCGCAGCCCGGGGTGATCCGCCCTTCGGGGCTCACGCACACCATCTCGGTCATCACCAGCCCGGCGCCGCCGAGGGCGCGGGCGCCCAGATGCACGAGGTGGAAGTCGCCGGGGACGCCGTCGGTCGCCGAGTACATGTCCATCGGGGAGACGACGACCCGGTTGCGCAGGGTCAGCCCGCGCAGCCGGAAAGGGGTGAACATCGGCGGTGTGCCGGGCGGGCAGCCGAACTCCCTCTCCACCGCGCCGGTGAACTGAGCGTCGCGCAGGCGGAGGTTGTCGTGGGTGACGCGGCGGCTGCGGGTGAGGAGGTTGAAGGCGAACTGGCGGGGGGGCTGGTCGAGATGGAGAGCGATGTTCTCGAACCACTCCAGACTGGCTCGCGCGGCACGCTGGGTGGAGGCGACCACCGGACGCCGTTCCTCCTCGTACGCCTTCAACGCCCGCTCCTGATCGGGCTGTTCCTCCAGACACGCGACCAGAGCCAGTGCGTCCTCGACGGCCAGCTTCGTCCCCGAACCGATGGAGAAGTGCGCGGTGTGCGCGGCGTCGCCGAGCAGGACCAGGTTGCCGTGCGACCAGCGCTCGTTGACGACCGTGCGGAAGGTCGTCCAGGTGGAGTTGTTGGAGCGCAGGGGCCGTCCGCCGAGCGCGTCCGCGAAGAGCTTCGCGCACCGTTCGGCCGACTCCCGTTCGTCCGCCCGGTCCAGGCCGGCGGCCCGCCACACCTCCTCGCGCATCTCCACGATGACGGTGGACGCGCCGGACTGATCCTGCGGCCCGGAGGGCCTGGTTGCGGGGTGGTGGTCGGGTACCGGGCGGGCATACGGGTAGCCGTGCAGCTGCGCCACGCCGTGCTCGGTCTCGACGATCTCGAAGCGGAACGCCTCGAAGGCGAAGTCGGCGGCGAGCCAGATGTAGCGGCAGCGATGCGTCTCGACGGTCGGCCGGAACACCTCCGCGTACGCCTCGCGCGTCGCGCTGTGCACGCCGTCCGCCGCGATGACCAGGTCGTACGTCTCGCAGAGCCAGGAGGGGTACGGGGCCTCCGTGCCGAAGCGGAGGTCCACGCCGAGGGAACGGCAGCGGTCGTGCAGGATCCGCAGGAGGGTGCGGCGGCCGAGGGCGGCGAAGCCGTGTCCTCCGGACGTGTGCCGGGTGCCGCGGTGGACGATGTCGATGTCGTCCCAGCGGGTGAAGTGCGCTTGCAGGGCCTCGTGGACCTGGGGGTCGGCGTGTTCTATGCCGCCGAGGGTCTCGTCGGAGAGGACCACGCCGAAGCCGAAGGTGTCGTTCGGGGGGTTGCGTTCCCAGAGGGTGATCTCACGGGTGGGGTCGAGGCGTTTGAGGAGGGCGGCGGCGTAGAGGCCGCCGGGGCCGCCGCCGATGATCGCTATGCGGGTGGGCATCGCAGGTGAGGTCGGCGGGGGTGGCATCAGCGGCCCTGCCATTTCGGGGGGCGCTTCTCTGTGAACGCCGCGTGGAATTCCTTGTAGTCCTCGCCGGTCATCAGCAGGGCCTGGGTCGCCGCGTCGAGTTCCACGGCGGCCGACAGGGGCATGTCCAGCTCGGCCGTCAGCAGGGCCTTCGTCTGGGCGTGGGCCAGGGCCGGGCCCTCGGCCAGGCGGCGCGCCAGGGTCCGCGCGGCCCCGTCGGCACCGCCCTCGTCGGCGAGGTGGCTGATGAGGCCGATCCGCTCGGCCTCGGCGGCACGGACGGGTTCGCCGAGCATGAGGAGACGGGTGGCGTGACCGAGGCCGACGACGCGGGGCAGGAGGTAGGCGGCGCCCATGTCACCGCCGGAGAGGCCCACACGGGTGAAGAGGAAGGAGAAGCGGGCGGTGGGATCGGCCACCCGGAAGTCGGCGGCCAGGGCGAGGACCGCGCCGGCGCCCGCCGCCACGCCGTGCACCGCGGCGATCACGGGGAAGGGGCATTCGCGGACGGCTCGTACGACCTGCCCGGTCATGCGGTTGAAGTCGAGCAGCTGGGCGGTGTCCATGGCGAGGGTGGCGCCGATGATCTCGTCGACGTCCCCGCCGGAGCAGAAGCCGCGGCCGGCGCCCGCCAGCACCAGGACCCGTACGGATCTCTCCCGGGAGAGTTCGGCGAGCAGATCGCGCAGGTCGGCGTAGGCGCCGAAGGTGAGGGCGTTCAGCTTCTCCGGGCGGGCGAGGGTGACGGTGGCGACGCCGTCGGTGATCTCGCACCGCAGATGCCGCCAGTCGGAGGTGCGGGCGGCGGAGCCGGTGAAGGGACTCATACGGGCGGCCTCCTCGGGGGCTGGCCGCAGCGCTGCGGCTCCTTCCCTGCCTCATGAAGTTATCACCGATATCTGACTGCCGTCACGAGTGCGCGATAGGAGGATCGCGCCGCCGTGGGAGGGGCGGGGAACCTCGGCCGGGAGGGGCGGGGAACCTAGGCCGGGAGGGGCGCAGGACCGCGGCCGGGGCAGGGCGACACGAGGGCGGCAGGAGGGCGGGCGGGCCCCCGTGACTCGGTCACGGACGTTCGACAAGCCGGTAACGACGGGCTCGGTCGGGCGCGGCCGGACGTTGGCGTGGGTAGACCGCCGTCAACGGGGCCGACGGTCCCCCGCGGCGCCCGCCGAGCGGCTTCGCCGGTCCGCGCCGTACCATTCGTAACGTTGAAAGCAGGACGAGCCATGACCTGCTCCATGAACGGATCCGCCGCCTTGCAAGAACCCTCCGCCCCCGCCTCCTGGCGCATCGCGCTGCCGCACACCGCCGCGGCCGTGCCCGTGGCCCGCGCGTTGGTGCGGACGGCGCTGACCGAGCTGGAGCACGGGGCGGACTGCGACACGGCGGAGCTGCTCACGGCGGAGCTGGTCGCGAACGCGATCGAGCACGCCGTCGGCGAGGGCCCCATAGAGCTGGTCGTCGAGCTGGTGCCGAGCGGCTGCAAGGTGGAGGTCCACGACCCCGATCCCGCTCCCCCGGGCGACCTCACCGCCCCGGGGCACCTGGACCCGGACCCCTGGCAGGAGCACGGCCGCGGTCTGCTCCTGATCCGCGCCCTCAGCTCCGCCTGCGGTCACCGCCCCACGGACTCGGGCAAGGCGGTGTGGTTCCGGTTGCCGACGGTGCCGCCGCAGCGCCGTCGTCACGCGTAGTTCCCGGCCCGGCGTCGCCGGGCATCGGCCTCAGGCCAGGGTCGCAACCAGGACCGCCTTGATCGTGTGCAGCCGGTTCTCCGCCTCGTCGAAGACGACGGAGTGCGACGACTCGAACACCTCGTCCGTGACCTCCAGCGAGTCCAGTCCGTGCCGCTCGTGGATCTCGCGGCCCACCTTGGTGCCGAGGTCGTGGAAGGCCGGCAGGCAGTGCAGGAACTTGACGTCGGAGTTGCCGGTCGCCCGCAGCACGTCCATGGTCACGGCGTACGGGGAGAGCGCCCCGATGCGCTCGTCCCAGACCTCCTTGGGCTCGCCCATGGAGACCCAGACGTCGGTGGCGACGAAGTCGGCGCCCTCGACCCCGTCGTGGACGTGCTCGGTGAGGGTGATCCGCGCGCCGCTGATCTCGGCGAGCTTGCGGGCGTGGGTGACGATCTCCTCGGCCGGCCAGTAGCTCTGCGGGGCGACGATCCGGACGTCCATGCCGAGCAGGGCCCCGGTCACCAGGTACGAGTTGCCCATGTTGAAGCGGGCGTCGCCGAGGTAGGCGAAGACCATCTCGTCGAGCGGCTTGTCGCTGTGCTCGGTCATGGTCATCACGTCGGCCAGCATCTGGGTGGGGTGCCAGTCGTCGGTGAGCCCGTTGTAGACCGGCACTCCGGCGTATGCCGCCAGCTCCTCGACGTTCGCCTGGCTCTCGCCCCGGTACTCGATCGCGTCGAACATCCGGCCGAGCACCCGCGCCGTGTCCTTGACCGACTCCTTGTGACCCATCTGGGAACCGGACGGGTCCAGGTAGGTCGTCCGGGCGCCCTGGTCGGCCGCGGCGACCTCGAACGCGCAGCGGGTGCGCGTCGAGGTCTTCTCGAAGACGAGCGCGATGTTCCTGCCCCGCAGGTGCCGGGTCTCCGTCCCGGCCTTCTTGGCCGCCTTCAGCTCCACGGCCAGCTCGATCAGCCCGCGGAACTCCTCCGCGGTGAAGTCCAGCTCCTTGAGGAAGTGGCGCCCGGCGAGGGCGTGGGGAACGGTCGCCATGGGGCGCTCCTGGGTCGACGGGACAGGGACAGCGAAAGGAAGACTGGAAGTCTATACGATGTTCCACATTTCTATACGGCCCCCCCTATACCGCGGATCTCTCCACCGGGCAGCTCATGCAGCGCGGCCCGCCCCTCCCCCGCCCCAGCTCGCTGCCCGGGATCTCGATCACCTCGATGCCCTGCTTGCGCAGATGCGTGTTGGTGGTGGCGTTGCGCTCGTAGGCGACGACGACGCCGGGCTCGACGGCGAGCACGTTGCAGCCGTCGTCCCACTGCTCCCGCTCGGCGGCGTGGACGTCCTGCGTGGCGGTGAGCACCCGGACGGCGTCGAGGCCGAGCGCGGCGGCGATCGCGCGGTGCATGTGCTCCGGCGGGTGGTCGGTGACCTTGAGCTCCTTCTCCCCGACGCCGGGTTCGATGGTGTACGAGCGGAGCATGCCGAGTCCGGCGTACTGGGTGAAGGTGTCGCCGTCGACCATGGTCATGACCGTGTCGAGGTGCATGAAGGCCCGGCGCTTGGGCATGTCGAGAGCCACGATGGTCTGCGCGGAGCCGGCGGCGAAGAGCTTGTGCGCGAGCATCTCGACGGCCTGCGGGGTGGTGCGCTCGCTCATGCCGATGAGAACGGCCCCGTTGCCGATGACGAGCACGTCGCCGCCCTCGATGGTGGACGGGTAGTCGGCCTGACCCTCCGACCAGACATGGAACGTCTCGGCGCGGAACAGCGGGTGGTGCCGGTAGATCGCCTCGAAGTGGACGGTCTCGCGCTGACGGGCGGGCCAGCGCATGGCGTTGATGGAGACCCCGTCGTAGATCCAGGCGGAGGTGTCGCGGGTGAAGAGGTGGTTGGGCAGGGGGTCGAGAAGGAATTCGTCCAGCTCCATGACGTGGAAGCGGACGGAGGCCGGCTCCATGTGCGCGTCGAGGAACTCGCGTTTGGTCATGCCGCCGATCAGCGCCTCGACCAGCTCGCGCACGGGCAGCGACTCGAAGGCGGCCCGGAGGTGGTCCGTGGCGAGCGGGCCGTACTCCTTCTCGTCGAAGACGCGGTCGAGAACGAGTTGCCGGGCCTGCGGAATCCGCATGACATCGGTGAGGAGGTCGCCGAAGAGGTGGACGGCGACGCCTCGGTCACGCAGCACGTCGGCGAATCCGTCGTGCTCGGCGCGCGCCCGGCGCACCCACAGCACATCGTCGAAGAGCAGCGCGGTCTTGTTGCTGGGGGTGAGCCTTTTGAGCTCAAGATCCGGCCGGTGCAGGATGACGCGGCGCAGGCGCCCGGCCTCGGAGTCGACATGGAATCCCATGCCCTCATCCTGACCATTCGGGCGCGTGTTCACCCTCCGGTCGGCCGAATCGGAATCCTTCCGGCACCTCCCTCTCGCCCTCCACATCGCCCTCCATCCCGTCCCCATCTCGCCCCCATCTCGTCCTCTTGACGATAAGCAGGCTCCTTCGTTATCGTCTAAGTGACATTAATCGGGCTCCGTCGTCGATCGGTCGTCGACCGGTCCTCGCGAGTCGATCAGCCCGTCACGAGGGGGATCATCCATGGCCGACATCACCAGACGGCTCGGCTGGCGGCATCTGCGCGGGGCGCCCACCGCGCACATCCGTCACCACCGCTCCGGGCGGCTCGCGCACGACGGCCCGGGGCTGAGCTTCTGGTACCGGTCGCTGAGCGCCGCGCTCTCCGAGGTCCCGGTGGACGATCGGGAGCTTGCGATGACCTTCCACGCCCGTACGTCCGACTTCCAGGACGTGTCCGTACAGGCGACCGTGACGTACCGGGTGAGCGACCCGGCGATCGCCGCCGCCCGGCTCGACTTCTCCATCGACCCCGACACGGGGGTCTGGCGCGGCGCTCCCCTGGAGCAGTTGTCGACCCTGCTGACGGAGACGGCCCAGCAGCACGCGCTGGACGTCCTGGCCCGTACGACGCTGGCCTCGGCCCTCGTCGACGGGGTCGCGGCGGTACGGGAACGGGTGGCCGGCGGGCTGGCGGCCGAGCCCCGGCTGCCGGCCACCGGGATCGAGATCGTGGCCGTCCGCGTGGTGGCGCTGCGGCCCGAGCCCGAGGTGGAGCGGGCGCTGCGCACACCGGCCCGGGAGCAGATCCAGCAGGAGGCCGACCGGGCGACGTACGAGCGCCGGGCCGTGGCCGTCGAGCGGGAGCGGGCCATCGCCGAGAACGAGCTGGCCAGCCAGATCGAACTCGCACGGCGCGAGGAGCAGTTGGTCGAGCAGCGGGGCACCAACGCCCGCCGGGAGGCGGAGGAGCGGGCCGCCGCGGACGCGGTGAAGGCGGGCGCGGAGGCGGCCCGGACGGTACGGCTGACGGAGGCGGAGGCCGAACGGACCGTGAAGCTCGCGGAGGCCGAGGCGGCGCGGAGTGTGCGGCTGGCCGACGCCGAGGCGGCGCGCAGCGTGAAGCTCGCGGAGGCGGAGGCGGTGCGGCAGGTCAAGCTGGCCGAGGCGGAGGCGCGGGCCGCGCGGGAGGTGGGTGCGGCGCGGGCCGAGGCGCAGGCGGCGTGGCTGCGGGTGCACGCCGAGGTGGACACCGCGACGCTGCACGCGCTGACCGGGACACGGCTCGCGGAGAACCTGCCGCGGATCGAGAGTGTGACGGTGTCGCCGGATGTCCTGACCGGGCTGCTGGCCAGGCTCGGCGGCGGGTCGGACAGCGGAGGGGACCCGGCGTGAGTCTCGCGCCACGTGTGGTGCTGGTCCATCGCACCACCGAGTACGAGGAGTTGGTGGCCCGGCACGGGACACACGGGCAGGCCGCCTTCTTCCTGCGGTCCCGGGGGCGGGACATCGAGGACGTGGCCGAGCGGCACCGGCGGGAACGCGGGGCGCTGGCCGAGGTCACGTCCTCGGTTCCGCTGACGTGGCGTCAGGCACGGGTCGAGCGTGCCGACCTGGACCGGTTTCTGTTCGCCCCCGAGGACGTGGTGGTCGTGGTCGGACAGGACGGCCTGGTGGCCAATGTGGCGAAGTACCTCGCCGGACAGCCGGTGGTGGGGATCAACCCCGATCCGCGACGCAACCCCGGGGTGCTGGTGCGGCATCAGCCCGGGCAGGCGGTGCGGTTGCTGTCCGCTTCGCTCCGACACGACTGCCCGATGGACGAGTTGACGATGGTCGAGGCCGTCGCGGACGACACACAGCGGCTGGTGGCGCTCAACGAGATCTATCTCGGCGCGGCGGGGCACCAGACCGCCCGGTACCGTCTGGGGCTCGACGGCGACAGGGGTGTCGTCGAGCCCCAGGCCTCGTCCGGGGTGCTCGTCGGGACGGGGACCGGGGCGAGCGGGTGGATCCGGTCCGTCTGGCAGGAACGGGCCAGCGCGCTGCCCCTTCCCGGCCCTGCCGAGGCCCGCCTCCTGTGGTTCGTCCGCGAGGCCTGGCCCTCCCCGGCGACCGGGACGTCCCTGGTGGCGGGGCAGTTGGCGGCGGCGTCCCACCTCCGTCTGACGGTCGAGTCGGATCGCCTCATCGCGTTCGGGGACGGGATGGAGGGGGACGCGCTGGAGCTGACGTGGGGGCAGACGGTGCGGGTGGGGGTGGCGGGGGTTCGGTTGCGGTTGGTTGGTGGGCTGAACGCCGGGGGTCGCCCCCCAGCCGCCCCCGCGTCGGCCGGTTCTTCGGGTGCGGGCGGGTGGGGCTTCTCGCGCCGTTCCCCGCGCCCCTACCGGGCCGCAGGCCCCTGACGGGGCGCGGCCC